>JACVGW010000045.1:1369-2711 GCA_018992565.1 Theionarchaea archaeon
TCTGAAGCTCTCCAGAATTCATTGACTTTGTCTCTCATGAAAAAACATAATAGATAGCCATATATAAATACCGGGCAAAATACGTGGGTTGAACCAGGAATTTCCTGACAGATAGAAGAATAGTGAATTGAACTTTTCCTCTTTTTTTCTTTCTGAATTATCCACCGTAACCTTGGCTTGGATAAGTAATCTGAAAGGTGGGCTGTCAACGCGGAGGAAAAGAGACTTAAGTATCGCTATCTCATTGAGGTCAAGAGGAGATATGATGATATCAAGAAAAGTAGAGAAAATCTGCATAATCTGGCTGATATTTGTGGGACTTGTGGCAACTGGATGTATTGGCCAGAAGCCTGAGACCCTCATAGAAGGAGAAGAATCTCAAGAATGGTTTACCAGAGCAGGGCCCATGGCAGAAAACATTCTCACCTCCGTAGAGACTGGCGATTATCAATCGTTCATAAGAGATTTCTCAGAACAGATGGTCAAGGAAATACCAGAAAAGGAGTTTCTGGAAGTGAAAGAGAAATTATATTCCCAAGCGGGTGCTTATCAATCCCTCAGTACCTGGAAAACTACAGAGCAAGGAGATTATGTTATCGTGTATTTCACGGCACACTATGAAAAGGAAGACGTGACGGTAAAGCTCGTATACAGGAAGGGAGACACAGCCTACAAAATCGAGGGATTGTGGTTTGCCTGAAAGCAGGTTAGCTTTCCCTTTGGCCATATAAGATACCGATCCATAGTGAGACCAGAAGGAGAGCCTTCAACTGATCAACTAGTGGCCCTAGTCATACTGACCCAACTATTGCCCACGTAACCCTCACAAGACACAAAACTCCCTCTCCAGCCTGCTGAACTCAATATGAGTCAGCGTATCTTTGAAAAGAGGAACAATCAATATTGAATTGCTGGTCACGATAATGTCTTTTAAGGCCTGCAAATACTTGAGGAGGGTTTCAAAACTTGTCTGCGTTGCCAGATATTCAGCGCCGTCAAATAATATCACAGATTCCTCAGTTCTCTCCACAAACCCTCGAAGTATATAGTTCAATTTGGAGAGGTCATTGGGACTCATGGCACTGGGATCTTCTGATTGCGACAGCCAAAAGATGGGAGTCTTGGTCAGTCCGTGGTTTCTCCTGAGCTTCTGGGGATGTTCCCTGGAGATTATGAATCCAGGCACTCCGTGCGTAACTAACTCAATGAAGATCTCCAGAGACTTCTGGGGCTTGCTCTCCAGCACAATATACCCTTCAGAATTCTCCACGTTGTGTGTCCTCTTGGTTTTCAGCTGGTTTTCTGCAACAGGTTCAACCAGAATTCTCGTTCTGTCAATAAA
>JACVGW010000045.1:2811-10996 GCA_018992565.1 Theionarchaea archaeon
CCCAGGTTCACCATACTTTCCACAATAGTTCGCATCCCTTTCTCCCAGTTCCTCTCACTCTGAAGGTTCTGTCGCGTGTCCAGGAGTATCTCTATTCTCTTTGACCTCTTCTGGATTCTCAATTCCAGCTCCCGATTCAATGATTTCACTTCATCATATAATCGTGAATTCCTGACAGCTGAAGAGATCACTTCACTCAAGGGTCTGAGCACCTCGATATCCTTTTGATCATACGCACCTTCCACCGATTTCGAGATATGTAATGCTCCCACGCATTTCTTTTCCACTATCAGAGGGACCAGTATCTGGGATACACACACTTCCGTCCCGGGAATCCACTTCCCCCTCTCGTCTGTGCCTGCATTGTCCAGGAGCAAGATACTCTGAGTTTCAATGGAGTGCCCCACCAGCCCTTCTCCACTTTTCAGAATTGCACCTCTCATAGCTTCTCGAAGTCCCTTAGAAACATATGCTGGGTATATCTCCTTTCTGTCATCAGAGACCAGGAAGATAATAAAATTGTCAAATCCAATTAAATCTTGAACGGAATCAGATACAAATTTATATATTTCCTGTATATCCATGGAAGAATTCAGCAGCTTGCTAGCTTCAAAAAGACTTCTGAGCTGCTTCTCAGCTCGCTTGAGTTCCGTAATATCAGTGAGAATTCCTTCAAGATACTTCACCCGGGAATTCTCGTCCTTGACAAGGCGCCCGCTCTCAAGTACTGTTATTTGATGCCCGTTCCTGCACTTCAGAACGAGCTCAACATTTCTCACAAGTCCCTCTCTTTCCAGTCTTTCAATATTCTTCTCTCTCTGGTCAGGGTCCACGTACAGATCAGTAGCAATATTCAGGCCCAGAAGCTCTGCTTCAGATTCATATCCGAGCATTTGTACAAGAGCAGGATTCGCACTGAGAAGTCTTCCATCAGGAGTTGTCTGATATATCCCCTCAAGTACATTTTCAAAAAACTCTCTCAATCTCTTTTCGGAAGCACGCAGCTCTTCCTCTGCCTTTTTGCGGTCTGTGATGTCTCGAGTTGTGGCAATGAAGCCCACTGGTTCTCCCTTTGGACTCTTGATGACTGAAGCATTGAGTTCCCCTATGAAGTACGATCCATCTCTTCTCACGCAGGCATACTCTAAGTCTTTCACAGATCCTTCTTTCAAGGCATTCTGAAAGTTCTCTTTCGCTCTCCGACGATCACTGGATGCAACAAGTTCGAAAACACTTCTTCCCAGCAGATCGTGGATGTTCTCAACTTTATACTGCTCCAAAGTACGAGAAGAAACGAAGGTAATCTTTCCCTCGAGGTCAGTTGCAGTAATCGCCTCTGGAGAGGTATCAACCAATGTTCTGTATATTTCTTGAATTCCCTTTTGTTCTTCAAACAAGTTCGCAGTTTCCAGAGCAATTGAGGCATAAAATGCCAGAATCTCAAGAAGTGTCTTGTCCCCTTCAGAGAAGGCATTCACCTTCTTGCTTTCAGCATCCAGAACACCAAGAGTCTTGTCCATGATCTTCAAAGGTACACAGAGTTCTGACCTCGCATTTTTCAACCCCAGGATATATCTCTTATCTTTTCTCACGTCTCCTATGTTTAGAGGACTCTGAGTTCTGGCAACATACGCAGTAATTCCTTTCACACCATCAAGGGGGATTACTGTCTCCATCTCAGGTTCCTTGAGACCTCTGCATTCAAAGAGATAAAGTTCACGTTTCTTCTCATCCACCAGGTACAGGTCAATATTTCCGAAATTGAGGACCTTTTCTGCCGCATCCAGAACAGCATGACATATGAGGTCCTTATCCAGTGCCAAGGCAATTTCCTTGGAAAGACTGTGGAGAGCTGAAAGTTTTTCCTCATAACTGATTGTTTCTTCTTTCTTTTCGTGTTCTTCTTCATGCATGATATCCCTTCCAATCTGAAGACTGGATTCCTGAGAGAAATACTCTTTTTTCCCAAAGCTTACATACTCGGAGAATCATACGTATACGGTATTCTCTATTCCCGGGATCACCTCTCAGTGATCCAGTTCCTGACTCACTATAGTGGTTAAGAGAGCCATTTCAACATCCTGTGAGGCTACAACCCCCAGCTCATATGAGTTGTGAAAGAGAATGAAGAACCTGTCGCTTTCTGCAGTGCTGACACTACAGCCAGCTCCTTGGTTACCATACATACCTTTGAACAGGCAGTAGACAGTCCTGTCAAGAAATCTCCTGTTCTCATGGCAGTTCAGGTCTACAGTCAGTATCTTTCTATCCCTGGTGAGGAGGACTCCTCTTATTCCTGGCACATGCTTCCTCAGTGAACTCATTTCGTACATTTCATTTGCATCCCTGCTGCTGCCTTATATATGTATTTGTGCACCTTTCACACGAAATCACACACTATCTCACGTTTTTTCAGGAATCGCCAGATCATTTTGGCATGTTTGCACTTGCGCTTCATATCAGTTGCCTATTAATTGAAAAGACTCACTATTACAATGCAAACAGGGATGTTATCTATCATTACTGTCCTTTTCATTCAATTTCCCCCTCCCATCTGTACAAAGCCACGCACCAACGCCACTCCAGAACCAGGAGACTGCGCAGCACTGGGCGTCCTGAAACGTGACGTTTTTTCGTCCAGAAATTCTAGTTCATTGGATTCTCCACCTCCAAAATGAGATGCAATCTGAAAAGAGGGATATCATAGGGAGGACGAGTCCATGGTAAGCATCGTGACTGCAAATGGAGACCAACAGATTTATAGCTTTCATCACTTTACAGCACACATGATGTGGATTGTACTCATCCTCGTGATTGTGCTCCTGATAGCAGGTGTCATCACCTTCTGGATAGACCGTAAGAACAAGCAGTCGGAAGAAACAAGAGAACGCGGCAAATGGTCTATCGGCATGGGGTTAGGAGGAGCTTTCGGGGCAGTCATTGGAATACTGCTGGTGGAATATGGTGGTTATTCATACCCCCTTCCAGTTATCTTGTGGATGATGGGAATGGCAGCAGGTCAGGTGGTGGGAATCGTATACAGCAGGTATCGCAGGTGATGGGTTACTGCTCCTCATGGTACAGAGCTTTGTTCATGAGATGATACTTCCGGGTATATTAGTGCACCTCCTGCATGGGTTCATTCCGTTTTTCTTTGACCGATCTAATGAAGAACCCCACTGCAGCCAGTGCAAACAGTCCTGAAGCAAGTATATTGAGTCTGATCACTAGAACCTCCCGAGGAAATGAAGCATTGTATAAGAAAGCAGAGTAACCCTGAAGAATGGAGGCAGCAGCAAACAGGACAGCTGCAACCAGCAATTTTTTTGAGGGTTTCATGTATACTCGTAGACTCTGTATGTTAAGAACATTCCTAGAAGAGTGCAGAACCTGAGTTCAGTGCAGAAAAGAGGAGGATTATCGTCACCTTACTCTCAATCGGAAGTGTCACGAGGAACCTACTATCCGGCTGGTGACTTCCCAGAGCAATACAAGAAGCACCAAGCTATCCTCAGTTTCACGATAGTTCATTTTTTTGAGCAGCACTCAAAAGAGTCCACTCTCCAGCATGATATCATGAGGATCTTGTTTTTCATATTTCTCAACGCGTATTGGGGTCTTTCTACGGGGTTTTCTTTTCAGATCCTGGTATAGGAAATAATGAAACAACAGCAGAGCGCAATAGGCCATGAAAATGAAAATGGCCGCGGGAAAGGATTCAGACTCTAAATAGCCCAGATGAAACAGAAGGAAGACGAGAACCCAGGCCACAACACTCAGAACTGCACCTGCTGGAAAGCAGGTCACTTCAAGATCTTTCATGAACTCTATGTGATCATCCATTTCTTTGAATAAAGGCTTCAGCCGGGGATAGTCCTTCTTCTTCAATGGACGGCTCTGCTCAGTTGAAGGCATGGTACCACCAGATCACTTTTGCAGTCTGTATACTTAACCGTTCTGGGTTGCAGACTGATCCCGCATGCACTGCAGGTGTAGCAAGAGATCTCTACAGATGTGATCCATGCATCATGGTCCTGATAATAAGCTAGCATATTACACAAAAGTATCCATTTTCACGCTTAAAAACTATAAATATACGGAACACAAAGAGGGTCACATCTCTCGATACTACCGGGGAGCATGATACATGCTCAATCCAATCGAGAGACAAGCCCTACCTGAATATAGTGGAGATTGAGGCAGGACTTGGAGGTGAAAACATGAATAAGAAGAAAATGGCTGCTTCCCTCTGTGTTATCGGTGCATTCTGCATCGTAGCACTCGCAACGGTCGGTCCTCTTGCAGCAGGATCCCCTTTGTACATCTTTAGAATGCAGCAGGTCAGCAATCAGAGAAACTTCTTTCCCGGGCACGTGGCAGGATTCACCTATAGTACGGAGAGAGGATGTACCATGAATATGGGAGGTGTCACATGCTGCGGAGTGAGTCCTTTTGATATCAAGACTCAGCGTGACACAGAATGTAGTGAAACATGCTTCAGCACGTGTCCAATAACCTGCGAAACATGTTCTTCTACCTGTGATTACACCTGTCCTTCTACCTGTGACGACGAGACCTGTCCGTCTACGTGCTCCGAAACCTGTGGCAATACGTGCGAGTACACCTGTGATGATCCCACCTGCGAATCGACCTGTGAACAGACATGCCACTACACATGCGACAAGCCATGTCAGCCCTGAACAAGTATGTCTTTTCCTCCCTCTCTTTTCCTTTTCCTTTTTCATTTCACCTTTTTCTGTGAGGTTCCATAGACATGCTCTTTTGTCTCTTCCTGTGAAGGACCACCCCTGAAAGTCTGAAAAGGGGCAGCGAATCAACAATTCTTGCCATAATGTCACAACAAATCACATGAGATCACATCTATTCACAAAAAGATTTTTAAACTGTAAAATTCCTCGTTAAAGTGGTCCGGGATTTCTCGGTAGGGAGGTTTCTCGGCCTAATAGGAAAGAAAACAGCTCGATCAGGAGGAAGTGCTCCCTCAGGATGACAGAGAAAGGCTGGAGAGAGGGAATTACAGACTCTCCATAGGTAGTTCACCTCAAGACCCTCTCCAGCCTTAGATTTTTGTGTTGAGAATTGCAGTATTCCTGTCAGTGAAATGAGAACCTCTTGTATTCTCACAGGGGTTGACAACCCATATCATTTTATAGACTTACCCCCATGAAGGGATGGTTTAGTCATGAGGGAACCCAATGAACAAAAAGGTCGGAATCATTGCAGACAGGCTCAACAGGACTCTAACTGGTGTAGGAACCTATGTGTACCACCTGGTAAGAGAACTCTCAAAGACAGAAGATATCTCTCTCATTACCTATGAGGACCCCTCACTGCCCTTTGACGTGCCCACGGTGATCATGAATCCGTTGGGGCTTTTTTCCAGTAAGTCTCTTTACCTCTGGCACTTCTATGTGAATGGGGCTCTACGCCGTACAACTGAATTTGACATACTCCATTCACCTGAGAATGCGGCTCTGGTGGCTCCAGTGAAGTGCAGGAAGGTGGTGACCATTCATGATCTGATCCTGTACCTGTTTCCCCAGTATACGGGCCTCCTTCATAGCATTCGGTATAGAATGCTTCCCTGGACCATAAAGACTGCAGATCGTATTATTGCTGTGTCCCAGAGCACGAAACAGGATCTTGTAACACGGGTTGGGGTACCCCAGCACAAAATCACGGTTATCTACCCCGGAGTGGGCCCAGAATTCAGGCCCTGTGATCCTGATATCGTGAAGAAGACAAGAGATAAATATCATCTCAACACACCAGTTATCTTGTACACGGGCACACTGGCTCCTCACAAGAATGTTTCAACACTGGTCACATCCTTCAAGAGACTGAAGGAATCCGGGATGCCTCACTCCCTGGTCCTGACAGGAGTAAAAGGGTGGAGGTACAAGCCGGTGCTCGAGACAATTCAGAGACTGCACCTGGAAAAGGATGTTCTTTTCACAGGATACATTCCGTATGAAGATATGCCAGGCATGTACAGTGCTGCAGATCTGTATGTCTATCCTTCACTGTATGAGGGGTTCGGGCTCCCTGTGGTTGAAGCCATGGCCTGCGGATGTCCGGTAGTGGCGTCCAACGTGTCCTCGTTACCTGAAGTGGTGGGAGACGCGGGAGTCCTGGCCGCCCCAACAGTGGACGAGCTGGCTACCAGTATGCAGGAGATACTCAGAGACGAGAGTCTGAGAAATGAGTTATCTCGAAAGGGACTGGACCGGGCCTCGAAGTTCACCTGGAAAAAAACAGCTGTTGAAACAAGAAAGGTATATGAAGAATTAGTATAGAAGAATCGATTGGACTATGAGATGATACTGTGCATATATGTGATATTGCTCCCTTTGGTGTCTATCCTCCGCGTGGGGGAGGGCACAGCAGGATTCACTCTCTGAACCTGCAGGCATCACAGAGAGGGCACACTGTTTTTTTGTTTTCACAGGGTATCAGGAAATTTGAACTTGAATTCCCCTTGAAATCATGGACTACCCAAATCAATGAGGGATATACTGAATATCGCTATGTCAGTATGCTTTCTCTGGCTGCAGCTTTCTTCACAGGAAGTGCGGGTGCTCCCCCCCTCTTCGCGGGAGATGTGCTTGGTATTATGCGCCCGTCTATTTTGAGGAGAGAGGTCTTGAAGAGTGATGTGGTGAAGGTGGAACACCCCTGGCAGGTGGACTATGTGAAGAGTATTGCAGGGGATCTGCCGGTAGTAGTAGTTGAGGCGAATGTGGAATGTGACTTGCTGCAGCAGACATTGAATAGAAGAGTCGCCTATTCTGAATATCTGTACAGAAAAGCAGTGGACAAGGAGCAATCTGCTCTTTCCCTGGCTGATGCCGTGGTAGTAACCTCTTCACAGGACAAAGAGACTATCAAGCAGGAATTTGACATAAAGGGTGAAGTCCATGTTATACCTAATGGGGTTGATGTATCTTTGATTCACCCTGTATCTACACCTGAGAGGCAGAGGGAAAAGGAAAGACTGGGATTCTCCAGTAGAAAGGTTGTACTGTTCACGGGATCTGGCCATCCGCCCAATCGAGAAGCAGTCCAGCACATAGTGAAGATGGCTCGTGAGTTGCCAGATGTCCTCTTTGTAGTGGCAGGAAGGGTAGGAGATTTTTTCACTAGTAAAAGAAATGTTCTTTTCACAGGATATGTGGAGGATATTACTCCATTCTTGGGAGCTGCAGATATTGCTGTGAACCCTGTAACGTCAGGGAGTGGAACGAACCTTAAGATGCTGGAGTATATGGCGGCCGGTCTCCCCGTGGTATCTACTGTGACAGGTGTGAGAGGGCTGCAGGTGGAGCCAGGAGTTCATGCCCTGATCCGGGACCTTGGAGAATTCTCTTCTGCATTCAGTACTATCCTGGAAGATGATGACCTCAGAGAGACTCTGAGCAAAAACGGGAGAACTCTTGTAGAGGAGACGTATGACTGGAAAAAGATTGGTGGAAGAGAGCTGGACATCCTACACCAGCTCATGAGGTCTTGAATACAGCATCTTTAATCCCATGCAGAATTGATTTGACTACAGGAGCCTTTCCCTTCAGAGTATAAACAATGAGCTTCCTCTTAACCCACCCTGCGTAAAATAGTGATGCTGTTATCCTCTTGAGGCCCTCACAGTACTTTCTGATGAATATATACCTGTTTCTCACAAAATAGTATGCCATATGAGGACTGAACTCTCCTCCCGTGCTCCGGGCAATCTTGTGCCATGCCTTACCTTGAGGGATATACACACTGGTAAATCCTTTCCTGGAACATCGCGCGCAAAAGTCTGTTTCCTCAAAATAGGCAAAATACATTGGATCAAGAACACCCACCGTCTCAAGGACTTCTCTCTTTATCAGGAAAGCACACCCTGAAATATAATCCACTTCCCCCTCGTCATATTTCTCGTCAACGCAACCTCGCCCTCGTTCTCTGGTCTTTCCCGTCCACCAGTTGATAACACCTCCTGCGGCCTGTATTCTGGTGGGATCAGTATAGTAGTACAGGGTAGGGCCTGCAATGCCTGCTTTCTCGTGATGGTTCACCCCATTAACCAGCTCAGAGAGAAGAGAAGGGTCAACCACAGTGTCATTATTCAACAGGAAGACATAATCTGCCTCGCAGGTGTGAAGAGCGAATTGAATGCCAATGT
>JACVGW010000045.1:11096-19673 GCA_018992565.1 Theionarchaea archaeon
TACACCTCTTCATTTCTTGCCTTTCTGTAATGAAAAACTTTCCTCAGGAATTTCTCAGGCCAGCAGCAGGAATCAGCCTTGAAAATCCAGTGTTCCACCGTGTCTTTGTAGTGAGGTGATGTGTGAATGTATTGCCTTTCCATGAGGATCGCCTTTGTCTTTTTTATAAAGGAGCCAAGTGATTTCCTGGCCAACATATGATCAAGCCGTATGAATTGCAGCACCATGTACATATATGAAGGTAGAAACATCACAATATACCGTAAAGGGAAATACTTCAAAATGACATAGAGTTTGTTTCTGGTCTGGTAGTATCGTGTGGTGGCAGATAGATTTCCGGATACGCCTCGATTATGGTATGCTCGTGAGGTAGGTACCATGACCGCTTTGTGACCTGCCAGTCTGATTCGCCAGGAAAGGTCCACGTCCTCAAATATTAGAAAGAGATCGGGATCAAAGAGTCCTGCCTCCTCCAAGACATGCTTTTTTATAATCTCTGCTGCTGCACAGGCTCCAAATATTTCATGTACTGTATTAAACCGCCCATCATCCTTCTTACCGAAAAAGATATCTCGAATAGCTCCATCTGAGTATAATTCCTGACCTACAGAATCGATGTAGTGAGGATCTGACTTTCTGAGTAGTTTGGGTTGAGCAACTCCTATGTCATGATTGTTTTCGCAGGTAACAACAAGTTCTGTGAGAAATGAGGGATCTACCACAATATCGTTATTTAACAGGAGGATATAGTCTGGGTTCATTCTTAGAGCAAACCGGATACCAATGTTATTCCCTTCTGCAAACCCGTAGTTCTTCTCGTTGCTGATGATGGTTATACCTCGCGTCAGGTGTGGTGTGATGACTTCTGATTCTTCTCTGGTCAATATTTCAATGCTGAATGTCTTTGAGGCGTCAATGTGAGATGTTATACTACTTATGCAATCAAGTTCCGAGCTATTATCAACTAGAAGAATGGCTAGAGGGTCATAATTGGTATTATACAAAGATTGTAGACATTCTATGGTATCCTTCGGGCTGCCCCAGTGCAGGATCACCACCACGACTGAAGGGTTTTCATGGTAGCCTAATCCTGGTTTGGGAGTATTGGTTGTGGATTTGTCCTCCTTTTTTCTGTCAAGACCCTCGGACACAGCATCAGGGTTGGTGTTCCCTTTATTGTCATGTGGTTCAGAATGACCCACGACCTCACTGCACATGATTGTACCTCTCCGAGTGGATTCTTAAGGGTTTGGAGTCGTGTTGACTGCTCTTGTACTGCGATGACAGTTACCACAGGAATCCACAGCTTTTGCCGTGTGGTCAAATCAAACATTCCTATTGATTGATCAGTCACAGGTTACGCCTCTCAATTCATATTTGCAGGACAGAAGACTGGAAGCACAAAAATTCAGGAGAATTCCATTCATTAGAGGACTCCCATTCCGCTGGAATATCCCATTTTTCTCCTTGATGCTCTGCACCAGGATCCAGTTTTCGTTCCAATGAAGAAGACTGAAATGAAGGTTAGTATAATGGGGAAAACCAGCAAGAATGCTCTTGAAGACATATGCCCTATGACGTATGTATAGCTCTTATAAAGGATATAGATAGTATGACCTGCTGAGCTGAAAGTGACAAGTGATTTCGCTGAAGAGCTATTATCTCTCTCATGAAATGCTCCTGCATATACCCCTAAGAAAAATAATCCCACAGAACCCAGGATAACTAACCGTAAGAACGTTGAAAGACGATCATAGGTGAGTAATTGAGTATATGCACAGCCGATGAAATTGTAGTCAACGAGAAGACTAGTTCCCCCTATGAGAACTATCCATTCCCAGGAATTCAAGTACAGTTCCTCTTTCTTCTTTTGAGTGACTATTCTCCTTATTATTGCACCTGTCATGCCAAATAAAGCACAAAAAACACTAGAAAAAACAAGATCATAGAAGATCATGGGGAAGATGATGCCAATGAGAACTGTTATAATGGAGAATCCAGCAAAACAAACGATAAGTGCTCTTCTTGGAGAAAATCCTGAAATCATGCCTATGAACACACCGAGAAGTGTGACAAAGGTGGAGTGTCCTATAGGAATTAGGTGCTGAAATCCAATTAGCCACAAATACCATAGTGATGCGATCAAAAGAATCCAGAAAATCGAAAAAGCTGCTGATTTAATCTTCTGAAGATTGATTTTCATGATAACCACTTCACATTTTCTATGCTAAACAGCAGTCTTCCTCTGTCAGTTCTGACTATAAGGGTTTGGGTTCCCTTTTCTCCGTGTTGTGTTTCGTTCATAATGACTCGAGTTTCGTCCTTGTTTCTATTGTAGATGAGGTGAACCTTGCTTTTCTCAATAGTGAGAGACTGGTTGAGGATCACGACATTGTTATTCTCAATGACATACTCGATCTTGAATGAATTACGAGGGGGAGTGGCTGGTTCGCCATTGTACTTTAGACCAGTGATTTCTAGTTCGAGATTATGATTGCTGTGGATGATTTCAAGCGTGATTTCTGTGACATTTTCCGTATCATCAGTCAAAGTGTATTCCTGAATTTTTCTTCCTCTTCGCTCGCTCTCGATTACAGAAATATCAACAACGGAATCGAGATTATCTGTTGCCCTGATTATGAAGTTCTGACTTTCAGGATCAAAAAATATTTCACATTCAGGTGGTGTATGATCCAGTAGGTAGCTGATCTGGAGTTCATTGTTGAATTCACATGGTTCAGGGATAACATTTGTCGGATCAACAACTGCAGAGAAGGTATACAAACCCTCAGGTAGCGAAAAGCGCAGAGAAACGAACGCTGTCTTGCCAGAAGGTATTGTCACTAATTGTTCTCCCAACAGACTACCTTCATACGGCAACCCATCATAGAAGTAAATGGGAACCATGGCTGCATCAACTAATCCCATGTTTGAAACAACTGCTGTCAGTGTAACATCTCCCTGACTATCTAGCACTTCAATATCCTCAATCACCAATTCAGACCTGAAAGAAGCAATCAGATCCATGCTGGCTGTCAAAGTGTAGTCTTCCAGGCAAAATGCTTCAACCCGGATGCTGTAGTCCTGTTCCAGAAGTTCGACGGGGCTGGTCACTGTGAGAAGAATAGTTGCAGACTCGCCTGCATTCAGCATCATTGTGGTCTCTGAAAGTGTGTAGGACCAATCAGGCGGAACTCCTATGTCAATTGAGAAAGTCGACGGGTCTCCTTTGTTCTCAAGAAGCAGTTGATAGGTTATGTCTGTTCCTCTCTGTAGCGGTGTGTATTCTATTAATGTGCACCTACTTAACCCTTTCGGTTTCATCCAACCAACAAATCCCGGCAGACCATTACTTCTTAAAACCGTTGATATCAACTGTAGAATTCACGAAGACCTCATCTTGGAGGATCAAACCCTTGAGACACACTTCAATGAGAACCTTATTAAGTGCAGGTCAAGAATCCTCCACATGGTACATGCCTTGGTCATTGGGCTGGATGGCGCTGCCTGGGATGTTCTCACCCCTTTGATACAGAAAGGAGAACTGCCCACCTTCAAGAACCTCATGAACGCATGTGTATATGGCCCCCTGACCTCCACCATCCCTCCCGTGACAGGCCCATCCTGGGTCTCGGTAGCTACTGGGAGAAACCCTGGAAAAACAGGCATCATTGACTTCATCAACAGGAAAGATTCATCTACCAGGTTGTTCCCCGTGAATGCATCCGACTTTAGGGGCATGTCTTTCTGGGACTACCTCAGCTCCAGAGGTTACAAAGTGGGGATCGTAAACTTCCCCATGCTGTGGCCCCCTTATCCTGTCAATGGATTCATGGTTTCAGGACTTCACCTCCTACCCTCTGACACCATAACCTATCCCCACTCCCTAAGAGAAGAAATTGACCGCGTTACAGGAGGCTATGAGACCACTGTTGACTATCATCTAAAAAAATATAACGATAAAGACCTGTTATTCAATGATATAATGAGAGCCCTGGATAAGAGGGCAAGGACAGTCTACTATCTAATGGAGAACTATCCTGTGGACTTATTTGTTGCCATTTTTTCCTGTACCGACTGGATCCAGCATGTCTTCTGGAAGTATTTCGATAAATCACATCCTGATTATAAAGAAAACTCCCCATACACTCACGATTTTGTCACCTTCTGGAAGAAGATAGATGAGATCGTTGGTTCCATGATAGCGCAGGCCGGACCTGATGCCACAGTAATAATCCTATCAGATCATGGGTTTGGACCCAATGACCAGTGTTTCAACCTGGCCCGATGGCTTCACGAGAAGAATTACATGGTCATACGGGAGGGGGAACCTGTATCCTGGAATGCTGCTCTAGAAAAGACGAAAAATAGACTCAACAGAGGACCGGGGACTCTCATTATCAAGGGGGGGAGGTTACTACTCAGGGGAATTCGGGGTCTCAAGCGTAAGATCAATCCCTTGTGGGGACATGGTCACTCCCTGGTTTTCACAGGGTTGAACATTGATTTTGAAGCAAGCAGGGCATACTGCCTGGGACATACCATACCTTTTGGAGCAATCTACATTCCGGAAGGGCAGCATCATGAAGAGACCAAGACGAAGATAATCCATGACCTGAATAGACTGGGCGAAGAGACAGGAAAAGATGTCACGGTGGAGATATTCTTACCAGAAAACCTCTTTGAGGGACCCAGGAAAAGAGGGCTACCTGATATCCTATTTTCCATTAACAACTGGAAGTGTGTCATAACTGAGACAGACATCAAGAAGCCCCTCTTCATTGAGAGACCATACTCAGAAAGGCATTCAGGTTCACACAGGATGAATGGAATACTGGCAGCATGCGGACCTCACATCAAGAAGGGTATTGTACATGCTTCTGTTTACGACATTGCTCCCACGTTACTCTCTCTATTTGGAATACCTGTACCAGATGACATGGACGGGACTGTAATATCTCAGATAGCGCCTGAGAAAGCTCAATTTCTGGGAGAAAAGCCCGATACCAACCATGAAAAGGAAAAAATCCTGGAAAAGATAGCGAGGCTGAAAGAAGAAGATAAATTGTAGTGATTTTATGGAATTCCATGGTATTATACCTGACAGACCCCGCCACTATATAACCAGACAGCACATCATGCGATATGCATTCGCTTCCACATACGTTACGGGTAAGAAGGTGCTGGATATTGCCTGCGGGGCTGGATATGGGTCCAGTTATCTGGCGGGATGCGGAGCTTCCATGGTGGTGGGAATGGACATATCTGAGAGTGCACTCACATATGCCTGCAGCCACTACGTAAGAGATAACCTCCATTTCTTACAAGGCAACGCGGTACAGCTACCTTTTGAGAGTGATGAATTCGATGTGGTAGTATCCTTTGAAACCATAGAACACGTTACTCAGGTTGAAGAATATATGAAGGAAATGAGGAGAGTTCTTTCACCGCATGGTGTATTCATATGCTCCACGCCACATGTCAAGTATACGCGACACCCTGCATACCATGTGAAGGAGTTTTTTCCTGAGGAATTCTTCAGGTTACTTGAAGACAACTTCTATCATGTTGAGAGGTATGCCCAGTTCATTACTGTGGTGACACGGATACATGACATCATCCCGATTACAGAGTATTTTAACAAGTTGACCACGCGAATAAAGCATTCACTGCCTTTCAAGAGCAGGTTAAAGACTATGAGAGACAGAATAATCCCCTCTTCCTCATGTCAGCAGACGTATGAGATTACCTCAGCAGATACAGCAGCCTTCAGAAGAGAAAGGGTTACCTCTTTGAAAGAGAAAGGATACTCTGATCTGGTGAGGATCATGGTTGCTGTCTGCGGGAAAGGAGGTGAATAATGAAGGTAGGGATTATCACTGATGGACTGGAATATGCCCCCTTGAGCATTCGAAGTTACATTGAAAACCTGGCAAGGGCCCTCCTGAAAATCCATGGTGATGACATCATACTCCTTCACAGACAGAAGAGCTCTCATCCTCTCTACAGAGAAGGTAAAGAAATACTCCTCCCCGTGATTGATAAGGGGTCATTATATAATCCTGTGTCATTTGTGAGAAGAAGAATACATGATTTCTTCTACTATGTGAAGATACGTGACTCACTGGAAGAACAGGGGATTGATGTGCTGCACTTTCCGGATCTGGGAAGGCCTGCTCCTCCTTTGTGTGCAGCTACACTCCCCCTGAGAATAGTGGTGACAAATCACGGCATGGCCCAGTTGTCACTCCCTGCCAGGTTATGTTACGGGAGAACAGTGAGTATGCAGCAGGTTATTGAACTGAAAGAATTCTTGAAGTGGAGACTCATCTTCGCCAAAAGATGTGAGGCCCTTATTACTGTTTCTGAAAGTGAAAAGAGGATTCTGTGTGAAAAGGGTTCTTTCCCTGAAGAGAAAGTGCATGTTATCTACCATGGTGTCTCCCCAGACTTTGGCCCGCAACCTATAACCACGGTTGAAATTGTGCTTAAGAAGTACGGAATTGAACGCCCCTATGTACTCCACACCAGTGCGTATCAACCCAAAAAGAATACGAAAAGAGTGGTCAAGGCCTTTGACACCCTTGAAACAGATCACTCACTGGTGATAGTTGGACCTGAACAGGCTATTCAAACAATCGGTGAGGTGAAAAAGAAAGATAAAGTAATCATGGTTGGATTTGTGGACAAGAAGGATTTGATTTCGTTATACAGTGGAGCTGAGGCATTTGTATTTCCTTCTCTTCACGAGAGTTTTGGAATGCCCATAGTAGAGGCCATGGCGTGTGGGTGCCCGGTGGTTACCTCCCACGAGTTTTCAATGCCAGAAGTGGCAGGAGATGCAGCTGTCCTGGTTAACCCATACTCTCTTGAGGATATCACATCTGGACTGAGAAAGGTTCTGACTGACCTCACCTTTCGAGAAGAATTGAGAGAAAGAGGACTGAAAAGGGTGCAGAAGTTCTCCTGGGAAAGAAGTGCAGAAGAACACTGGAAAGTCTATGAAAAGGTTTGTTATAATGATCATGGATGCGCCCAGGATTTAAATAGGCAAAGCGTAAGAAGGACATAATAATATGGATAAAGGGTGAATTCACATCCTGACAACCGTGAGGAATTTGAGGTGGTACCATGAAGGAACATGAATCCTCTGAAGAGCTTGGATGGAGAGCGATCCTCCGATTCGTGATGTATTTGCTGCTGATGCCCCTGATTCTATTCATTGCTGCAGGTACTGTACACTGGACCATGGGCTGGATGTACATACTTCTGTCTTATGCCTTCACTGCAGTCAGTAGAATAGTCGTTTTTTACAGGAATCCTGAAACACTGAGAGAGCGTGGAAGATTTCTTGAAGCAGAAAATGTCAGGAACTGGGACAAAGTGCTCCTCCTATGTGCTGCACTACTTGGCCCTCTCTTCATGTTCATTGTGGCAGGGCTTGACTTCAGATTTTCCCTGTCACCAGATATTCCCAGTTCGATTCAATCATTGGCTGTCATCCTTGTCATCGTAGGATATGTGATCGCGGGCTGGGCTATGATCGTTAATAGGTTCTTTTCTGCTGTGGTCAGAATTCAGAGAGAACGGAATCAGACTGCTGTGAGAGATGGACCTTACAAATTCGTGCGTCATCCGGGGTATCTCGGAGGAATACTGAGCATACTTTCAATACCTGTGATGCTCGGTTCTCTATGGGCACTGCTACCAGCAGCATTTGTCGCAGGTCTAACCATTATACGAACATCCTTCGAGGACAAAGCTTTGAAAGAGGAACTTGATGGGTACAAAGAGTACTCCCAGGAGGTAAAGTACCGGTTGCTTCCCGGCATCTGGTAGGTGCTATGGCGACTATTACATGACGTCCAGTACTGACTAGTGCACCTCTTCTTTCACTTTTTTCATTTTTCTGTACACGAGTGCTACAAGTATGATAAGTGCAACAGCAGAAATCGCAAACAAGAAACCAGAAAGTGACCCAGGAGAAGTCCCTTTGGTGACTGGTTGGGGTTCTTCCGGTTCTGTGACCTCACCTGGCGATTCAGATTCCTCTGGTTCTTCAGCAGCTTTCTTAGGAAAGAGTCTGAATGCATCATACGAATGGTTTCCCTTTTCCAGTTCTTCCTTCAGGTCAAATACAGCAACATCCTCGAAATTTTGCTTGTTATAGAAGTAGGCGGTTCTGTGAACTGGATCATAAATCGTGGAATACGTTGTGCCCTGGTTGCAGGTAGCTCTTACAACTTCCAGAAAGTACTCCACAGTCAGATGATCCTCACTCTTGATGTATGACAGCATCTCTGACGCAGTATTATACCTCCAGCAAGGATATCCCTGGTTTCTTTGAAGAAGGTTGAAGTTGGTGGTTACCTGGTATACACCTGCCTTGCTGACTACCTTCATCTTCCCATCAGTACCAGGACACAACGCCATGGAGTTTCCTTCTGCATCAGCAAACAAGAATTGCATGTCACCAAGTGAAGACAGATCATACTGCTCAATGAACTGCATTGCCTCGTCAACATTTTTGCAGTTCCTCAGAACGGTTTCACCAAAGACTCCGCCATTGACTATCGG
>JACVGW010000045.1:19773-22077 GCA_018992565.1 Theionarchaea archaeon
ATAGAAGCAGTAAAGACAGTGCAGGATTCGGGAGTCATTTCTGCGAAATTGAGATTTTCACTGGAATGGTCTACCATGATTATTAAAACGAAAATCCATAATATCGCTATTATTCTCTTCATTTGGATTCCTCAGTTCTTTGGTGCTCTCTGGCTCTTTTAAACCTTGTCGTCAAGGAGAGATATGCCTGGGGCTTCTGTACGGAGGCTGGTCAACGAGAGAGTGTATGAGCTCATTGGAGAACCTGCAAAAGGTTTCCATCCACCTGCAGCCATCCGGAGCATTTAAATAGATGACAGAGAAAGATCATGGTATGACTGACCAGGACAGAGATAGATTCATATTCCGGCTGGGATACTGTGAGGCTGGCAGCGTGGCGGAGTCATGGTAAGGTGTTGATATGGGGTTATTCGACCAGCTGGCAATAAGAGATTCGATAGAGATAAGAACAACGCCCGAAAAGATTTGGGAATTCTTCTACAACCTTGAACAGAATTACACGAGCTGGCATCCTGAACATGTGGTATTCAAGTGGACGGAGGGACCCCCAATGGAATCGGGTTCTGCCTGGTATGCTGAAGAGGTTTCTCTGGGGAAGTTGAAAAAGCTCAAAGGGACTATCGATGAAGTCATTCCAAACAGGAAAATCGTATTCAAGAATGTTTTCCCGGTATCTCTGGTTTCACCGAGGTTTGAATGGCACATTGAACCCACGGGTTCAAACTCGGTCTTCACTGCCATCAACTATCTGAGGGCTGAAGGATTGTATCGTACGATTGCCAGGGAGACAATGGAAACTGCAATTAAGGCTTCCAGGAAGCATATGAAAGAAGAAGGAGAGAACCTCAGGAAGATACTGGAACATCAAGAGTAAGTCATTCTCATCTTTTGACAATACTTCCAGCCTCAATTACTCTTCTGGTGTTGCAGATTTTCTTTCTTGAACTTGTATGTGCCCACAACAAAACAGAGTGCCGCTATAACCAAATAACTATACCCCAATGGAGACACAACCCAAAGGACAATGACACCACCTGCAGCCCACAACATGCCGGCTACAAGGAAGAATAGTCCCCGTCTCTTTCTGTTCAATCCTACAAATACTACTCCAGCTGAAGAAGTGAGAAGTATAACAATGAAGGGGGTACCTAATTCTTCCCACAGTGACCTCTTCTCCGGGATGAACTCTTCCTGCAGGACATGTGCTGGCAGCTGCTGTGCCGTGGTGATGGTACCCTTTCGTACTGCTGCAACAACAGAGTTTACGGCATCTTCTGCAGGAATCCACACATCAGGGGAAAATCCTCTTTCTTCCCTTAATTCTAAATTGAGAGGTATATTCAGGCTGATAGGGAGCCTGACTGAAAGGGCAGAATGCGGGAGCTTATGGAGAGTCATCTGCCCAAAGACGAGAGCACCCATAGTATTTTCTCCTACAAGAACAACGTTTTCCACCTGCTGGAGATAAATAAGGAATCCCTCTGCAGCAGAGGCAACACTGCCATTTATCACAACAATCAAGGTGGTATCACTGGGGATAGCTCTAGAACTCTCAGAAAAGGGGCCTGTCCAGTGGGGATTCATGTACTTGTTCTCGAAGGCTTCCGCCTGTGCTTCAAAATGTTCAAGATCTGTGTGATATGTGTAGGTATCTGGATAGAGGTCCAAAAGGTATTCAAAATAGTTGTGACGCCCCATCATCGTTGTCTTGCTGATGAATTCAGTGAAATAGCGATTGCTGGATGGTTCCTGGCCAGTGAATCGTGTTACCCATTTTTTTGGCCACTGTTCATTACCGCCTCCATTACCTCGCAGATCAATGATGAGACACGGGGCTCCTCTATACTTTTGAGCAGTTGAAAGAAACGTCGTGAGGTAATCACTGTGATGATCAGAAAAGGAACGGATACGTACCACAGGGATTCCACCTACTGTATCCTCCTGAAAGATATCTCTCGAAAAAGAGTCGAAATCAGAACGAGATAACACGACCTGGAACTGGGTCTGCTCCTGGCCATGCTGCGCTACCACCACGACAGGGGAAGGGGAGGATTGTGAAAGTGTTCCTATCCTGTAAATGGGGTCTCCTCCTGCATTGAGAGAGGGGAATATGTATTCATCTGGGCATTCTCCATTAATTGACACAATGCTGTATGTGGTACCATCCAAAATGAAAGAGTACGCTCCCTGAGCTTTCCATAATTCAAGATCTGTGTCATACCAGAAATGCTTGTGATCCCCGTATGTGTACTCTCCTATTCTGAGATGGCAGTCATGAATAAAGGCAAGGTTATCATGTATCAA
>JACVGW010000046.1 GCA_018992565.1 Theionarchaea archaeon
TCAAAGGCGCTGGACTTAAGATCACAGAAAAAGGGTTTAAGCCTTTGATAAGAAATCCAGTTCAGAAGTGATGCGTGGGTTCAAATCCCATCCCCCGCATACCTTGTTCTGATTTGGCTGCATCTCAAGTAAACAGCAGGTGGATTCGTTCCTGGCATTTTAGGTTTTCAAAAAGAAAAGCAGACCCAAACCATAAGAAGTCACATCCTCTATTTGATATAACACTGCTGCCCCCACAAAGATCCCCTTTCAGGGGCTGTGATGTGGGTTTCCCATCCGAGTCTACGCTTCACCCTTCGATTAGTCCGCAGTTTGCATACTTCAATGGCAGGGTGTGCACTGTGAAGCGTTCCGAAGGCCACCTTCAAGTTGTCGTTCTCTCTTAAAGCTTATTTGAATGGTAAAAGACAAAACCTAGATAAGTGTCATTAACGCACATATCCTCTTTTCTGGAAAATCGTGAGAATCACAAACCTGCGTACAATTAACCCTGATCTGTCTCCTCTTCATGTCGCAGATTGGGAAACAGCACCAAACCTATATAAGCCCTTTCGACAGAATCATTCTGATGGATATCTGCGAAAAGTATCTGCAGGATGCACGAAGAGCCCTCAAGAGTTCAATGTTTTCAAAGCCCGACCCTGTGGAAGCTATTAGAAGCTATGAAGGAGCTGCCCAATGTTTTGAGAACGCCCGCAACTTTGAGAGGGCAGCTGAGTGCTACGTGGAGACTGCTGAAATGGTACAGCGTCAGGATCCATTGAAGGCGGCTGAGATGCATGAGAGAGCAGCTGCTTGCATGGAACGAGCAGGAGCTTCTCCCAAAGAGTATTACCTCCGCGCAGCCGACGTTTTTAAAGATCATGCCGTTACTATCTACAGGGACAATCCTGATAAAGGACTCCAGTTGCTCCAGAGAGCAGCGGATGACTTTGAAAAGGGAGGGGACACTGATACAGCTGTTCAGTGCTATGAAGTCGGAGCTAAGGCATCATTGAACCGGAAGGACTATTTGAATGCAGTGGTATTTTATGGTATTGCAGGCCAGCACTTTGAAAAACGTAAAGAGTATAAGAAGGCAGTAAAATACTACCATGAGGTAGCAAAACTTTGGGATATCCAAAAAGTGCCCGAAAATGTGGCTGAAAACTATCTGAGAATGGCTTCATGTCTGGAAGCGCTCAAAGAGTTGAAATATGCCAGTCAATTCTATACAAATGCAGGAGAGAAGTACGAACAGGCCCGTGAGATATACAAGGCTGCCAAAGCACATGAAAAAGCGGCGGAATCAAGAGAATCGGAGGAAGGTTTTCTAGATGCATCTCAATCTTATAAGACGGCCGCCGAATTAATAAAATCCTTGAAAAACATGGAGAAGTTCGAGGAACTCTATGGCAAGGCAGCTGACTGCTACGTGAAGGCAGGAAAACCGTCTGAAGCAGTTGAGCTGCGGCTGGCACTGACAGAGATCTTTGCTGATGATTCGTACCGGTGCAGCAAGCACTTCGAGAAAGCCATAGCGTCTGTTGAAGATGATCCTCATTTGAAGGGTGAACTTTTGCGGAAACAGGGAGATGTTCTCCTTGGTATCCATGACTACCTGAGAGCAGCCAGGAGTTACAAGGAGGGTGCTGAACTTCTGGAACGTATGGGGGAACCTGCCAAAGATGCCTTCAAGAAGGCTGGAGACAGCTACGTTCTCTATTTCAAAAGCATGGCCAAGGTAAAGAACCAGGAAATGATGCAGGAAGGACAGGAAAGTGCTGCCTATTGCTACGAGAAGGCTGGGCTGACAGAAGAGGTAGAAAAAGTTCGTCAGCAGGCCAGGCCTGACACGAAGGAACGTGAGAAGCAGATCGCAGAAGAGCTAGAAAGGTTGCGAGAGGACTTTGAGAAAGGTCTGCTCAATCGCTTGCACTACCAGCAAATACGAGAAGCGTATCAAGACCTCCTGAAAAACCTCAAGCAGTAATGCCCATGTCTTCAACTCGCATATGTGGGAGAACCATTCTGGGGAATCGAGCTCTGTCTTTGGAGATAGCTGTTATCTTGGTGAGGAGTTCATAGACATTTCCGGCTATTGCCACTTCTTTTACTGGATTCTTGATTTCTCCTGAAGAAATGAGTTGAGCTCCTTTCAGTGCGCCAGAGAAATCTCCTGAAATGTGATCAGCAGTCCCGCTGAACCGGGGCACCAGCAGTCCTTTTTCGGTTTCTTCAACTAGAGCATCCACATCGTGCATCCCGGGACTGATGAGGAAATTCGTGATTCCAATTTTTGGAGTCTCCCTGAAGGTGCCTATTGCATTCCCCGTAGACACAGTGGTTTCTCTGTGAGCAGCAAGGGCGTCATACAGGAACGTGGTGAGAACACCTCGTTCAACCAGGGTTACAGCTTGATGAGGAGAACCTTCTCTATCAAATGCACTGGAATTAAAGTCTCCCTTCACGGTAGCATCATCCTTGATGGTCACCACCTCAGATGTGAGAACGTCTCCCTTCCTTCCTGCAAGCACAGACTGTCCTCTCTGTGCATTGTTGGCATTGAGAGCAGAGATGAGGGGGTCCCCAACAAGAGCAGAAACAGCATCAGGGCCCAAAATGATGTCACCTCGAAACGGCTCCACTTTCTGGGGAGAGAGGTTGGCTGCTGCCCGATGGCTCAATTCACTTCCTGAATCTTCCACGTATATGTCTCTTACCCGAGGCGTACATCCATACACGTATTCAAATGATCCCACATCTCTGTTTTTTCTTGCGATTCCAATCATATACCAGGAAACAGCAGATTTCTTCTCTATAGCAGAAATACCTCGGGAGGTACATACTGCCTGGGTTCGAAGGGTTACATTGAATTCCCCGCTGTCTACAGTGACTTGAGGATCTTCTGCTGCAGCGTGTATCATCCGCTGCGCAGCAGAAATGGCGTCTTCTTCACTGAAGGAAAGCATTTCATCATCAAACAATCCCTCTATTTCAGGATAACTGCCCGGAACAGCCAATGGACTCCAGAGAAGTGGATTACTCCTCTTGGACATCTTTACGGACGTTTCTACTGCCTCTGTGATGGCAGCAAAGTCTAGTGTGTTACAGCATGAAAATCCCACACTCCGATCCACTACCGTCCTCACTCCGATACCTGCTGATTTCTGCTTAATGCAAAGCATTATATCATTTCTTTCTACTGTAACAATAATCTCCTGTCTTTCCACACCATATACCTCTCCCTCAGCACCTTTTTTTTCACAAAGAACTAGAGTTTTTTCCAAAGTGTCCTGCATATCCATGCTATCGCCCTCCAACCAAGACCTGGCAGCGCAGCAGAGGACCACCTCCATCCACCTTTGCCAGCTGCTGCTTTCCGCATGCCCCAAATCCCATGTCAAACACCACTCTTGAACCTGCAGCATCAACTGTTCCAAGTACATCGAAGGCATTTCCTGTCATAGATACGCTGCGCAGCAATTCCTTCTCTTCCCCTCCGTCAATGGTGTAGGCTTCCTTTACCTGAAACATGAATTCTCCATTGGAGTCTGCCTGACCTGATCCCGCTCCCTTCAACATATATCCCGTTTTGGTGTCTTGGAGAATTTCTTCCTCTTTCCAATCTCCTTTTTGAATATACGTATTTCTCATCCTGATCAAGGGCTCAAAATCATACTCCCACGCCCGCGCATTGCCGGTGGGCTCTGTGTCCATGAGATATGCTGTCTCTCTGTTATGCATGAAGTTTCTCAAGAATCCGTGGTCTATCAACACAACATCTCGGCACTCAACACCTTCATCATCCACGGGAGTCCATCCCCCTGCATGGGTCTGGCCAGAGTCTATCATAGTCACCAGCTCTGACGCCACCTTCTCACCTACCAGATCTTTGGTTACAGCACCACTCAGAGCAAAATCTGCTTCCATAGTATGACCCACTGCTTCGTGACATAAGAGCCCGACCAGCCCGTGATCCAGGATCACTGTGGTTTTTCCCCCTTTGGGATAGTGTGCGTTCATCAGCTCCTTAGCTGTATTCACAGCTTTATCTACCATCAATTCGGGCGACCGCTCAATTATGATCTCCCATCCTCCAGTATTACCCACTGCGTCTGTGTAGGAAACCAGGTTACTCCCTGTACCTGCTACTGCACCAACGTAGAATTGCACTTTGGAATCTGTGACAAGAGCATGCGACCCGTGAGATGTGATGACTTCCTTGCTGTCAACCAGTTCCTGATAGTGAATGAAAGAGCTCTTGATTTTCTCATGTGAGAGGACTGCAGTGTCTGTGCTCTTGCAGAGGTCAATCTTCTCTTCAAGGCTGTGGTCTAGGACTGAATCTTGAACGCGAGCTTCAAAGGTGCCAGTTACAGGGACAGCCTCTTTCAGGTAGGTCTGTTGATTCTTCTTCCTGGAAGCAGCCTCAGCCATTTCCACTGCTACGCACAATGCGTCATGGAGAGCCTTCCCCTCGGTGGAATTCACAGATGAGAAGCCCCACGCACCGAGATGAAGAACCCGAATACCCACTCCAGAATATAGTTCACTGGTAATATCTTCAAATTCACCCTTTCGAATGGTAATCTGGTTCTTCTTTCTCTGATGGAAGCGGGCCTCCGTGTAGTTTGCAGGTGATGTATCCACCACTCTTTCCAGTGCATCCATGTGGTAAGGGAGTACCATCGGGTATAAAACATTTGTGATGACTGTTGTTACTGCCCAACTCGTGCCAGTACTGACTCTATCACATTTCTGAGTTCAGTCACCTGGAAGGGTTTGATAATGCACTCGTCCACCCCTGGCGGTGGGGAGCGGATTTCTTCAGAGTCTTCTTCAGGAACCAGGAGTACAACAGGGATCTTACGTGTGGCTGCATCAGCTTTGAGCTGGGAGCACACCTCAATTCCATTCATTCTGGGGAGTGTTAGATTGAGCACGATGACGCTGGGGTTTTGATGTGCCTTCTTTACCACATCGTAACCATCTTGAGCATCCAGTATCTCATACTCAGGTTCCAGTTCATACTTGAGGGAGAGCAGGGATTCAAGCTTTTCTTCCCCAATGAGAAGTCTGGGTTTCTCCTTCTTCACAGGAGATGTCTTGAACACCAGCATGTTTTCCGCCACTTCCAGTGAAAGGACTAGACTTGCCTGCTGCAAAATCTCGGTGAGGATCCCTCCTAACTTTCTCGCAGACCCAGGATCGTCATACGAGTGAAAGAAGACTATTCTGTTGTCCTCAAGTTCCATCTTCTCGTAAAGGTGAGCAATTTTGTTTATTTCATCCAAAGCCTGAAGAAATTCCTCTGGGGGAAGCTCAGAGATAGACTTTCCTTTGTGTCTCTGAATGAGCTTGAGGAAAAACAGAGAGAACTGCCCGCTGAGCAAGTCTTCCATGTACTCTGCAGGAAAAACAGCAACATCGTAGTTGAACTCCTGGACCAGCACGGCCAGTCCTGAAAGCAGTGCTCTTCTCTTCTGAAAAAGTTCATACAGTTCTTTCTGTACATGAAAGGCATTTTCCAGGTTCACTGCTGCTTCTTTCTGGGACGAACACTTCTTGAACGTGATAGTGACCAGAGGAAGGTACTCCTCCAGCTTCATTACAGCGTAGGGGGGATCCTGGAAAGCCAGTCTTACAGCCAGAACCATCTGGGCCAGGCGGTTGATCTCGGGATCGAGTCCGCTGAAGCTCACCACCAGCTGCGAATCATTGGGTTTCATTACAATTTTGACCTCCCAGCCCAGCTGAGGATATAATTCGTTGAGGAGGGCCTGCCACTGAGTACAGGTTTCTGGAGTGATGGCCAGTGATAGACCTCTGGACTGTGCCAGTGCATCATGCACTGGAGTGACAAGAGTACTCTTGGGGGGCAAGAATCCATCCAGGAGCCTCAGTCCCCATTGAACCAGAGAGTATGGAAGGAGAATGCCATACCTGTTTTCCACCAGCTCTTGAGGCAGGCTCTTCTTGGGATGCAGTTCGCGGATAGCCTCTTCCGTGGTCCCGAACCGAGAAGTGAGAGTATCTCCCAGAGCAATGAGCTCTCGTACTGCTGCAGAAAAATTCCCATTATGCTTCTCCAAGATGGGAGTAAGCTTTTGCATGTCCCCTTTTGAGAGAGAAAGCGTTTTCCTATATGCCATTACACTTATTTCTGCAGGAGCCATTATAAGCTTTTTCATACTATGTGTGGTTTGTTATGATATTTTCATACTTCTTGGCGAGACGATCATAACCACATTTTTATGGTTATGACTTCCTATCATTTTCTGAGAACGCGGTTCCTTACCACCGGAAAGGAACTCTGGACGAAAGATGAAGTTCTCCCTCTCGAGACCAAATCTAAATCCGCGCCGCGAAAAAACGGATCGCCTTAGGCAGGGAAGTTCTATCTTCCCTGTCACTTCTGATTTTTTTTGTTTACTACGAAAGAATGTTATGGTACAATAGACTGTATGACACGATGTAGATGCAAGAGAAGGCTTAAAAGAAAGGCATCATATCTGATTTCTTCCTTCAGCAACAGGACCGCTTGTTCTCTGACCCATGAGTTCTTCTCGATGGATTTGACAAGCAATTCCTGTCCTATGTCCTTATTAAGAAACAATCTTCTCATGACCCGCCCCCATTTCATGTCTGCTCCAATTTTCATGTTAACCCGTCTTTCGTACGCTTTCAAAAATCTTTTTGAAAAATCTCTTTTTTTCAGGGCTTCTGCTGCTACTTCTCCCGCTATTTTGCCCGAAGTTAGTGCATAGTACAGCCCTCCTCCAGTGGCGTAGGACGTGAATCCTCCTGCATCACCTGCGATCAAGAAATGATCACCATATACTGACTTGACTATGCCTGGAAAGGCCAGCAGATGTGATTGTGAGTACACTATCTCAGCTCCTTCCAGTGTTTTTCTTGCAACAGGATGCTGCTGTATGAACTTGTCAAGGAGTGGCTTGAGGGTCACTTTCTGAGCTTTCATGATAGACAGCCAGGTAGCATTCCCCACCGTTATCCCACCATGTTTAGGAAAAACCCAGGTATAGCCCCGTGGAACCCACTGATTTCCGAAGTACATTTCCAGAACGCCCCCTATTCGTTCTTCTACTAATGAATCTTTCAGATTCATCTGGTACTGGAAGGCTGCAGCCTGATTATCGTCGCCCCCCACGTATAGGCCCATCTTCCTTGCAAAGCTGCATAGAGCACCATCACAAATAATGACAAGGGGGGCACGATAGACATGTTCCCCCGCCTTGACACCTTTCAGAGTTCCCTCTTCAATTAAAGGAGATGCAGCTAGATTCTCTTTGATACATGCCCCTGCCTTCTGAGCTTCCTGCATGAGGTAGTAATCAAAGTCTGCACGATACGCGCTGATACCTGCTCTGGATGGTTGGGAGAGATCTATGATGTTGTTATGAGGAGAGCACAGGCGCACTCCATACACGGGCTTCCCTTTGGTGAAATTGATAGAGAATTCTCTCAGTGCAATTTCAGGTATCCCTCCACCACAGGGCTTTTCTCGAATGAGGGGACCTTTTTCGAAACAGGTGACACTGTATCCCTGTTCAGCCAGAATCCTGGAAGCCATACTTCCCGCAGGTCCCGCCCCAACGACCAAAACGTCTTCCATCATCAAAAGGTGCGACTCAATTATGTGTTAATGATGTGCTGTGCTATGACTGAAAGGTGAACATCATGAGGTCTGCCCCATGCGCTTCACAAAGATTTCCTCCAGAGTAGGGGCAGTTGTTCTCAAGTCTTTGATATTGATATTATTATGTTCTACAATTGTGAGTATTTCCTTTAATGTCTGGGCAATATTGGTGGAGGTGATTTCTACAAGATATTCATTGATAACCTGAGCGCTCTCAATGAGTGAAAACCAATGGCTTTCTCCTGAATCTACCACAAGAGTAATCCTTTCGTATTCCAGGTCCTGCTTTTTGATTTCTTCAGGTGTTCCCTCCAGGACGATGTGTCCATGGTTGATCATGGCAATTCGGTCACAGATTTCGTCAATCTCGTAGAGGTTATGGGAGGTCCACAGGATTGTCTTCTCACGCAGTTCGTTCTTTACCAGCTTCTTAATCTCATAGCTGGCTTTGGGATCAATTCCAGTGGTGGGTTCGTCCAGGAGCAGCACGGGAGGGTCGTTCAGTAATGCCCTGGCGAGGGCGAGTTTGTGTTTCATTCCTGTAGAGTACCGCATGAGCAGCTCATCTTCCCATTCTTTGAGGCCAAATAGCTCGATGAGGGAGTCAATCCGGGAAGTATCTCGAATGCCATAGAGCTCAGAAAAGAATTTGAGGTTTTGTCTCCCTGTCAACCTCCAGTATAGAGATCGAGAGAATTCTCCGGGGAGCACCCCAATTTGACTTCTCACTACTGCATCCTGCGAGACAACATTGCGGCCGTTGATGAAGGCAGTGCCCCCATCAGGGAGAATGAGTGTAGACAGGACTTTGACCAAGGTGGTCTTCCCTGCACCGTTGGGACCGATAAGACCGAATACTTCTCCCTGCTTGACGGTGAGATTGATGTGATCTACTGCTTTGACCAGTTCTCTGCTTCTTCTGGATAATCTGCTGAGAATACTCATGCCGGAACGGCGCTTGGAAAAGTATTTGCACAGATCGTGAGTCTCGATCATCATCCGTGTGTAGTGAAGTACTCTTAAAAGGTTATTGGTTGATATGAAGTAACAGTTGGAAAGAGCAGTGACTATGAGTACGAGGACATTCGAGATTTTTTGCAAGGATATTTGGATCACGAAGGCATCTGTTGATGAGAAGAGAGTTCATGAACAAAACAGAGAGTTCCACGTGCTTCTTATGCTGTCCTTATCTCGTCTGAGGTTAAAACTCTCCTGAATTCTCTACCGAGAGCCAACACCAGTATGGAAAGCAAAATCCATGCAGGCAAATACCGAGACAAAATCGACATTTTCAAAGTAATGAAGTCCCAGTTGTCTGAGAATATCCACATACGAGGACTCGTATACAAAATCATAATTATTACCAAGAAACTCCATATGGACCATGCTATTCCTGCGCTCGATATGCAATTTCTTACAGAGGACTCTCTGTATTTCAAGAGGATAAATCCAGGAAGAGCGAGCAAGAGAAATGATATCACGGAGATCACAACATCATAAGCTGGGGGAACTCCATATTTTCCTGATAATGCCCAGGGGAATGCTGCTATCAACCCTCCAAAAAGTCCTGCCTTTTGAACGGGAGTACTCTTTCTCTCGGCCAAGAGCCACAACGTCAGTGTCAGATATAAAGCTACCACGCCAAAGAAGACTCCAACGAGCCAATTCTGTACCCCAGTATACACTGTTATTTCTCCAGATTCTGTGGATATCCAGGTCTTGAAGGTAAGGAAAGGAGATCTCAGACTTCCGACAGTGAGGATTAGTATGGCACACAATGCAGTCACAAGGCTGTTTCTCACATGCAATGCCCGTCTCTTAAAAGCAATGAGAGATAACCCCACCACAACACCCAGGCTGGGAAACAAGACATGTGCAATCCTCACAAAGGAGCTTGGAAAAAGAAGAGCAAATGCAGCATAAGGCAAACCAATGGCAAATCCAAAGTATGGTATCTTCACGAGTTCTCACCTGTCACCTTTTACATATGTAGCACAGAAAAAAGGAGAGATAACTCTCCTTGATTAGGGGTTTTCAGTTACAAAGTGCTGAGTCGCATCGACATCGCATGCAAAGCACAATCCGCAGTGAGTATTGCACCAGCGGTAAAGCGGACCACCGCAGCATGAAAGATATCTTTGGCATACACCACCACTTGAGTAGCAGATGATTTCGTAATCGTCATTACTTGGATTCGTTGTATCGTATGATGCATACGTGTACCACTCGGTAGTTGCATTCTTGTTTCCTTCCCAGATTAAATCATGAGTCTCTTCATCGTAGTCACAAGTTGCTGTGTAGAACCACTTAATCTGAATAGATTCAGTGTCTTGATCTCGATTCTGCGCAATATTCCAGTAATAGGTCATGGATGTTGTGAAATAGCTGGTGCAGAACTGGTCTATCATATGATCTATATCAGGTTCGTCAGTGTCGTATATCCCCACCCAGACATTTGTTTTGACAAAACTGGAGAAACCATGAGTTCCATTCGGAAGGAAGGGGTCAGGTGATGAGCATTCGCTAAAAATGATGTTCTTGCCTTCTGAAAGCTCTTTAACTGCACTTAGTCGTACATATTCGTCTCCTCTTTGCCAGGCCACGATTTCTGCCAACTCTATTTCTTCCTCGACCTTTCTGATTTTATTCCATGAAGATTCTCCTTTTCTTGCTCTCATGAACAATTGCTCGAGTTCCTCACCCTTCGATGACAAATCCCTGCACGATTCTTCCAGAAATGCACGTGCTCGAGAGATCTCAAGGCTATCAACAGGTTGTATGACTTCCATTAGTATTACTATTTCGCCGTTATCTCCTTTTTTTGTGAATTCTTGGAAAACGGTCAAAGCGATCATTCTATCCTTTTTTAAGGCTTTTTCTCTGTTCAAAGATTCAATGTCCCACTTGATTTGGTAAATTTCGTTCCAAACGTCCTCTGTGCTTTCTGCCATTTTGTAAAGATCTTTCAGCCTTTTCCTTTCCGTTTTTATTTCTTCGTCTAGTGCTCGTATGTCTTTCTCTAATTGCGCAATCTGAGAAGAGAGGTTCTCAGGATACTTGTCGCTCTTACCTATGCTGCATTGATTACAATCTTCTCCCGAAAGTGTCCTGTGTTGTGCCAATTCGATTTCATCTCTTGCAGCCGTATCAATTGGCGAATTTGTAGTTGAGGTTGCAAAGGTTCCTGCAATTAAAAAAAATAAGGCAAATGCAGACAACCCAATTTCTATTTTTCCCATATTATCACCACTGTCTATTTTATTAGCTCAGTCTCTATTGTATCCCAAGATAATAAATAATAGGAAACTGAGATATATAAAGTTTTTCTCAAAAAGTTTATATTGTTATAATTCTAGAACATTCACCCGAAAAGAAGATGAACATATGAAGATGAACGAGAAGACTGGAGTGATAATTGTAGGAGTGTTGTTATTAACAGCATCTCCTCTTGGAAGTTCAAGAATGCTTCAGCTTACGTCAGATCAAGATGATCAGCAACTGCCCGCAATTTGTGGGGATATCGTTGTGTGGCAAGATGAGGAACTAGGGAGGCAGAACATTTGCGGGGCTGATCTCAAGACTAAAGAAGAGTTCCAGGTTACCTCAGATGCCAACAGTCAACGTGAACCTGCAATTTACGGAGACATCATAGTCTGGACAGATACGAGGCACGGCAATCAGGATATTTATGGATATAACCTGGCAACTCAAGAGGAGTTCCAGATTACCACAGACATAAACAATCAACATGAACCCGCAATTTACGGAGACATCGTGGTCTGGACAGATGAGAGGAATTGTAACGAAGGCATTTATTGTGAAAACAACGATATTTACGGGTTTGATCTCAAGACCAAAGAAGAGTTCCAGATTACCTCAGATGCCAACAGTCAACGTGAACCTGCAATTTACGGAGACATCGTGGTCTGGACAGATACGAGGCACGGCAATCAGGATATTTATGGATATGACCTGGCAGCTCAAGAGGAGTTCCAGATTACCACAGACACAAGTAATCAGTGGGGTCCTGCAGTTTACGGAGACATCATAGTCTGGACAGATTCGAGACAGGGCAATCTAGATGTTTATGGATATAACCTGGCAGCTCAAGAGGAGTTCCAGATTACCTCAGATGTTAGTGGCCAGGCAAGTCCTGCAATCTATGGAGACATCGTAGTCTGGCTGACAAGAGCAGACGGTAGTTGGGACATTTATGGATTCAACCTCGCTACACATGAAGGGTTGCAGATTCTGGCTACCCCAAGTGAGCACATTTCCATCGCAATTTATGACGACATTATCGTCTGGGATGATAGCAGAAATGGAAACTGGGATATTTATGGATATGACCTGGCAACCCAAAAAGAGTTTCAGATTACGGATAGGGGCTTCGAACAAACTGAATCCTCCTCTAAAATTCCACCACTGCGGTCGCTGCCTGTGTCGTACATGGGATTAATTGTCGTGGCTTTTCTTGTATCATCCGTTCTTGCAGTGTACTTTTTACGTAAATTCGTCACCCAAAGCTCTGTTATCTCACTCGTATGGAGTAGTGGGTTTTTCCTCTTTATTGTAGGAATAGCAACCTGTGTTCATGCAGAAATATCAGGATCTGGAGTAGGAAACAAATCAATACTGGTAGTGGGACTACTGCTTATCATATTTTCCGCATACAATGATTCAGGGAATTAGACATATTCTATCTGTGAATCATTCGGGGAATCGGAATAGTATATCGCGACCTCAAGATGCAGGTCACCAGTGAATACATCGCGCTGAGAGAGTGGAAAAGGCATTCTGAAGGTCATTACTGATGACAGGCATGAGCAGGAGAGCGAGATCTCGGAATGTATCTTGAGATTCCACTTGCACCTGTGACTCACTCATCTGAAAACGAATTATGGGAAAGCCTGCTTTTGAGAAATCCGTTTACTCATATGAATTAACGATTAAGAGGAGGTGCCACGAGTGACTGGGCCTTATTTGCTTTCTTGGGGCACGTGAAGGATCACCAGGATGTCTGAACCTGGAAGGAGAGTTTATAAATGGCAGAGAAAGTGGACAACTGATGAAGAGTCCAGGAGATGACAGACCCCTGTCCAAGTATGATGATAGAAGCAAAGTCAAGGCTTCCACAGTTAGTGTTGAAGAGAACGAGTCACTGAAAGGAAGAAGCAAAAAGATGCAGCTGCCCAAATGGTTTGTCATTACACGAAACGAGTATCGCGTACGCACAAGCAGCATACGGGGGATACGACCGTATTTTCCCTTCATCGTGGTAGGAGTACTGGCAGTCTATGTGGTTGTTATTGCACCCGCAATCATTGGCCTCATGGTCAGTGATCCTGTGGCGTTCTTGTTATCTCAGGTTGCTGCGGTCTTGATACGGTTTGCCCTGTTCATCGCCTTTTTCATGTTCATAACGTTTCCAATCAGCTACACATTGAGAGATGTCAGGACTGCACAGCAAGAAATCTACCTTTCAGCTCCCATAAAGCCCAGGGGACGTATTATTTGCTTCAGGTCTCTTCTTGTTGATGCCAGCCTACACTGAAAGGGGAGGAGAGTTTCTCCTGGATGTTATGGCAATAGTCATGATTTCATTGGGGTTGTTCGCTGTATCACTCAGCATACTGAAGGAGATTGTGATTCTGCCATTCTTGCATTGTGGAATAGGAATTGTGGTTCTGTTCCTGGGAAAGAGAAATCTGAGCAGAATCGAGTAGGGAAGACCAGAGTGCCTGCTATACCCTCTTGCCAGATTATTGCAATGATTTCTTATGGACTGGAAATATTGACAAAGAGAATGCAGAAAACAGAGAGGTTGACACACACTGGATAGGACCTGTGGGTGTACAATACCTGTCCTGGGAAACCCTTTTATACAATTACATGCTCTCAGCTAGTATGGGCGTTAACCTCGCGGACCTGGTGGAACGAGAAGCCATTGATCTTTCCCAACTGAGGGGAAAACCAGTAGCTATTGATGCATTGAATATCCTCTATCAATTTCTTGCCATCATCAGACAGAGGGATGGAGAACTCTTGAAAGACACCCAGGGAAGAGTAACGTCCCATTTATCAGGGCTGTTCTATAGATCTATAAACCTCCTGGAAGAAGGTGTCAAACCCGTCTATGTCTTTGATGGAAAACCCCCCTCCCTCAAACATGAAACCCTCGCCAAGAGGCGAGATGTTAAGAGAGAGGCAAGACGGGAATGGCAAGCTGCAGTAGAAGAGGGACGCACAGAGGACATCAAGAAGTTCGCTCAGCAGACTTCTAAGCTCACAGACGAGATGCTCAGTGACGCAAGAGTCGTTCTGGACAGTATGGGAATCCCCTACGTCCAGGCACCTTCAGAAGGGGAGGCACAGGCAGCCTATCTAGCCAGAAAGAAAGATGCCTATGCTGCTGCTTCCCAGGATTATGATTCGTTACTTTTTGGAGCGCCTCGCCTTGTCAGAAACCTCACCCTGACTGGAAAGAGAAAACTGCCTGGAAAAGATGTTTACGTGACCATTACTACCGAGCAGGTCATCCTGGATGCTGTTCTGCAATGCCTCTCTCTTACCAGAGAACAACTCGTAGAGGTTGCCCTCCTGATCGGGACTGATTACAATCCAGGTATCACTGGAATAGGTCCGAAGACGGCTCTAAGAATTGTCAAAGAAGGAAAATTCTCTGAATATGGACTGGATGAACTCAAAGAGCTATTCCTATCTCCCGATGTTACTGATGACTATGAAATACGGTTTGGCACACCTTCTCCGGAACATATCTCGGAGATTCTGTGTGAAGAACATGATTTCTCCGAAACACGTGTGGAAAGTGCAGTAGAAAGACTCGTGAAAGCGACTGAGACTACCATTAAGCAGACTTCTCTTGATGCATTTTTCTGATCAATGTTTTAGAGTGTTGCTGTTTTCTGGTACAAAAGGAAAGGCTTATATTCCTCAAGTAAAAGAAATGATGAGGTGATTGGTTGAACGAAGAGAAAGACACGGAATCTGAGCCTTTGCTTAACACGATCATTATCGGTCTTCTTGTTTTGCTCACTTTTGCCATGCTTGTGATTGCTACGGGGTTACTGGTGCCACTTCCGGAGGAAATTGTGATACCTCCCTATATCCTTCTTTACGCTTTCCTGGGCAGCCTTGCATATCTCCTCACTTCTTCAATCGCTGAATGTGAGAAGTTGCTGAAGAGCAAGGAATACCAAGAAGTCAATACAGAACTTGAAGAATTGAAGCATAAGCTCGAATCCACAGATGTGACCGATAGTTCACTTACTGATGACATTGCAGAACATCAAAGGAGGAGGTCAGAGCTGGTGGCAATCTGGAAGAAAGTCGAACTCAGGTTGTGGGTCAAGTTGGCTAGAATTCCCTTTGGAATGGTGCTAGCTGTTGGATTCTATTTGCTGATTCCCCTGGTTGTCTCCAGTTCATTAGTAGACACCAGCAGTCTCCGTCTTATGGCAGGTGTTGCTTTTGTAGTCGCTCTGTTTCCGAAAGTGGCAATGAATGGACTCACCGGGCTGGCAAGTAGGCTGATTAGTTCTAATTCCGCAGGTAAGTAGGAAGGACTCTGATGAAGCAGGCAAATGGCGCTTCGTGTGCACAGAATTGTAAGTCCCTGCACCTTGAGTGAAAGGGTGAACCGCAAAAGGTATAAGGCGACTCGTACAGGGATATTCATGGAAGAAGTGGTACGATTCGGTGTTTCCATGCCCGTTGCCTTGCTGGAACGGTTTGACAGAATCATTAGAATGAAAGGGTACACAAACAGATCAGAGGCTATCAGGGACATGATTAGGGATGCCATTGTAGAACATGAGTGGATGGAGAATAAGGAAGTGGTAGGAACAATAACCATTGTATACGACCATCACAAGAAGGGTGTCATGGAAAAACTCACTGATCTGCAGCATACTCATCATGAAGGGATAGCATCCTCAACTCACATTCACCTGGATCATGAGAACTGCCTGGAGGTCATTGTTGTAAGGGGGAAACCCACAGAAATTAAAGAACTTGCAGACAACATGATAGCGCTTAGAGGAGTAAAGCACGGCAAGCTGGTAGTGACTTCCGCACTCGATGGGAAGTAAGCAAGCAGAGAAATAGGTATAATGGAGCAAAGACATAAAACCCCTGTGGCAAGCAGGGGTTCAGTCTCATCGGGCACGCAGGAATGTACCCTTCTTAACCTGTCGCTTCTGAGGCAACTGAATACAGCTTGAGTCGTCTGTCTCTGGAGGTCTTTCTGATATTTATGAGCTCATGGTTCAAGAGATCCTCAAGTATGTACCTCACTGCACGTTCAGTCATACCAGATCTCTTGATAATCTCTTTCTGAGATAGCTCTCGACCTCGCAGCATGTCCAAGATTTTTCTCGCCGATTTAGTCATCGTACTCATGGTCTTATTTCTGGAGATTGGATTTAAGTAACTTTCTGATTACCGACCGTACTCGACTTCATCTATTCCCAGATATTCATAGATGTTGTGGGAACCGCCCAAGTCTGGTCGGGGGGAGAACATGTCTGAAATGGAATAACTTCCACCATCCGCTGGTCTGCGACCAGAGATATAGGGGGAATTGACACCAGTCACAATGAGCATGACCCGCATAGAGTCCTTTAATGACTCATCAATGCGTGCTCCCCAGATAATCCTGGAATTCTCGTCACCAACTAACCTGTTAATGTACTCTCCCACAGCTGATGCTTCTGACAACTTCATGCTCGGCCCACCAGATACATGAACCAGAGCTCCTTTTGCATTGGTATAGTCAACTTCCAGCAGTCTGTTTCTCAGAGCTTCTTCTACTGCTTCCTGCGCCCTGTTGTTGGTGTTGGATTCTCCAACGCCTACCATGGCCACACCACCGTCAATCATCACTGAGCGCACATCTGCATAGTCTAGGTTTACCAGAGATGGTTCCAGGATAGTCTCCGAGATACCCTTCACCATTTCTGCCAGCACTTCATCAGAAACGGAAAAAGCGTAGTCCAAGGGAGCGTGAGGGCATAATTCCATGAGTTTGTTGTTGTCAAGGGTGATGACAGTGTCTGCAGCCCGTTGTAGTGCTTTCAGTCCCAGTTGAGCTTTTTCATGTCGGTGTTTGCCTTCCATTTGAAAAGGAAGGGTCACAACTCCAATGACTAAAGCATCCAGCTCATGAGCAATGTCCGCCACTACGGGAGCTGCTCCAGTACCAGTTCCGCCACCCATGCCTGCGGCGACGAATACCATGTTTGCGCCTCTGAGGATTTCTTTTAGGTCTCTTCTGTCCTCTTCTGCTGATTGATATCCTAGGCTTGGATCTCCTCCCGCGCCAAGGCCCTTGGTGATTCCTCGTCCTATGAGAATGTGCTTGTCTGCTTGTGTGACTTCCAGGTGCTGTCGGTCTGTATTGACGGCAATGGTCTCTGCTCCGTTGATGCCTCCAATCTTCTCCAATCGATTAATGGTGTTGTTGCCTGCGCCACCACATCCTACCACAAGAATTCGAGCTTTTCCTAAGGTCTCTTCAATATCGAGTTTCGTTTCAAATGGCTTGTCTTTCCTAATATGTTGTTCAGCGTTCATTAAGATGCTTTTCATCTCAACGCCTCCTACCTCTGAATTGGTCATCAACTCTCTTGCGGGGTCCTATACTACCGAGTTCGTTCTTGATCATGTCGCGCACTGCGGCTCTAATTGCTTCACTCTTGTTGGGATAGTAACCATAGCTCACCAGTTCGTCCAAGCTATCTAAGTAAGCATCTGGCAGGTTCACTGATACTAGTTTCATGACGACCCCTCCGTTATCATAGTAATATACAGGTAATACCCCTATATAAGCTTTACGGTTTACTGATAGTATCCACGTATTATCTTGATATGTTGGAGGTACTACCTGGAAATCATAGTAGTACTACCCACAACCTATTAGTATATTATCTTGTGTCGCTTTCCACGCTTCTTTTTCCATACAAATCTTGTATTTTAAATAATAGTTTAAATACTTTTCGGTTAGTATCTTATTTCCTCTAATTACCCCTCTATGAAGGTTTTGTATAGAGGGGACCGCTACCCTTTTAAACAAGCCATACAGATTAAAGAATATGTTCGCAGCTTTCAGGCAAAGGGTTGACGATCCTTCAAATTTGTTAAACATATATGGGGGCGAAGCTGCTCTTTTTAACCCACTCTTTGTAGCAGGATATCCTCATCTGGAGTTTGCTCGAGTTCACACTGACAGGGCTTTTAAAAGAGGAACAAATATTGCCCGGGACTATCCTATTGAATTTCTGGTTAGACTTTCTGCCTCGAAACAGATAGAACGTGCTCTGAAAATGGGAATAGGAAGGGGAACTCTTGTGGGAGTAAGAGCAGAACCCTCTGTTATTGAGAAGTTGGAGACCTTTTTGGGAACTCGAGAGGATTCTCTTCTGGATCTTTCTTTGGATAAAGAGAAAGAGATCAGAGACTTTTTTGAAGTTTCGGGCTCAGGAAAAAGTCTTCAAAAGAATATTTTCGAGAAAATCGCTTTGATAGACATTTAATACCAATCATGAAACAACATTGAGACGGTATCATCTCGAAGCAACTATACTGATCAAAAAAGGGAGAGAAAATTAATGAATTCTGCTTAACAGAAATCCCAGTGCAACGAGAATGGCGAGCATGAATGTTCCTGTGCAAAATCCCTGCTGGGGGCATCCACTATTGCTTCGGGGTCCCTGCTGATTCGGGCAGTTGTCTTCACAGTCATTGAGGCCATCACTATCAGAATCTAGGGGACAGCCTCTGGAGTCCACCCGATTGCATCCGGGATTATAGCAATTATCCAGGTCATCGGTGACCCCATCATTATCGGAATCCTGTGGGGCTTCGACGGGACATCCTTCGTTCTGCCTCTCTCCATATTCTGAAGGACATGCATCCTTACAGTCATTCAGCCCATCTTCATCCGAGTCCTTGGGACATCCATGGGAATCTACCACGTCACAGTCAGGATTGTAGCATGCATCCTCATCATCTGTGACTCCATCTTCGTCCTTGTCTTCAACAGGGCATCCGTCATTGGCAGCAGTTCCTTTTTGACGAGGGCAGTCATCCTCGCAGTCATTGAGGCCGTCATTGTCGGTGTCTTTTGGGCATCCTCTGGAATCAACGAGATTACAATCTGGATTGTAGCATCCATCTTCACTGTTGGGCACTCCGTCACCATCATCGTCTGTTTCTTCTTCCTCTTGCTCCTCACCACAAATCATGGACACGTGGATTGAAGTGGTGGTTCCACTGAGTATAGTGACTGTCTCTTCGATATCCTCGCAGTCAGACTTGGTCAACCGCACGTGGTGTATCCCTACAGGTATATTGGACACAGTTACCGTCGATGTGAGTGCAGTAGCCCAGTAAGATCCATCGATATAGATATCATATCCTGCTGTATTATTGTAAATGCGCAAAGACCCGGCGCCTGAGCCAGAACCCATCCCAATAGTGAAGGTGGTACTCCAGGTACCCACTCCTGAGATACTGACTTCTGCCTTGTATGTTGCTGCATCGATAGTGACCATGGCGTTGCTGGTCTGTCCCCAACTCCAGGTCTTGGAGCTTCCTGGGCCCAGTGTCCAGTTCTGCAAAGCAATTCCAGGCACGTATGCTGTCTGCCACGTAACACCTGATCTCTTGTAGATAGTCCACGGATTATTGACAGTGGCGTTAATGTTGGTAGCACCAGTATTGGTTAGAGTGAAGTACACTGTTTCTCCCAGTGCGAAGTCAGGCTTGCTTGTGGTGAGTATTGCGGAAGCAGTTGGCACAACAGCTAAGAGAGGTACCAATCCCAGACTGCTTAGTACCACAATCACCAGAGTTTTCGTTATCGTCGATTTCATTAAGTACTCCTCCTTTGACAGGTGAGAAGGATGAAAAAATCTATAGATATAAACTTTTGCACGAATTCATAGACATGGACGTCTGCACAACAGAACGGACATTCAGGAATAGTGACTCCAGATAAGATAGAAGAAAATATGAAGCTCAGTGCAAAGCAGAGTCCTCAACTCCACGCAGATAGCATTCATTGTAGACTGCTAGAATGTATCAGCTCAAGATAACCTTTTTAATCCATGATTTTACATGAGGTTCATGATTCTATCATTTGAAGGCAAGACGCCACACATAGATGAGACAGCTTTCATAGCAGGAAATGCGACGATAGTGGGCGACGTCGTTGTTGGAGCCCACTCCAGCATATGGCCAGGAGCTGTGCTGCGAGGTGACTTCTCTTCTATCACCATCGGAAGGTACAGTAGTATACAGGATAATTGTGTTATTCATGTAGAAGGAACGTTTAATCCAGCAGATGCCGAGTTCCCAACAGTCATAGGCGATTACTGCACAATAGGACATGGAGCAATGCTCCATGGATGTCACATCGAGGACAGGACTCTGGTGGGTGCTATGGCTGTTGTCTTTAATAATGCCACAATAGGAAAAGGTTCTATTGTGGGAATGGGCTCTGTAATCCCTGATAACAAGAAAATTGCAGCTAGAAAAGTGGTGGTGGGAGTTCCTGGGCGCGCAGTACGAGACGTCACAGATGAAGAATGGAAGAGATCCAAAGCTCATGCTCTGTTGTATGCTGAGCTTGCTGAGAAGTACAGGCACATCTTGTAGGAATTGTCTGTGCTCTCGGGAGAGGCTGGATGCTGATGGTTGAAGGGGAAGAAGTGGCTCCTTAGGACTCTTCTTCCTATCAGTATTCAGAATGTCTGGAAATACAAGACTCCTGTGAGATTCGTGAAAATGATTATAAGCTCTCCAACAAGATGGAGCTGTTTGCAGGTGGATGAGAATTGGGTTTGTCAATTTGCAATATCAGCAATGGGTTTGGCGATATTCATCAAAAAAAGAATTCCGAAATTGAGTATATTGTAGAATTTACAAACTAGGCGAAAGATTTATATAGGAGTTCGCACATTTCACAATTATAAGTTCACTTGAGGTGAAACCTATGAAGAGAGCAATCATCTTAGTCATGGTAGGTCTGGCACTGTCGCTGGTTCCAGTGTTTGCTGGAGTTCCCATCGTGCAGATTCAAGCACCGAGGCAGGTCACCGAGGGAGATGAGGTGACACTCAAAATCATGATCACCCACGAGGCAAATGACAGTGACCATCACATAAATTATGTGTGGCTTTACCAGAACGACAGAATAGTCAAGGAATGGGTATGGACAACGAGCGATTTCATCAAGGATGATCAGTTCACGCTGGAATATACTACTGTCCTGACTGAAGACACAGTATTCATCGCCAAAGCTCACTGCACATTGCACGGAGATAAGAAAATCACGTTCAAGATTGAAGTTGAGCCTTATGTTGCCCTGCCAAGGGCAATCATTGTGGCCAATGACATTGATTTCAGTAGAGCAGGTTCGCTGGTAGAGTTCCTGGAGGATAATGGATTTGAAGCCATTCGAGTCACAGCCTCAGAGTTCGAGGAATATAAGGCAGAGGAACTCATTATCATCCTGGGAGGTGCCGATGCTCTCGATGGAATCGGCGAGATTGTGAGATCTGTCCTTGATGAAAGAGAACAGGAACTGACACGGCTAGGAATCCGATACTTCACAGAGACCGACGTGTGGGCTCCCAACCAGAGAGTATTCGTCTTTTCAGGAAGAGACAGAGACGAGACAAAGGAAGCACATACGCAGCACAGAGACAAAATTCTAAAATAGGTTTTCATTTTTTTCATTTTTTGATATTTCTCTTTCTGACTTCTTCACATTGATCGGGTTCTAGCAGGATTTTAGTCACGACGTCTCTTAGTCTCTGATTATTGCGGCACTACTTAGCAACTTTTGCTGTAGCACCATCCATACCACGGTATTTCTTCTCTCAATGCGCTGTCCATCTCTATTCTTTCCCCTGCTGCCTCTCTCCATGTTCAGAGCTCAACGCAGGGCTCAGTTGAAACCTTTATATAGAACCTCTATATGTAGACTTGATATATATGTTGTCATTTCACGAGAACCTCATATTGATGATGCTGGTCCCCAAGGAGATGTACGGGTACGAAATAATGAAAAACC
>JACVGW010000004.1:0-45229 GCA_018992565.1 Theionarchaea archaeon
GTTGACCTGGCTTATTCTTCCGTTCTCTTTGATTCAGAAGCTATTGCAGATGAAGTATCTGCCCTGGAGGAAACCATGGACGAATTACACTACCAGTTGACCATCAGGGCCTTACTCGCTTCCCGAACCCGGGAAGACGCTGAACAAATCTCAGAAATTCTGAACGTCGCAACAGCCATAAAAGATATCTCGAACCACGCACAGAATATTGCAGAAACTGTCGCCCGAGATCTGGACATCCACTCTGTCATACAGGAATCCCTCAAGTACACTGATGAGAAAATCTTCAGGGTGGAAGTGGAAGAGCAGTCCCAGCTCATTGGAATTCCCCTCAGAGAGTCAGAACTAGCTTCCCGCATTGGTGTTACTGTCATTGCCGTCAGGAGGGGAAAACGATGGGTGTACAACCCCCCCAAACGATTCATATTCAGCAACAACGATATCTTGATGGCCCGTGGAACAGAAGAGGGCCACCTGATTCTCAAGGAAATTGCCAAGGGCAGGAGGAGCAAGTGGTAACATGCTCAGAGAAACCATCCAGGAAATGAAGGATACGTCAGAACTAATGATTGACCTGGCCTTTGCCGCCCTCCTCTTTAGAGACACGGAAATAGCAGAAGATGTTGAAGAATTAGAAGAAAAGATGGATACCCTGAACTACCAGGCCAAAATGACTGTCCTAGACATGGTGAGGGACATCAGTAAAGAACGGTTTCTCTCCGTCCTTGAGGTAATCAATGCCACGGAGAGTATTGCAGATGCTGCGCTTGAAATTGCATTGAACGTCTTCAGGGGAGAAATCCACCCCATATTCCGAGAGGCAATGCAGGAAACTGAAGAAGTGGTGGCTCGACTTCATATCTCTCAGGACTCTGTACTCGCAGATCAAACGCTGGGGGAATTGAAAGTTGCCACCAAGACCGGCATGCATATCTTCCTAGTCAAACGAGGGAGGGAATATTTACTGAATCCCCAGAGAGATTTTCGCCTCATGCAGAATGATATCATCTTTGCTGAGGGTCCCTCCGATGGCAAGGTACAGCTCGAAAGCCTGTTGTAGAAACCACAGAAAACCTTAAAAGTTTACATTCACCAGTGTCCATCATGGACATTCCCAAGGGAGAGATAATCGAAGCCAGAGCCGGAGGCCACAATGCTCTGAGGGAATTGCTGGAAAACCTTGAAAATGACTTTTCAGGATACGTAGAAGTGGTAGGTGTAGATAACTCCCTAGGACAGATACTGTTTTTTGATGGCCGGCCCCGCCTGGCTCTTTTTGAGGGCGATTCTAGATCCGAGGGTCGGGAGGCCGTTTCATTGATGATTGAAGTCTCCAATGATTATAATACTGAGATTAAGGTGCACAGATATCCCTTGGTAGCCCTCCTGCTTGATCGATTCCCTGAGGCTGAAGTGACGGAAGAAACCCTGGGAATGCCCAAGAAAAGGGCAGAAAAGAAGGGAGAAATAGAGACAGAAATGGATGAAGGGCTGTTTAATCGCCGTGAAGAGCTGGCAGCTGTTTTGGGCGCAGACGCTGCTCCCAGAAAATCCACTCTTCAGGTTGAACCCAGAAAAGAGGAAATTGAAACCCTCAACAAGCTTGGATCAGGTGATCTGGAAGAGCTGCGTGAGGGACTGATGAAGAGGCTCAACCTAGAAGGGTTCTACCCGAAGAAAAAAGAGGCTTAATCCATGCGATTACCTGCAGCAGAGGAATTTGATCTTCGAAAAGGGGTATACCCCCAGGAAGTGTTGGATGCCGTTGAAACTGGCTATGTGCGACTTACCGTAGAGGACAATGGGCTCCACGATCACTTTGTCCTCTTCAGGAATCGGGAGATTGTGGGTGCATTCTCCGAATTTGCTGATGGGAGAAAGCTGTACAGCAGGCAGGCACTTGACCACATCCTATCTCTGAACCAGGAAGCTCTGGCTGAGGTAGCTACGTATCGGGAAGAAACCCTGGAGAACATAAAGAAGGACTATCCTGAGACGTTCCTCGACCCTGGAACCACAGAGAAATTCAAGATCGGGACTTCAGTGTTTACCGGTGTCCTGTCCGGAGTGAAGAGCGGAGACCTCCTTGATGTACTTGTTCAGCTTGAACGTCAATCCCTGGTGGGGTGCTTGCGGGTCACCAGAGAAGTTGAAGATTTTGTCCAGGAGGGTGCTATTCTGTTCAAGGAAACCCCTGTGGCAGCGGTGCTTGAATCAGCAGACTCTGTGAGGCTGGGAGATGAAGCTTTAAGAGAGATTGCTTTATTTTTCACAGAAGGAAAGGCTTACAAACAGGAAAATAAATTTGTGGAGGACTATCTCTTTTTTAATAACGCATCACGGCTGAAATCTCCAGTGGAGGAAACTATATCTTCAGAAAAGGCTTCAGAGGATTTGCAGCGCTTTATGGCCTTAAAGATGGTGGGGCTGGAGCGAGGGACCTTGGTTCTCAATGCCCCATGTAACGGCACATTTTCTTTTGAAGCCCTTCTCCGGAGCGCAGCTTCCAGGAATTTTGACGGGTACCTGTGGGTACGCTCTGAAGATGCCAGAGGACTGATGGTTCTGGGCCAGGGTAAGATCCAGGCAGCACTGGTCATGGATTCCTCAGGAGAACTCATGGGGAGAGAAGCACTCAGGAAAATCTATGCTGACATGGAGTCATCAGGGATCGTGGACTTTTATCAACTGCCTTCTCCACCGCACATTTCTCAGCCCTTCGAGCCTGAGGAAACAGATGATGTTCTTGTGAAGCGGTTGCTGGGTGAGATGGGACAGGATCTCATGAAAGAAGTCTCTTTGGCCAAAGAGTTTAAGAAAAGGTGGAAGTCGAGGCGAAAGGATCAGGGTGAGTAAATGGATTTTCCAACAGGCGCATTGCAGAGAGAGGCAGAGGTCAGAGAACTGGATACACTACTACGAGAGCTGGGCGAGATTGAGTTCACCGGCGTCATCAAATATATAGACCATGAAACAGGCAGCTTGCTGATGATTGATGGGAAAGTGCGGGCTGCCACCTATGAAAAAAGTGGCGGAGAGGAGGCTCTGGAGAAAATCTGGAACGCTGTTGACGGTACCCTCTCTGTGTATTCTCTGGAAAAGGAACGGGCAGAATTCGCCCTCAAGTGGTATACTGATATCCACGGATTCCCTTCTGTTTCTTCTGATGTTCTCACGCACGAAGTGACTGTTCCTGTTCCAAATGTCGACGACCTGGTGAAGATGCTGGAGCGGGAAGGCATCTCGCACCTGATGACTAAGAAACCTTCAGGAATCCCTATTGAAAAGCGGGCCCATGAGAAGCCCTATGAGATCTTAAAGGATATTGAGGCTTTCCTGGCCGATTTGTTTGGTGATTTCATGTCAGAGACTATCGTCAGGAGTCACCTCATGAAGCTCAATATCAATGAAAGGCACATAACCACAGGAGAACTGGATACCCTGGTATCAGAAATATGCAGAAATGTCCTGGAGAGAGTGATGGACGAAAAAATCGCTGGAGAAGAATCCAGGAAGCTGAGAGAGCTGCTTCAGCAGAAGTGAATAGCCCTCAGCCACCTGTAACCCACTCATTTTCTTCACGTATATCGAAGTGCCACTGAAAATCCATGTGTTGAATCGAAATCTTTATATAGTATTGATAAGTAATAATGATTTATGAGAATGAAGATTGCTCTCATTTTTCTGCTGCTGACGCTGAGTGCAGTAAAAGCAGACATACAGTTCTCCCTGCTGTGGCAGGCGCCGGGGACACTTACTGACATTGAGGTCTCAGATCTAGATGCAAATGGATACAGTGAAATCCTGCTGGCTACAGGTTCTTCCCGCGAACAAATAATCACTACTCCTTCTGGGTCTGCAACTGCCATGGTATGTGAGGGAGCTGTGAGCCAGTACAAGGCAGACAGTACCTTAGTATGGGAGAAGAAGCTCTGTCTGAATGATAATGCTGCAGAACCCTGTTATTCTAATGGATGTATTTCCGCCATCGCAGCTGACAGTATCTGCACTACAACGCGGAAACTCATTTTTACCAGCTGCTGCTATTGTGGCACCTCCTCCATTATTCGGGTGCATAATAGCGAAGGAGTACTGCTCCAGGAATTGTATAATGATGATGGAATGGGGAACCCTGTCAATATAACAGGATGTGTACGGAAGATCTTGATTTCAGATATTGATGCAGATAATTGTAAAGAGATCATTGCAGTTACCAATCTGGATATTCTCATTTATGATACAGACTGCAACAATTGTACAATACCCATGCTCCCTACATACAGGGCACGAGATCTCCCGCTGGCAGACAGGCCTTCTGGCATGATCTATGATGTCATTGTGGTGAGTTTTGACGATGATGCTGACCCTGCCAAAGAGATTGTGGTGGCAGCAGATGACCTGACAGTGTATGAAGATGACCTTACCCTGAAGTGGAAGTACGAGATTGATCCTGCCCGTCCTGTGAGAACAGTGTTCGCCTATGATGTTGACAGTGATACTGCAGCCCACGAAATTGACCAGGACCCTGACCTGGAGCCTGAATTGATAGTGGGAGAAAGCTGGTATCTGTACGTTCTGGATAATATTGAACATGGTGATACTGATCCCACCAATGATGAGCCCAACCTCAAGTGGGAGTATTCTACGTCACCCTACGACGTTAATTGTGTGTATGCGGGGAAATTTGTAGGCCCACGAAATGTCATGTGTGGTGCAGCCTCAATGGTGTATGTCCTTGATTATAATGGTACCATGGTGAAGACATTCAATGCGTCAGGCGAAGTCCGGAACCTGATATGTGCTGATTTTGACAAAGATTCACAGAATGAACTCACCGTGTTTTCAAATGGTTATATTTCAGTATTCTCCACAGCAGGGCTCATATGGAATTCCGAGAATCTCCAGGGCAACTATATCAAGGGCATTGTAGGAGACATAAATCTGGACCAGTATCCCGAAATTGTGGCTGGATACGGACTGGGATTGTATGTGGTGGGAGTAGGAGAGCTCAAGAAACAGACAGATTCAGAGGCAGACCAGCTCTATGACCTTGGGGAAACCCTCATGGAAAAGGAGGAATACATCAAAGCTGTGGTGTACTTTGAACAGGCCCGCACAAAGTATGAAGAAGCGGGGAACACGTTCATGAACGTGCAATGTCAGAAAAAGATAACAGAATGTGAAAAATTCATGGATTCAGACCGGACAGTAGCTACTGCCATGGAACAATTGCGTAACTACGGATATGAGGAAGCAGGCTACTTGTTCGGGGAAGCGGGAGATTTGTATGCCAAGATGGGAGATAGTGCCAAGATGTCTCAGATGAGAGTGCTGAAGGAGACCTCAGAGAAGCTCTTCCAGGCTCATAACACCTTGAGAGAGGCACATTTCCTGCTACTGGATAAAAAGTACAGTGAAGCTCGTGTGGAAGCCACCTGGGCACGTAACATGTTTGAGGATGTCTCCAGTCTGTTTCTGACAATGTCTATGGATTCTTTGTATGAAACACTTCGTCTTGACATTTATGCCCGGGTACGAGAATGTGATGAGATACTTGGTCTCTGTGAGCAGCTTATCCAAGTGGATTCTCAGGTCAGCCAGGCGGAACAGTACCAGGGAGAAGGAGAGCGATACTTCCGGAATCAGCAGTATTCGGAGGCCAGAAATGCCTATGAGCAGTCAGAGATGACCTTTACGTCTGTGGCTGCAGCCCTTGATGACATCCAGATTGCCCTGGGAAAGAGGGCTGACGGTTTTCGGAAGGACATTGAAGACATTGAAGGAAAAATCAAGACTCTCAAGACGAGCGAACTCTACAAGTCATACGAGGATATTAGCACAGGAGATATTATTGCCGATCTGGAGGAGAAAAAGTCCTCTTTGGAAGACCTCATTGATGAATATGGAGATTTTGCAGAATCTGTGGGAAGAAAGGCCCGAGAATACAGGTCCAAGGCATCCGCTGTCGCAGCACAGGCTGACCAGTGCTATTCTTTTGAAGATCAGTTTGTTGAAAGCGCCCGGCAGGTCCTGCAGCCGCCCGCCAGTCTGGCACTGGGATTGGGGTGCTTGATTGTGGCTCTCATTGGATTGGCTGTGGGGAAGGGGCGATACGTTGCTCTTGTATTCTTGATTCTGGTGTTAATTTTCCTAGGTATTTCAGCACTTCGCGTTATACAGTAGTGCTCAAGACAGGAAACGAGAGTAGCCATGCACCATCACCATGTCAGAACAAGTTGAAAAAAGGTGCAGAGTGACTATGCCTTTGAAAGATTCAATAAACCTCCAGAACAAGGGAGGGATCGGTGCTCGAAACACCGATCCCGATTAGGGGGGGTGAAAGATCGGCCGAAAGATTTTTAAGTATGTGCTTAGATTCCAATGAGGTAAGCTTCCGGCACATTACCAAATTTGCCGGAACGGTATATAACTGTTGGGTGTTTTTAGATGCCCTCTCTCTCCGATGTGGAAAAAAAGAAAAGGTTCTACCAAATATTCTGCCAGATATACGACAATCCCCGGGCACAGATATACGAAATCTCAAAAGCACTGGGTATTTACAGAAAATCTGTGTCCAAAGCGTTGCAGGAGATGCTCGATCAGCAGATCATGGTAGGACCTGGTCTCAGATTGAAACCCATGCGAAGGAACCCTAGGATATACTATGTACTAGATTTTGATGACCCTTTCAGAGCCTTTGAACGTCTCAGGCAGAACAGGAGACTGACCTACTTGGCCGTGGTCTTCGGAGATTTTCCCATAATTGCAGCAGGAGATCCTGGGATGCAGTTTGATGAATATCCTGGATTCAAAAAGATTATTCTCTCAGGAGAGAGGGGGGAATTTCTCACTCCCAAACCAACCTCTCTGGAGTGGAGTGAGTGTGCCGATCGACTGCTGGAAGAAATAGAAAAAAGTGATTCCTGGAAAAAATCCACGTGGATCTCAAACCCTGTGGACATTCCCTGGGATCACCAAGAATGGGACTTCTTTTTTGACTTCGGAGGAGACATCAGGCGCAAGATCGCACCCCTGGTAAGAGAGCAAGATGTAAGCTTCCGCAAGTTTTACGAATGGCTCGACACTGTAGACCAATTTGCCACCACGCACACCTGGTTCTATCCTGAAGGATACGCCAATTACACCACCTATGTGTTCTTGTTCAAGACTGACTATGAAAGGGCTCTTACAGAGCTTTTCAGCCTGCTGCCAACAACGCCTATGTTTTTCAAAGTGGGAAGCTATCTTGTCACATGGGTCTACATTCGCACTGACCCCTTGATAATCTCTCTTTCCAAGGCCGTATATGCCCTCAAAGAGAGGTCCATCCTTTCGGATTTCTACAAGGGGATCGTTGTCATGTACCACACGGAAGGATACTAGCCTCCGCCGCCACCATTTGGCCATCCTCCTCCCCCACCGTCTCCGTTGATGGGTGAGATTTCATCCTGTAGTGAGATCAAGGTCTGCTCAAAAGAATCAGTAATCTCAGTCAAAACAGGCGAAACTCCCGCCACAACGATGACGGCAAAAAGGAGTAGCACAGCCATCTTTCTTGATTTCACATCTTTCACCTCTTTCTTTTCTTACACGTTCTACCATTTAAATCTTTCGGAGAGGCCATGGAAATTTTCGCATTATCATGCGGGAAACCCGTCCTGCCCTTGACTTTCTTGGTTGGATCTTATTGCTTACCGAAAACTATTTATAGTATTGATTAACATTAAAAGTATGCAGAATGGAATGGTTGTCAATGAAGAATTCAGAGCATTACAAGATGCAACCAACATTTTTGTGGGCAGAAAGAAGAGTGTATATGAGGAATACAAGACAAAAGCAGCCATGAATATCGGATTAATGGCAGAAGAACGTTCTGATTCTGCAGGATTTTACGGTAAAAAAGTATTGATGGATAGTATCTCACCTCACGCTATTTTTATTTGTGGGATGCGCGGATCAGGTAAATCCTACACACTGGGAGTTATTGCAGAGGAACTGGCCCTCACAAATGACGCAGTGGGTGTTATAATCATTGATCCTATGGGCATTTTCTGGAGCATGAAGAGCCCTAATACTGTGGAAAGAGAGCAGGAGCTGCTTGGGACATGGAATCTGAGTCCTAAAGGTATCAAGAGCGTGAAGGTTTTCATTCCTGCAGGATATGCTAAGGATGCTCCCAAAGCAACCTGGGACAAAATCTTCACCATCAGGCCTTCCGAGCTGACAACAGACGACTGGTGCCTGACCTTCGGATTTGATCGATTCGACACCATGGGGCTCCTGATTGACAGGGTGCTTGAAAAGATCAGAGAGGGGTACTTGACTGAAGAAGGAAGGACAGTAAAAGGGCTGCAGGATTCATACGGTATTCCGGACATGATTGCGTGCATTGAAAGCGAAGAAGGGATTCAGTCTCGACACCATGGGTTCAAGACCTCCACCCGGAGAGCCCTGATTGCACGGTTGAAAGGGGCTGTAGAATGGGGGATTTTTGACAAAGAGGGAACTCAGCTCCGGGATCTATCAAAAAGAGGACATATTTCCGTTATTGATGTCAGCTTCCTGCAGGACAATGTGCGTGCATTGGTGGTAGGTATTCTGGGAAGGAATATTTTGAATACTCGCAAGAGGCTCAGCAGGAAAGAAGCTGCAGGGTTTGCAGGATTGCTGGAGAGCATTCCCGTGACCTGGCTGATGATTGACGAGGCACATATTCTGGTACCTGGATCCGGGAGGAAAACAGCAGCCACTGATGCATTGATTGAATACGTGAGACAGGGAAGACAGCCAGGATGTTCCATTGTGCTGGCTACCCAGCAGCCATCAGCCATTGATTCCAGAATTCTTTCCCAGGTGGACATGGTGGCATGCCATAAACTGGTGTATGAAGATGATATCAAAGCAGTGGTACGGAGGATGCCCTCTGAAGTCCCCGGAAGATTTCAAGAAGACCGGTTTATCAAGAACCTACCCATAGGGATGGCCATCATAGGAGACAAACAGGAGGAGACTTCCCGCTGTTTTCTGGCCAGCATCAGACCTCGTATTTCCCAGCATGAAGGAAGAGAAAGACAACCCATCCTGGATGTAGATCCAGATGAGATGCGTAAGAACGTAAAACAACTGATAAGGGAAAAATGGGGAAAAGAGACCACAGATGGTCTTGAAAAACTCATCAAAAGCATTAATCAGGAATACAAGTTACACTTCTCGTTGTCAGAGCTTCTGGATGAACTGGCAGAGGAAGGATTGATTGAGACAGAGCTGGAAGAGGCAGAAGCCCCTGTATCACGAGAAGAGGAAGAGAAAAAGAAAGAGGAAGAGGGAGAGAGAGAACCCATAGCAGGGGGCAAGAACATCCCTCACAGGAAGTCTGGAGACCGCCCTTCCCTTTTCGATCTTGTGAATGTGGAGGTAACTCCGCCCGTGAGACCAGAACCTTCACAAAGGGCCGCAGCCATTACCTCGCCTGGCGCTCTTGACGTTCCTGACTCTGTAAAAGATCTCAGTCTCAAGAAAGCCAGGGTTATCCTCTCAGTGGTGGACGAGAACATCGAGAGTATTGCCATGAAGAAAGCCCGTAAGATGTTGTTCAAGAAAGACATCATCCACGGGATCTTCAAGATTTATTACCCTGTCTACCAGATCTTCTTCGATTACTATCCGCCAAAAGGGAAGTATCAAAGTCTTTCCTGCTTTGTGGATGGCATCACTGGTGAAGTAATGATGGGAAGAGGGCGAAGAACGAGAGGAGTACGAGATCTCATGGATCTGTCTCCTGACCAGAGAGCAGTAATGATAGCCCTCATGAAGAAAGGGTCTGCAGCATTGACTGACATCATGAAAGCCACACACTTTGACAAGAAAAAAGTGAAGAGAATCATGAACTCTCTCATCCAGAAAGGACTGGTAGAGATAAAGAAACACAAGAAGCTGGAAAACAAGAGTTATGAGATTTTTCGATCCAGAATAGAGCACTGTATCATTGATGATCCCAGAAAGAAAATCATGAGGTATTTCCAGACAGATGAGGAATACCTGGACAGGGAATCAATGATACATCCCACTATCACGGAAAAGGAAGCAAAAAAGGCAGCTGAGGTCTGGGAAAGGTCCTCAGTGTGGGATACGGGATTAGTATATTATCCATATTTCCTGGTCTCGTATGAGGATAGGTACGAGATCATAGATGGAGTAACTGGCAAGGAAGATGGATACGTCAAGTCCATGCTGACTTTCAGACTCTAGTGAAAGAAACAGAGTGGTTTGCCGCAGAAGAATACGATTCCTCGGGTAGAATCCTGACACCGATCTGGAAGGCCTATTCACTGGAGTGAGACCATATCCACCTGAATCTGGGTATCATTCCAGGTACAGTCATTATTCAATACATACTGCAGAATTCATGATGTCCTCACTTGCCCTGCTCCCGTCCAGGAAAGACTCAGCATGCTGACTCACACTGCAGGTTCTCTTCCTTTGGCAAACATGCCCACTTTCTTTATCTTCCTAGGCACCCGTCGGGCATCCACCACGATGAAATCTCTTATCGCCCGTAGAGCGGTAAAAGGTATCAGCACAAGCCCTTCACGGTCTGTCAGGAGCATCTCCCGCATTTCCTCTGTTGTGGGCTCCACCACCAGAGCCACCAGCTTGCCTGTCTTCTCATCGGCCACCACGTCAAACAGTAGCCCCAATTCGTGGCCCTGACTGGTGACCACCATTCGATCCCGAATTCTGGAGGCTGCAATTTTCGCCATAGTGTCACCTAATGATACATCTCTATTTCCCGCTTCACATTCTTGCTATACTCCTGGACCATGTCGTCTGAGATGGAGGGCTCAATCTCTTCCAGAGCATAGCTGAAGTGCCTCATTTCCACCATCTTGCTTCCCTCACGGAGAGCATTCATCCCGGCTTCTCTGACCAGCCCCTGCAGATCGGCTCCGGAAAATCCTTCTCCTATGGAAGCGATGTAATCCAGATCAACATCCTGTAGGGGCATGTCGCGGGTATGCACTTCAAGGATATTCCTCCTGGACTCCTTGTCTGGTGCTGGTACCAGGATCAAACGGTCCAGCCTCCCCGGGCGCAGGAGTGCAGGATCCAGCATATCTGGCCTGTTGGTGGCAGCAATGACCACCACATCACCCAGGTCTTCAAGTCCATCCATTTCCGTTAGCAACATGTCTACCACACGTTCGCCAACTCGCGACCCCACTTCAATGCCCCTCCTACCAGCAATCGCATCTATTTCATCAAAAAAGATGATAGTCGGGGAAACCTGCTTGGCTTTTCTAAAAATTTCTCTCACTGCCTTCTCACTTTCTCCTACCCACTTAGAGAGTATCTCTGGCCCTTTCACCGAAATAAAGTTGGCCTCGCTTTCATGAGCGACCGCCTTTGCCAACAGTGTCTTGCCACAGCCGGGAGGTCCATACAAGAAAATACCCTTGGGAGGTTTAATACCCATTTCTTCAAAGTCCTCAGGCCTCTTCAATGGCCATTCCACTGCTTCAACCAGGGCCTGCTTGGCCTTTTCCAGCCCTCCGACGTCTTCCCAGCTCACATTGGGAGTCTGCACCATGATCTCCCTCATGGCAGAGGGTTCCACCGTACGCAGTGCTCTCTCGAAATCCCTTTTTGTGACTGCAATCTTTTCCAGGACTTCCTGGGGAATTTTCTCCTCCTCCAAGTTCAGATCGGGGAGGATTCTTCGTAATGAATACATGGCTGCCTCCTTGCACAATGACTGCAGATCTGCTCCCACAAATCCATGGGTGATACTTGCCAGCTCGTCCAGGGAAACTTCCTTGTCCAGAGGCATCCCGCGGGTATGGATCTGCAGGATCTCCTTTCTTCCCTGCTTTGCGGGGACACCTATTTCAATTTCGCGGTCAAATCGGCCTGGCCGTCTGAGAGCCGGGTCAATTGCTTCGGGACGGTTGGTAGCAGCAATTACGATGACTTTTCCCCTGGCATGCAGTCCATCCATCAAAGCAAGGAGTTGGGCAACCACACGACGCTCCACTTCTCCTGTGACTTCTCCCCTCTTGGGAGCAATAGCATCCAATTCATCAATGAAAATGATAGAAGGAGCGTTCCGCTGGGCTTCTTCAAACATCCGTCTCAGGTTTTCCTCTGACTGACCATAGAACTTGCTCATGATTTCTGGGCCATTTATAGACTGAAAATTGGTTTGGGACTCTGAAGCGACTGCCCTGGCAATGAGGGTCTTCCCTGTTCCTGGTGGACCATGCAACAGGACTCCTTTTGGAGGTTCAATCCCCAGTCGATCAAATAGTTCGGGGTGCTTCAGAGGGAGTTCGATCATTTCTCTCACTTTTTGGACTTCCTCTTTCAGTCCTCCAATATCCTCATAGGTTATGGAAGGTATCTCTGCATCAGTAACCTCCATGGCTTCCGGGAGTACTTTGATCTTCGACCTCTGTGTTACTCGTACAATATCTCCTGGAGACGTAGAGACCACCAGAAATCGCATTTCTCCAAGTCCAAAAGGAGTGTTATCCATCATTTCAAAAAGATCCTGAAAAAGCGTTCCCCCTGGTTTTCTCCGCTGCTGCACCAGGCTAATAATATCTCCCTTTTTCAGTGATCTGCCCAGAATATTCTGCAGAATTATATTTCCAGGCATCATCAGATGCATGTTCTTCTGTGTGGGTGCCAAGACGATCTGACGGGCCTCCTGTACAAATGCTTTCCTGATCCTGACATATTCCCCCATACTGGTCCGAGCATTTTTCCTGGTTAACCCATCTATTCGAATAATATCCAGACCACGATCATTGGGATACGAATCCACCACAACAGCACTTGTCACTCTTCCTCCTTCGATCTCAATGACGTCTCCCTGCTTCGCTCCCAGCATCTGTTGGTAACGTCTGTCAATACGAACCAGTCCTCGTCCGAAATCCTGTTGCTGGGCTGATGCAACTTTCAACTGAATCTCAGTGCGATCTTTTGGCTTGAGCATGATGACACCTCTAGGTCCTATGTGTAATAGGTTATGGTCCTTTATAAATTCTCCGCTTTTCAAATAATCTGGAAAATAGTTGCAGTGTTTCAAGGTTTGCTGAGAGTAATACAGGGGACTGACCTCAAGAGAGGGTCTCTTTCTGTTTCTTTCATTCCGGCTATTATCGAGGTAGATTATTACCATCTCAGGAGCTGTCACGCCTTCTGGTGTGGCATGCTGCCAACCAATACCTTTATAAATTTGAAGGCAGTCTCAAACCATGGAAATTACAAGGCTTATCGATACCAAAATGAAAAAAGCGCTATGGATCGTGGGTATCGTTCTGATCATTTCCGCATCTCTTCTCAGCCAGGAAGCAACGGTAGGTCCGGGTGACATAGTGGTTATAGAGTATGTTCTCAGCATCAACGGGACTATTGCAGACACATCCAATGAGCTAATAGCCCAGAAGGCCAACATTTACGACACGGAGAGAACCTATGAGCCTCTGACCATTATTATTGGGGGAAACCCTGGAGAGGCTGCAGTGGCTCCTTCTGCTGTGGAACGGGCACTCCTGGGCATGAAGGTGGGGGAGGAGAAGATTCTGCGATTGTATCCTCTGGACGCCTATGGATACTGGAAGGAGGAGAACGTTGTCAAGATGAACAGAGAAGAGTTTGAGACAAATAGCGGAATTGAGCCTCAGCTCAACGAAACGTATCAGTGGGGAAATCGCCGGTTCACAGTATATCAACTCACGGATGAGTTCGTCTGGTTGGACTTCAACCACAGGTTTTCAGTCATTCCAACCAAGGCAACAGTTCTCCTCGAGGAGTTCGAGAAGAGTGCAGAAGCCCGGGTGGGGAATGTTGTCTCCTATCAGGGGCAGTACGCAGTCGTCATGGAAGTGACTGATACTGATGTTGTGCTGGACCTCAACCCTGCCGTATTTGAGTTCAAAGTGGAGATTATTCAGATCAAAAAAGCATAAAACCCTATCCTCCCGCAACTCCTTCTCTTCTTTTTAGAGGCAGTGAAGTGATGGAACAGAGGATTCAGGTCTGCCGGTTGAAGGAGATGGCTGGAGGCAGCCAACGTATTTATGGACTGCCGGCACACACAGCATATGATTATTTGGAAGATGCTGCCTCTGTTGATTGTTGTCCTGAGTCTCAGTTCCTGTATGAGCCAGTCCGATCCTGTGACTGTGGTGGAAGAGAAATCTGAAATTAGCCTTCCTGCCCCCCATTTCAAAGGTGACGTGTCTGTAGAAGAAGCAATAAAGAACAGAAGGTCTATGCGTGACTTTCGAGACACTTCCTTATCTCTAGAGCATGTCTCTCAGCTTTTATGGGCGGGCCAGGGAATCACAGAAGGATTCAAGAGAGCTGCACCCTCTGCTGGAGCTACATACCCTCTTACACTCTTTGTTGTGGTGGGTGGTTCGGGCGTTGAAGAGCTGAATGCTGGCATCTACCAGTATATCCCCGAATCACATGAACTTCTCTTGGTGAGGGAAGGAGACTACCGGGAAAGGCTGGCTGCTGCCTGTTTGAGCCAGCTGTTCATACGTGAAGCTCCCATCAGCATTGTTGTCGTTGCCCTCTATGAGAAGACGACAGCACGATATGGAGAACGGGGTATACGATATGTGCACATGGAAGCAGGTCACGCGGGGGAGAACATCTATCTACAGGCAGAGGGACTCAACCTGGGGACTGTAGTGGTGGGAGCGTTCGTAGATGCAGAGGTTCAGTCTGTTCTCGGCTTACCTGAAGAGCTGATCCCCTTGTACGTAATGCCTGTTGGATTCCCCAGATGACTCTGTTGCAGTTCGTAGCCTGAGTACTCCACAGCCCCTGTAGCTTTACTATCCTTTCGGGATCCGCGTAAACGATACTGCTCCTTTCACAGCCTTCTCAGCGCAAAGTCACATGCCGAGTGCAGTGCATCGTGTGAGGTGGATAGTGGCGGTGTATAGGCGAGTTCCATGGTGGAGAATTCATCCACAGTCATTCGGGCCTTCAGGGCAAGAGAAATAACATTCACCCTCCAGAATGCACCCACACCAAAGGCCTGGCCTCCCAGAAGGTGGTGATCCTTCTTGTCTACTATTAATTTGACCTTGACTGTTTCTTCTCCCGGGTAGTAGTCTGCAGTTACTCTTCCTGAACCCTTTCCTACAGCAATATCATATCCAAATCGTGACGCCTGGGCTTCTGTAAATCCACAGGATGCAATTTCCTTTCCTTCCAGCTCTGAAGCAAAAGTATTGAGGCATCCCTGATAGGCAGCACTCCCTCCCATGGCATTGATGGCAGCTATCTGCCCCATCTGCAGGGCGGATGTAGCCAGCTGCATCATCCAGGGCTCACCATTGATATAGGAAAATGTCTCTATGCAATCTCCACACGCATACACATCTGGGGCAGAAGTTTTCATCTTTGGGTTGACCTTAATCCCCCATGTTCCCATTGTAATACCTGCTTTCTCCGCTAGAGCAACGTTTGCTCTCACTCCCGCAGCAATCACAGCAAAATCTGCAGCATACTCCCTGTCTGCTGTGATTAGCACTCCCCCCTCCTGCGTAATAGATTCTACTCTCGCATTTACCACGACGGGGATTCCACTGTCCTCCAGGTGGTTCTTCACATCTGAGGCCATATCTTCGTCAATAGCCTGGGGAAACACCTGAGGAAGCATTTCCACCACAGTGACCTCTAATCCTCTGTTGTGAAGGGTGCAGGCAGTCTCCAACCCAATTGCCCCTGCTCCGATAACGACACAGGAATGAGAGACGTCCGCTTTCTTCTTGAGCTGGCCTGTGTCATCAATTCCAGAGACCACAAATGTTCCCTTCCCCAAGAGCTCTCTCGCTCCTTTGATTGGAGGTATCACAGGGGAAGTGCCTGTGGCAATGATCAACCTGTCGTAGGAGATGGTCCTGCAGTCTCCTGACACACAATCGCACGCTTTGACTGTCTTTTTCTTGGTATCAATGGATTCCACAGTGTGAGAGAGCAATTTTTCTGTATTCCGCAATCTGATAGAATGTTTCAGATCTTCGAAAGATGGAATAGATTCATCAATGACATACGGGAGTCCACAGGGAGAAAATGTATCAAAATCCCTCTTCTCAATGACAGTCAGGTGGGCACCACGCTTTGCAGCCTCCATGGCAGCAGCATATCCTGCAGTACCCATCCCAATGATAACTACGTTCATAGTCTTGCCTTGAAGCAGAGTTTATATACATTGCGAGCACGCCTGCTGCTCTACACGCAGCAATCCAGAATCTGCTGCAATCCCAGTATCGTATCCTCTGAGGGCTGCCCATGACATGACTGTCAGTATCTGAATCTTTATAAATGCACTTCCCCCCTGTACCACAATGAAAGAAGAAGTGACCCTGGGACAGACCACGTTTATCCTGGTGGGAACGGGTCACGTCTTTCAAGAAAGCGTTGACCTCGTCAGAACCACCATTCTGGATACTGGTCCCGATTACGTGGCCCTGGAGTTGGATTCCAACAGACTGCGGGCCCTGCAATCAGAATCCAGGGAATCACCTGGATTTTTTCAGATAATGGGAATGGGCCTTCGAATGGCTATTGTAGGGAGCCTTCTCTCGTACCTCCAGAACAAAGTCGGGCAAGAAACGGGTGTCTTTCCTGGAGCTGAAATGCTTGAAGCAGCAGAAGCAGCCCACGCAGTGGGGGCATCTGTCGTGCTGATTGATCAAGACATTGTGGCAACACTCAATAGACTGATTTCCAGTTTCTCTCTCAAAGACATAGTGAGAATACTCTTCTACCTGCTGACTCCAACCAAGATGGAACTGGGCCACATTGATTCAGTAATGGTCGATTCATTGACAGAAGAACTGCGCAGAGTGAGTCCTTCGGCACATAGGGTGCTCATACAAGAAAGGGACCGCATAATGGCCAGGAACCTGTTATCCCTCTCAGGGACAGTGGTGGTAGTTGTAGGAGCAGGCCACCTCAGGGGGATCAAACACAACCTCATCGAAAATTATAAAAGCTCGCAAAATGAGGAAATGCAATGAAATTCAGTGAAAAAGAACTAGAAGACCTGGTGGTATCCTGGATTGTCCTGGGTATTTCCTTTGCCGTATTCAGACTGGGGGTAAGCAGTCTGGTGCGAAATCCCATACTGATTGTGCAGATGCTCATCATAGTCGGAAGCGCCTTTGTCCTGCATGAGCTATCTCACAAGTATGTGGCACAGAAATATGGCCTCTGGGCAGAGTATAGAAAATACACCTGGGGATTGGTGCTTGCTTTCTTTTTGGGGGTGACCCGATTCATTTTCTTCGCAGCTCCAGGAGCTGTGGTGATCATGAGCACGGGATGGGTTACCCGTGAAATAGAAGGTAAGACCTCACTGGCTGGACCTGTCTGTAATATTGCGGTGGGAGTCACAGCACTGCTGCTGAGATATGCAGGAATGTACCCTGGGTTCCTCACAGAATTGGCCATGATCAACCTGTTCCTTGCAGTCTTCAATTTGCTCCCAGTACCTCCCATGGATGGTTCAAAGATAATACGCTACAACCCTCTCCTGTGGACAGGTGTCTTCATATCAGCAGGACTATTGCTGTTCATCAGCTTCTAGGACGCAGGATCTCTCTGCCTCCTCTTTTTCTCATCATCCTGCTACTCCTATCTCCACATTGCCAATGCTTAAGAACGCTCCATCATAGTAAGGGCATGGACGTCTTCTGTATTGGAAACCTGAACTATGATATCAGCTTTCACGTTTCCCGCTTGCCTGATATGCATGAGAAAATACGGTGCGATGATGCTTTTTTTTCGTGCGGCGGTTCTGCTGGTAATACTGCATGCTGGCTGGGTTCATTGGGATTTGAAACAGGAATGGTGGGTGCTGTGGGGGAAGATCCTCTTGGCTACCTGCAACTTCAGGACCTTGCCTCTTATCACGTGAAAACAGAAACCGTAAGAAGAACCGGCGCAACAGGGATCGCAGTGATACTGGTAGAGGGAGAGGCAAAACGAATGATTAAATTCACCGGGGCAAACCAGTGGATTAGTGTTGATGAATCCATACGATGTGCCAGGCATATTCACGTATCCAGTTGCCCACTGACGATAGTCAAGGAGATCATAGCCATTTGCAGAGATGTCCCTCTTACTCTATCGTGGGATCCACAGGAGCTGCTGTTCACAGAACTCGTGCCTCACGTTACGTATCTCTTTATTAATGAAGACGACCTCAGGAGAAAAATAGGAACAACTCCATTGAAAGAAGCTCGTGATGTTCTGCCTGCTCAATGTCTGGTGGTGACCAGGAATGGAGGAGGCTGTTCTATTCTCACACATGATACTATTGATATTCCTCCTTTCGGGTATGCTGCTGTAGATTCCACAGGTGCAGGAGATGCCTTCGATGCAGGGTTTATTTCCGGGCTGCTAACCCAGCACACACTGAAAGAATGTGGCATTCTGGGAACTGCCGCATCCACCATGAAAGTACAGCACCGGGGGGCACGGGGAGGTATTTGCCGCAGAGATGACTTCAATGCCTTCCTCAGAAAGCATGACCTCACCATTACTCTGTAATAGTACTGCTTTCAATCTCCTCACGTTCAGGAAAGCCTGTCCAGTATTTCACGGAGAAGAATCAGAAGAACCTCTTTCACGCTGTCTCTCTCGGTTGCCACACAGGGAATAACTGGAACATCATCCAGCCTCATCTGCTGACTCAAGGTTTCCATAGGAAGAGCATGTATGTGATCTCTTTTTGTACAGGCAATAACAAATGGAACATCTGAATGTGAAACAAGAAAGTCAAGTATCTTCCGGGCGGTGGGAATCTCCGGGGTGACACTGTCCACCAGAAGAATGAATCCAATAATATCCTCTTTCAAGATTTCCCACATGAAATCAAACCGTTCCTGTCCGGGAGTTCCAAATAAGTAGAGTGCCAGGTCATCATCTATTGTTATTCTCCCAAAATCCATGGCTACGGTGGTTAATTCCTCAGTATCGAGCATTTTCTTGTCTGTGTAAACAGGTTGTATCTCGGAAATACTGTGGATAAATGTAGTCTTTCCTGCATTAAAAGCGCCCGTTACCAATATTTTCGCTTTCATCATAACCGCTCCACTCTTCTAATAATTCTTATCAACTGATCTCGTGTTATTCGTTCCAGAAGTGTCTGTTTCTCAACTACAACAGTCACTTTGTTCTTGATGAAATATGGAAGCTGTTTGTCCAGGAACCTCGAAACAAGATCGCGGACTGCTTCAGATCTCCCTCCTCTTGCAGACACCCGTATTCTACCAGTAAGACAGTCAGTCTCCACAGAGAGGTCCATCTCCTTCACTGATGCGGCAATTCCCTGCATGAGAAATAGCTCGGCAATATCGTGTTGAAAGTGCTTGATCTTCTGCTTGATCTGGCGGTGCTTATCAAGGAATTTTGCTGTTCTCTCCAGTGCAGCCACTATGAGGACTTCACTGACATCACTGTCTGTTGTCACTCCCACCCATCCATTGTTAGAAAATCGGGCACAGAACCGTCCATTTTCACCTTCAATCAACAAATAATCGGCAATCTGAGAAGCTAGCATTTCATGCAGATTTTCCATAATATTCCCAAAGATTGGAGTAGCTTCTTCTGGAGTGAATATTTCCCGGATTCCTCTGACCTGACGAAAGGCCATGGTTATGAGCTCTTTCATAGTGTCTCCTCTGGCTCACTTGACGGATGCTTCATTTTAAAAGGTTGCTACACATTCTCCTTGATCTCTTCTGCTGTTCTCTTCATGTCAAGAAATACCAATCCAAGCTTAGCATCTTTACGAGCCAGAGCAGTAAGTACTGCGTTTTCCCCTGCGGCCATCAAGATTACGTATCCGTTTTCTCCTTTGACATACACCTCCGAGAGTTCACCCCGAGTCAGCTCACCAGCTGTCCTCTCTCCCAGCGACAGCATGGCTGCTGACATGGCAGCTACCCTGTCCTCCTCCACATCCCTGGGTAGAGCCGACGCAATCATCAACCCATCTACAGAAACGATGGCTGAAGCTTCAATGTCTGGTGTGGTGGCTTCCAGATCCTTCAACACCTGAGTGAGTTTTTCTCTTTTTGACAGTGCCATTTTGTCACCTCCCTTGAAATGGTCACTACATCCTGCACGGTTTTGACCCGAAGGGGCAAAGATTACATAGATGTGCAGGCGCACTCCATCAGATTTCTTTCGAATATCAGCTTAAATAGGTTGTGCCCCTTCTGATAGTGTCATATCCTGACTGGCCGAGCTACCATACATAGCAATACATCAGTAACTATACAACTACAGGAAAAATGTTGCTGTTCTCTACCAATCTCTTCTCTTTCTTTTCTTTTTACCTTCTTCTCTCTTCCTTGTGACATCTCAACTGGAACAACTCTCAGAATATGGAGGGTAACCGGTCTGCCACGTGAACGTTATCCTGACCAGCGCTCTCGTGGGCAAGAAATATAAGCATACCTCCACAATGATACCAGGTGTACCTATGAATGTCGAATCACTTCCAGAAGCCCTCCCGGAGGGCGTAGATGATGAAGCTTACGTTATTGCAACCTACTTCGTATGCGCTAATCCCCGGTACAATGTGTACAAGATTGCTCCTGCAATAGCTGTGGAACAGAGCACTGGTACATGGGTTACTGTACCCGGAGAAACAGAAGAAGTGAGAAGAACCCACGTTGCCAAAGTCATTGGCATCTACGAAATTCCCCATTATGAGTTCGAACTCCCTGAGGTCACTGAAAGAACCTATCTCGTTCAGATCGCCTTTCCCTGGGTGAATTTTGGGGCTCAGATTCCCATGATGCTCACCACTGTGGTGGGAAATATCTCCATGGGAGGGAAGATCAAATTGATGGACCTCAAGTTTCCAAAAAGCTTTACCAAGGGATTCAAAGGAGCTAAATTCGGAATAAAAGGAATCAGGAAAATCTTGAATGTGCCAGAGAGGCCGCTGCTCAATAACATGATCAAACCCTGTACTGGATACCCCCCTCAGGCAGGAAAAGAGCTTTTCTATGAGGCAGCCAGAGGGGGCGCAGATATTATAAAAGATGATGAACTTCTGGCCAACGCTCCTTTCAATACGCTGGAGGAAAGGATACCCCTGTATATGGAAGCTGCTGATAGGGCAGAAGAGGAAAAAGGTGAGAAAACACTGTATGCAGCAAATGTAACTGATCGCATTCCTCATGTGCTTGAAAATGCTGAGAAAGCAATCGAGCTGGGCACGAACTGCATCATGATCAACTACCTGACAGCAGGTATCTCTGTATTGAGGGCCCTTGCAGATGATCCTTCTATTACAGTACCCATCCTGGCTCACATGGACTTCGCAGGAGCCCTGTACGAGTCGCCTTTTTCAGGGATTGCATCCCCCATTGTTCTGGGTAAGCTGCCCAGACTGGCCGGAGCTGATATTATCGTGTTTCCTGCCCCTTACGGGAAGGCTCCATACCTCAAGGAGCGATACATCCAGACCGCCAAAACTATGACATATCCCTTCCACGCTGTAGCTCCCGTATTCCCCATGCCTTCTGGAGGAATCGCCCAGCCTATGGTGGACGAACTCATCAAGGACCTGGGATATGATATCGTCATTGGAGCTGGAGGAGCCATCCATGCACATCCCATGGGGCCTGCTGCAGGTTCTCGTGCCTTCAGACAGGCTATTGATGCGGTCATGGAAGGGAGAAGTATAGACGATGCGGCAGAAGAACATGAAGAACTTGCCCAATCTATAGAAGCTTCCCTGAAGGCAATCAAAGAAATGAGAGATTTGATGGGATAAAAGAGGTGATACTATGAAAGTTCCTTCTTTCATGCTGAAAAAGCTGTATCAGAAAGGAAGTCTGAAGAACACTGAGAGTGGATTTGAACTTGCCATAAAGAATAACCTGATGGACGCTACTGTGACCACGATGAGCCTGACCGTGGACAGCAAGCCTGTGCCTGGAGACAGAATAACAGTGGCTGCAGGAAATGCCCCTGTACCCGCCACACAGATATCTGAATCAAATACGATCCCCCTGAAAGTGGGAGTGACAGTGACGCTTTCGGTACAGGACAAGAGCTTATCTTCAGGAGAACATACCATTGAAATTGGTGCCGCCACCAAGGAATTTGGAGATATCAACTTCTCAGTAAGTGACACGCTGTAGCAAATAGGTTTTTATGGTAGGGGCACGTACAGTGAATGGATGCAACGAGCCACGTTATGTGCCCCGATTACCACCGGAAACCTGAATGCACTGCTGATACATCAGGTAGGTATGGACAGAGCCAGTTCCGGACCCAGGGGGTTCTGTTGATGGCAGGCACGTTTCTTCGAATCAAGCTTCCCTTGTCCCTGGACACTGATGCACCTCCTGATGCACGATGTGGTGCTATGTGTTCCCGATGTTGGTCTTACAGGAAAGGCCACTGTCCCAGCTGCCCATTAGGGGATGAGAAAACGCGGTCATCCTGCCCGTTGTTCCAGTGTGCCCAGGAAAGAGACACAATATGTACAGAATGTCCCGACATTTTGCACTGCGCGACCTATCGCACCCATTCACATCAATGTCCCTTCATTACTCCTGTGGTCTTGAAGGATAGTCTCCCCGAAGGACAGGGATTTCTGGTGAAGGAAAGAACACTGGAAGAGAGTCTCAGTTTATTTACAGATAGGATTATACGGGGAGATTTTGGCCTGATTATCATGAGACAACCTCCTGAGATTCTCTCAGGAGTTTCTCCTTTGAGAAGAGTTCCTGTGGTTCAGCTCAACCAAACAGCCACTGAGGATAGCTGCCTTGATCCAACGAACCTGGCCCGGCTGCACCTGACAATTCAGGAGTTTTTTGAAGCCGCACCTCGTGCTACTGTCTTGCTGGAGGGAATGGAGTACTTGATTGTACACAATGGTATTGATCGTATGCTGAGATTCGTCCATTCTATTATTGAATTTGTAAAAATCCATAAATCACGCTTTATTACGCTAGTAGACCCACGAATTCTTGAAAAAGAAGAACTGGCACTCCTTGAGAGAGAGCTGATTTCCATATCTCCATAGAGCCGGATAGTCATCCGTTGCAGATTGTCATTATGAATGAACCTGGATTCTGGAACCTCATTTCGTCACAAGAAAAAAGACACAAAACAGAAAAAGAGAAAAAGAGAGATTACATTGGTGGCATGCCGCCCATGCCGCCCATGCCGCCCATGCCGCCCATTCCTGGACCACCTTCAGGCATTTCCGGCCTTCTCAGCTCTGTGGCAGCAATGACATCATCGATTCTGAGAATCATTACTGCTGCTTCGGAAGCTGACTTTATGGCCTGTTCTTTTACCCTTGCAGGCTCAAGAACGCCTGCCTGCTCCATATTTACCACTTCACCTTTGAACACATCTAGTCCAAAGCTGGCACCGTCCTTGGAATGTTTCTCTCTCAATTTCACAAGGACGTCAATGGGATCCAGTCCTGCGTTTTCAGCAAGGGTTCTGGGAATGACTTCCAGAGCTTCTGCAAAGGCTTTCACTGCCAGTTGTTCACGACCGCCTACAGAACCAGCGAATTCCTGCAATCTCCTGGACAATTCGGTCTCAACTGCTCCACCGCCAGGAACAACACCCTTGTGCTGGTACACTGCAGCAGCCACGCTGATAGCGTCGTGCATGGACCTCTCCAGGTCTTCAGCTACGTGAGATGTGCCTGCTCTCAGGAAAATGGTCACTGACTTGGGGTTCTTACAGTCTTCCACGAAAATCATTTCATCCTTGGCGATCTTCCTCTCTTCTACCAGCCCTGCATATCCGAGGTCACCGGGAGAAAGCTCGTGAATGTTGGTAACAACCCGCCCTCCTGTGGCTTTGGCCAGTTTCTCCATGTCACTCTTTTTCAGCCTTCGAGCAGCCATGATACCTTCCTTGGCCAGATAGTGAGCCACCAGGTCATCAATTCCCTTCTGGCAGAATATGACATTTGCACCTGACTTCTTCACTGTGTCAGCAATCTTCTTGAGCATCTTGTCTTCTTCGTCCATGAAAGCCTGGAGTTGATCCGGTGAAGTAATGCGGATCTCTGCTGAGGTTTCTGTCTTCTCGATTTCCAGTGCAGCATTGATCAGGGCAATCTTGGCGTCAGAAATCTTCTTGGGCATGTCTGAATGGAGAACTTCCTTATCCACCACAATTCCTTTGATGAGTTTCGAGTCTTCCAGACTGCCTCCTTCCTTCTTCTCCAGCTTGATGTCGTCAAGATCCACCTGATGGTCAACAGCCACAGCTTTCACTGCATTCAAGGCCAGCTCTGCCAGGTGTTCCTTCCCAGTCTCTGCTCCTTTTCCAGTCAACGTCGTCTCTACTACTTTCTTCACAGTATCATCGTCAAACTTCTCCTTGCTGATCTGCTTCAGTATCTTTACAGCTTCTTCTGATGCTGACCTGAATCCTTTGGCAATGACAGAAGCATGGATTTTCTGGTCAAGCAGTTCCTCTGCCCTCTTCAAGAACTCACCTGTGAGGACAGCTGCTGTGGTGGTTCCATCTCCAACTTCATCTTCCTGCGTCTTGGAAACTTCCACCACCATTTTTGCTGCGGGATGGGCTATATCCATTTCCTTCAGTATCACGTGGCCGTCATTAGTGATGACCACATCACCCATCGAATCCACAAGCATCTTATCCATGCCTTTGGGACCCAGGGTCGTCTTGACAGTTTCCGCTACAATTCGTCCAGCCAATATGTTCATTCTCTGAGCATCTCTGGCGACATAGCGTTCTGTCCCTTCTTTCATAATTTCTCCTTCACGAATTCGAGCCATATTATCACCTTAGAACTTGATATTGCTTACTTATTTCAGTCTGCACTGAGGGCTTTGTCAAGGACGTTTATAAACTTAACGGTTGGTAAAGGTATTAATTTAATATCTTAACGTGGAGTGAGAAGCAGGAAGTGAATTTGCCTCACCTCTTGACATGAGATCTACAGAAAAGGCCTCAGAGAAAGACCCTATCCACTGTACCGCACCCACGAGGTTCTATCAAATCTTCCAACAATCCAGCAAAGAAACATTTTTAAACCAGTAATCCAGGGCTGAACATGGAATGGCGACTCTTAACCCTGGATCAGAAAGACGGGTATTACATACAGAGCGTGTATGAAGCTGTGGCCAAGGCAGTTTCTGAGAAACACGTTCCCAACACCATCATTCTCATATGTCCTGAATCTCCCTACGTATGTATTGGAATCCACCAGGAACTGGAAAAAGAAGTAGATACCACATACTGTAACCAGCACAATATCCCCATGGTGAGAAGGCAGACCGGAGGAGGAGCAGTCTATCTTGATTCCAACCAACAGTTCTACCAGATTATCATTCACAAAGATGACCCTGCAGTTCCCCTGGGGGTGGAACCCTTTTACAGCAAGTTTCTGCAGCCTACAGTCAATGTCTACCGACGATTCGGCCTCCCTGCAGAATATAGACCTGTAAATGATGTGTTAATACAGGGGAAAAAAGCCTCTGGCAATGGAGCTGTAACCCTAGATGATGCTATCGTTCTCATCGGAAACGTGATCTTTGATGTCAATGTCGAAGTCATGGTAAATGTCCTCAAGGTTCCCTCAGAAAAATTCAGAGACAAAATGGTGCAATCTCTGGAGAAGTACATGACCTCTTTCAAGAGAGAACTGGGCAGTGTTCCTGACAGCGAGACTGTTGTCCACCACCTGGTAGAGGAATACCAGAAGCTCCTCAACGTAACTCTGACCCCTGGTGAATTGACTGCTGAAGAGGAGGAGTACCTTTCCGAGGTTATAGCACGCCTTGAATCTGACCAGTGGCTGCACAAGACTTCCCGGAGAAGGGAAAAGCTCCTGTCACTGGTGAAGGCCAAGTGCACAAAAGTGGCGGGTGGTGTTATGGTATGCGAGGCTTCCCACAAAGCAGACAAGCTCATACGAATCACCATAGAAACAGCTCACGGACGAATCAATGATATACTGATCTCAGGCGACTTCTTCTATGAGCCTGCAGAGTCCCTGGAAAAGCTGGAAAATGAACTAATAGGCATGAAAATACGAAAAAAAGCCCTAACAGAGAAAATTGACACCTTTTTTGAGAAAGAGGGAATCAAGTTAGCCGGAGTCACAGCAAAGGACTTTGTTGAGGCCATATTGCGGGCCCAGTCTCAAGTGAAACGATAGTCTTACAAGAACCACAAAAAAAGAAACAAGAAGGAAAAGACTACTCCGAGGTACTACCTGGTTCAGTCCCTGCCTCTGTTTCTGGCAAAGATTCTGTTTCTTCACCTGGGGGAGTCTTCCTAGAAATAGCCCAGAAGACCAGTATGAGCACTGCTGTTGAAATTGGGATGAGAACCCATAACCATCTCAGATGATATTCTTCCCATAATGAGCGTGGAGTTCGCTCCATGCGTACAACCCTTCCCTGTTCACCGTTCACTCGTATTTCCACAGTACCTTTATCAGTGAGAAACACAACCTCAGCTCCTTCTCCTGAAGATGAGATTTTTCTCAGCAAAGGTGTACCAAAGGCCTGAACTGGTACTTCTCTTTCTGCAAGATGTATCAAAGTAACGACATCAGTAGGAGGGAGAATTCCCTTATTCAATGTTACTGCAACAACTTCACGTTCTTCAAGATCAACAGTCACCTGGGCAACCCATTCCTCTGAAGAATACCTGAGGATTGCCACTTTTCCTGAAGGTCCTCCAAATACCTCAGGCGCCTGCTCTCCAAACTGCTGTAGGATAGCAGCCACCATCGCATCCGATTGTGCAATGTCCTGCGCCTGGTCCATTTCTTCCTGAGAGAGCTCAGCAAAAATCCTGAATCCAATTTCCTTTCTCACCTGTTCGTTTGTCTCTCTCATCACTGAGAAATTCCACAGGTTCAGGGCGAGTTCTGAAGGTGGTTCAGGTGCAGGCTCCAGTGGTTCTGTATGGGTATACCCGTAGTACGCTACAACAGAGGCTGAACCTACCACCAGCACGCAAATGAGCACATAGATCCAACGATTCATAGTATGTTGATTCGGCAATATAATATAAGACTTGAGGTGGACACTTGTACCCCAACCCTGTTCCACCGGAACCTTTATCTTTGCACCTGTGAAACCGTGGTATGATCCTGTATGCCGGACTCGCATTTGTTACTACCTTGATTACGACACCCTGGGTTGCTCGCTTCATGAAGGCCCACAATATCACAGGAAGAGATGTCCACAAACCTATCGCTCTTGACATACCCGAGATGGGAGGAATCTCATATGTCGTGAGCCTCACCCTGGTCTGGGTAGCAGCTTTCTTTCTGCTGGGCAATCTGGAGTATGCAGCAGTAACCTGCGTTCTTCTTCTCTCTGCAGCACTGGGAGCGTATGATGACCTGAAGGGTATGTCCCAGATGAAAAAGCTGGCTGTCTCAATGGTGCTGGGTGTACCATTGCTCTTTCTCGTTACAGATACTACCATAAATTTAGTGGTGGTTACCGTGGATTTCTCGTGGGTGTACTACATCCTCGTCATAGCGGGAGTCTCTGCCTGCTCCAACGCTACCAACATTCTGGCAGGATTCAATGGAGAAGAAGCTGGAATGGGAGCTATTGCTGCTTTTTCTCTGGCAGTGTGCTGTCTCATTCTTGGGATTGAACAGTCCCAGCTTATCCTGGCCACCTTGTGTTTCTCACTTCTGGCCTTTCTCCTCTTCAATATGTATCCAGCACACATTTTTCCAGGGGACACTGGCACCCTTCCTATCGGGGCTGTGATTGCGAGCTCAGTCATCCTGGGAAAGATGGAACTCCTTGGAGTGATCGCCCTCCTCCCCGCCATTACTGAGTTTTTCCTCAAACTCAAAATACGGTTCAGTGGAAAATCTTATGGACCCACCAGGGTTGTCAGAGGCCGACTGCATCCTCCACCCTACCTATCTGTTGCCAATGTCCTCAGCAGGACGTTTTCTCTCACTGAAAAGACCCTGGTGACTATGCTGTGGATCCTGGGAGGCACATGTGGACTCATATCAGTATTGATGTCACTATTAATGAGATGGAATTGATTGGAAGGGTTATCTCGCAGTTTGAGCACGGTGTATCTCACAGTAATTCTCACAATATCAGGGGGATAACTGTTTGTGAGAAACGTTCAAATAGGAGGAAATACTCGGTAAGCCATGTGTGGAATTGTCGGAATGATTTCCCAGGAAGAGTTCACAACGATAGAGCTGCTCAAGGCATTGAAACGACTGGAGTACAGGGGTTATGATTCTGTTGGATATGCAACTGTGGAAGGGATCCTGCAGAAGGATACAGGGGAAATTGATGGCTTTCTCAAGACAGTGCCAGAACACAGGACAAGAGCTGCCATTTCCCACACCCGCTGGGCTACTCACGGTGGCGTAACCAAGGAGAATGCCCATCCTCATGCAGCATGTGGCAATCTGTTTTTTATCGTCCATAATGGTATTATTGAGAATTATGAACGACTGAGAGATCAATTACATGGTCACAACTACGTATCTGAAACAGATACGGAGATCATAGCTCATTTTATTGAAGAAAAGATCAGGAATGGGCTCACTGTAAGGGAAAGTATTGAAACATTCATAGCAGAGGCCAAAGGTACCTACGCTGTACTCCTGCTTCCCCGTGGAGAGGAAAAGATCTACGCCTTCAAGAAAGATTCCCCTTTGGTCCTGGGTATCGTGCCTGAAGGATTCGTTGTGTCCTCAGATATATATGCCTTCAGTGATAGATCCCAGAAAGCAATTTTCTTTGAAGACTATGAGATGGCTGAAGTCACGGCCACGGATTATATGTTTTTTAAACATGGGATGCCCATTGCAAAGGAAATCAAAGAATTCAAGGTCACCTACACAGAAATTAAAAAGGATTTCCCCCACTACATGATAAAAGAAATCCATGAACAGCCGGCGGTGGCAGAACGACTGGTTACTTCCTTGAAAACTGACCAGAAACACAAGCTGGACAGACTCTCTGATCTGGTGCGACAGGCGAGAAAAGTTGTTTTTGTGGCTGCAGGCACCAGTTACCATGCATCGCTTCTGGGAGTGCATTTCTTCCATGAAACGGGGGTAGAAACACAGACTATTATCGCATCTGAATTCAGAAATTATGTAACCTGTGATGAAGACACATTGGTAGTAGCTATTTCTCAAAGTGGAGAGACCATGGATGTGCTCAAAGCATTAAAGTATGCCAGGGAGCAGGGAGCCAGAATCGCTTCCATTGTCAATGTTCCATATTCTACCATACAGAGAATGTCTGAATTGTCCCTTGAGATATTGACAGGACAGGAGATTTGTGTGGCCTCTACCAAGACGTATACCAATCAGGTTATTGCCCTGCTGGCTCTGGCCCAGAAATTCGGGTATGACGTGAACCTGGACACTATCTCCCAGAGAATTAAGGAGTGCATTGACACTCATGAAGGACAGGTGAAAATTCTGGCCAGAGAACTCCGCGATTGCCAGGACATCTACCTGATTGGCAGGGGACTGTCCTATCCAGTAGCACGGGAATCTGCCCTAAAACTGAAAGAGATCGCCTACGTACATGCTGAAGGGATGATGGGAGGAGAATTAAAACACGGGACCATAGCCCTTATTGAGGATGGGACTCCCGTCGTATGCTTGATCCCTGACGAAGACTACGAAATGGAGTCCAATACCAGAGAAGTTCAGGCCCGCGGTGCACGGGCCATCATTATATCAAACAATTCGGAGTTTTCTCCCGACTTTCTGCTGGAGACCTCCAGTGATGGCAAGTTCGCCATACTGGCCACTGTTGTGGGTCAGATGCTGGCGTACTACATTGCAAAGGAAAGAGGCCTGCCCATTGATAAACCGCGAAACCTCGCCAAGAGTGTCACAGTAGAGTAGGCACAGGGGCGTTATGTTCCTGGACAATGAGACCATGAAGTTACCTTACCCTGCCCTACCTAACCCTACCCTCCACAGCCACAGCCACCCCCTTCTTGAGAGCTCTGTGTAGGAGGTTCAAGATCAGTTACAGCAGTCCATATAAGAGGAGTGGTGATACCTGAATGTGCGTTGACATCCAATTCCTGGGCCACCTTAAACGATTCCATTAAGAGGAGTATGTACCAGCTGAAATCCCTGGAAGCTGCCTGGACCTTCCATTGAGATATTCTGCTTTCCGTTCTTGCCAGTTCCTTGATAGTAATTACCAGGCCGCTGGTGAATTCACTCCCCGAATCACTGGGATTCATGTCATCCGCAGGATCACAATCGCCATAGGCTGCATCTTTTTCGCCTGCTGCAGCTATCACCAGCTCTGCTTCTGATTTCAACGTGGAGAGTGAGTATCCAGCATGGCAGGTGTCAAGAATGATATGGATGTGGACTCCGCTGTCAAAAGGTGTGAGAAAGGCAACAAGATCAGTAATGGTGAAAACTTCTTTCTGCACCAAAAACATTCCCTTGTCCCCATGAGCTGTAATGTAGATTAAGAGAGTCTCGTCAGGGCGCATTATCCGAGACCACGCAACTAAAACCTGTTTGATTTCAGAACTCGTAGAGGCGGATTCAGTTGTGAACCCTACAGATACCAGGGCTTCTTGCATCCCCCGCTCATCCTCAGCCATGTCGCTGCCCAGAGGCTGTCCTGAACCCCATCCATTAATGAGAAGTGCCCTATCCTTCACGTCAGAGTGCCCAACATCGGAACTGACAGAGCCCGCAGGAGATGCGTGAGGCTGCTCGATCCCCGGGTTGTGGACCCAGTAGGAGGTATCCCAGTAAGATGAAGAATCTACCCAGAGAGGAATCCCATTGAGTACAGGCCACCACCTCTCGCTGTACACATTGCATGCGCCTGTGGCAATACTGTAGAAGATGAACCGGGTTGGATGGGCGAATTTAGCTGCGGGACAATCATCAACCCAGAAAAACCAGGTTTCCTCATTCAAGGAATGGGGAATGAGATACGGGAGTTCGGTGACCTTGAGAGGCAGAGCAAGGGGAGCAAAAGGAGCTATCTGATCAGATGGACGAAGAGGAGAAGGCCATAGAAACACCAGGGACGGTGATGATTCCACAATGGTAGAGACAACCTGTACAGCATCCAGGAGAGAGAGTACATGTTGAAAGTGGTTCTCACAGGCCTCTCTGGTACCCTCTCTATCTGAACCTGCAAGGACTATGACAACCTGGTCATTCTTCCACGCGTTGAGAGTGACCACCATGGACTGAGAGGTACCCGTTTCACGTGAAGGGAAGATACTCTCTGTAATAGTCCCCGTATCTGGAGCTTTCACCCCTCCCAGAATAATAATGTAAGCAGCATATCTGTACGCCTGAAATTCTGCAGGACCTACCACAATCACCTCTCTCGTTTCCCTCAAATTCTGTATGAAATCACCATTGAGTTCCTTATCAATAGAATTGGCGAGAACAACTACTCTTGAAAGAGAGTCTTCTGCTGTGAAACCATGTATCAAACTCATGAGCAGGAGCATGACAATAATGAGCGTCTTCATCTAAAATGGATGGGAGATTCCACATTTAAAGTTAACGAATACAATGAAACATCAATAGTCCGGGAGAAGAGTACTCCTCAACTCAAATTACATCCTCCAATCCCAGGGTTTCTTCCTCTCTCTCTTCCTCTTCTTCCCCTGACTTCCTGAATTTCCAGAAGGATTTCTTCTTTGGCTTTTCTTCTGTGAGTTCTTCCTTCCCTTTTTCTACTTTTTCTTCTTTTACTTCTTTTTCTGCCTCTTCTACTTTTTCCTTTTTCCAGAACTGCAGTAATCCTTTCTCCTCTTTTTCCTCAAAGGGGAATTCTTCTTTTATTTCCTTTTCTCCTTCTTCTTTCTCCTTCCTGAATTTCCAGAAAGGTCTTACCTTTTCCTCAGTAAGAGGTTTTTCAGGGGGAGGTCCTACCTCTTCGCGAATACTGGTCTTCTTCCGTCTGTAGTAGAAGAATCCACCAAGGGCAATGAGTACCCCACAGATCACTCCCAGAACCAAAATCCTGTACTGCATAAACATGTCAATCAGGTCTGTAATACCAATTCCTCTCTTGCACGACTCACTCTGTTCACATTGAGGGTCATCGCAGTCTATGAGCCCATTACAATTATTATCCCATCCATCCTCGCAGGTTTCACGTGCTCCAGGGTTTACATCAGAGCGTCCATCATTACAGTCCGTGGCCAGGGGATACCCATCCCCGTCTGCATCTATCTTGTCTGCACCTATCCCTTCATCTATCTCCCCATCGCAGTCATTGTCTTTGCCATCATATATCTCTTCTGCTCCCGGGTATACCTTTGGATCTGTGTCATCGCAGTCTGTTCCTCCACACTGGCTAGATACAACACCATCTCTATCATTATCAGGGAAGTCCACCAGGCCGTCGCAGTCATTATCCTTTTGATCACACAGCTCCGGAGCACCTCCATATACTGTGGGATCAGCATCATCACAATCATCTCCTCCAGCCAGATCAGAATCATGGCCATCCCCATCGCTATCGGGCTTCATGCAGTTAACCACATAAAACCCACAGTCATTTACAGCTGTTATGGTCACCCCCTCCACCTTAAGAACAGCAGTGATGGCCAGCCTCTCCAGACCTGCACACTTCGCTACCACTGTCAGTCGGTACACCTTGTTGCAGGCCACCTCCTTGCTTGCAGCCAGAACATATGGTCTCCCACGTGGTGCATAGTCTGTAATAGTCACTATAGCAGTGGGAGCGAAAGAATGAACTACAAAGTAAACCTGCACAGGCTCTCTATCATTATAGGTGCTGCCACATTTTTTTTCCACCCATATTTCAACATAATCGCAGTCAGTCCCTTCATCTACCAGCCCATTACAATCATTGTCCTTCCCGTCACAGATCTCCTGTGCCCCGGAGTGAATACCAGGATCAGTATCATCGCAGTCATCACCACCAACCAGGAGGGAATCATATCCGTCGCCGTCTGCATCTCTAAGGGTGCAGCTCATGACATGGAAAGCACAATCATCATACAGCGTTGTGGGGGGGTTGCCTGGAAGAGCTGCGGTAATCACCAGGAGAACGAGCCCTGCAGGGCACGTTGCATGGGTTCGGGTCTGATATACCTCATTGGGGGCGATCACTCCATCTTTGACCAGCGTTGTAGGGGCTCCCTGAGTGGGATAGCTCATGAGCGTAACAGTGCAACTCTTCGCAGAGGTACGAACCCGGTAGAAGACCTCCACTGGCTCGCCCTGGGTGTAGAACCCATTGCACGTCCTATCCACCCAGACCTCAACATAATCACACCATGATCCCTCATCAATGACCCCATCACAGTCATTGTCCTTCCCGTCACACACCTCAACAGCTCCAGGGTAGACTGTGGGGTCAGTATCATCACAATCATTGCAATCAGAATACGTATCCCTGTCGTTGTCATTATAACACACACAGCACCCTTCATCCACCAGCCCATCACAATCATTGTCCTTCCCGTCACACAGCTCCATAGCCCGTGGGTATATGGACCGATCATTATCGTTGCAGTCGTTGCATTCCGGAAAGCTGTCTCCATCCCTGTCAATACTACACGTGTAACACCCTTCATCTATCTGACCATCACAGTCATTGTCCTTCCCGTCGCACACCTCTTCTGCACCGGGATACACCTGAGGATCAGTATCGTCACACTCGTTGGCTGCTGAAAATCCGTCACCATCAGAATCTGCATCCGAACCGTCTGCCAGTGAGTATCCCTCCAGTCTTACAGGATTGCCTCCGTTAACAGCAGAGACTAGTGCCACAATGAAGAAGAGAATAATCACTGTTCTCAGTGGTGCGTTCCTGGTCATCATGTCAATCTCTCCACGTCAGCTGTGGTCTCTCTTATGAATAATGAAGTATTTAAAGGTTTTGCAACTTTTTCATTAGGACTAACAGGTCAGAGTCCCCTGAGATACTCACTCTTCAGGTTCCCCGTTTTGAGGGCTGTCTTGATCTCCTGGAGTAATCTGGACTTGTCCTGGGGCAGGTCTCCTCCGAGAGGAATGTAGTTTGACGCATGGTTCGACCTGAACATAGTTGTGCATTCCAGGGACTCTATGAGCCAGTACAGCTCTCTGAGGGTTTCTTCAGGAGCCAGGAGGTGAAATTGACCGTTCCCGTATTCAGTGTAGAGGTCTGTCCCTTCCACAAGCATGAGGGTGAGTGCTCCCACATAATCGGGACTCATGCTGTTGAGAAGTGATGCTGTCTCTCTCGCATGAGATTCAGATAGGTCTGGTCCCCCCAGGCCGATGATAATGGTGACTGATAACGGGATTCCTGCTGTAACCACCTTGCTGCCTGCTTCTCGCATTTCATTTCTGGTTACACCCTTCCGCACTTTTTCAAGAAGTGACTCCAGTCCTGTTTCCACTCCCAGGTAGATAATTCCCAGTCCGTGATCCTGCAGCATCTGTAACTCATCAACAGACTTCTGAAGAAGGTTTTGAGGACATGCATATGCCCCCACCCGTTCCAGGTTAGGAAACTCCTCATAAAGATAATCAAGGGTTTCTATGAACTGACTGGTTTTCATCACGAGGGCATCACCATCCGCCAGGAAGATACGCCTAACGTTCCTATAGTATGCCTTTGCCACGGCCACATCTTCCTTCAGATTTGCCAGGGATTTGATCCTGAATTTCTTGCTCTTGTAGGAACCGCAGAACGTACAGGTGTTGTTCGAGCACCCTATAGTAGCCTGTAAAATGAGACTTCTGGCTTCTGATGGAGGTCTCCAGATTGAACCCTCGTACATGGGAACCATACTATCAGTACAGAATCGTCCTTTATAGAGATTGCTGCAAGAGCCCTGAAAAGCTGGAAAGGAAACGCATTTAAGCATCCATGGGAATACATCTTCATGTACAAAGGAACCAAGGTCAGCTTGCAGTCCCTGGAAAGGAAACACCTTTCCAAGTGTGTAGAATGGCTCAATGATCCTGAAGTGACAGAGACACTTTCCATGTCAGAGCCTGTCAGTGCAGAGTCTGAGCAGAGGTGGTTTGACAGCCATCTCAAAGATGAACACTCCAAGATCTTGGCCATTGAGACTATGGACGGGGAATACATTGGGAACATCGGACTGCATGATATTGATTTGCACAACAGAAAAGCTGAACTGGGTATCTTTATTGGTGAAAAGGAATACTGGGGGAAGGGGTACGGAACAGAAGCAGTTCTTCTGGGGTTGAAATTTGCATTTGAAGCACTGAATCTCAACAGAGTCTATCTGAGAACATTTCTTGATAATAAAAGAGCCCAAAAGTGCTATGAGAAGGCTGGGTTCAAGAAAGAAGGAATCTTGAGGCAGGATATGTTTAAGAACGGTGACTACCTGGATTGTATAGTTTATTCTGTCCTGGTAAAAGAGTACTTCCAAAGAGTGTCTACTGGTTGAGGGCAGCTATTCTTTTCAGAGCGTGCAACTTATCTTTCTTACCCAGGGCAGCCTCCTGGACCACCTGCTTGAGTATTTCTGTGACTTCATCCATGGCCTTCCTTTCTACCGGGAAGGGGACGCCATCTTTCCCTCCAAATGCAAAGGAGAACTTCACTGGGTCCTTGTGTGAGGGAGATTCACCGAAGGTGAATTCAGAGACCATGGCCAGCCCGCGAATGGTCTTGGGTCCCATCCCCTTGATGGCGATGAGTTCTTCAAAGGTTTCAGGCTGGGTTTCATATGCTTTCCTGAGGGCATTCCAGTTTATGGACTTGGGCATAACGTAACTCTTGATGCCTACGTAGTGGTCCAGTGTTTCCTGATTTTCATGAGCGTAGCGTCTGATTCTCATGGGATTTTCTTTTGCCACATCCAGGGAGACCTTCCTGCACTCTCTGCTTTCTCTGGCTGTCAAGTCCGTGACTTTGTATGCTTTTTCTCCTGTAATGCCCTTGTGAGGCTCTTCAACAAACTGAGACGGGTTGGACCATTGATAGCGGCGGGCATACTTAGTAGCAGGGTTCATTCCCTGCTGTACTACAGTCCAGGACCCTGATTCAGAGAAGAAGAGTGATTGATGGTAGAGCTGGTGACCATCCTGGACCAGGCAGTTGTCTACCTTTGCTGTCATCTTGGAAGCATGCACCAGGGAGTTGATTTTCCTAGTGGAGAGGTTTAGCTCTTCTCCTTTCTTGGTGATCTCCTGAGGTATTTTCCGGGATGTCTTCCCTTTTCCTCCCACCACGTTCACTCCTGGAATATCCGCCGATTTGAGGACACCGCATAGGACAGTCGTCGTGCCGGAACTGTGCCAGTCATATCCCAGGAGACAGCACAGACATTGAAACCACACGGGATCTGCCATCTTCTGTAGAATCCATTCTGCATCATACTCTTCACTGAGAATGGCGAATATCTGACTGGCCAGAGCTTTCATTCGAGTGGTCAGCCAGGAGGGTGCCTTCCCATGGTGCAGAGGTAAATCAGTTGTAGATCTCATGTTATACTCCATACGTAGCGATGTACTCATCAAAGGCTTTAACAGTGTGCTGATCGACACACATCTTTCCATTGATGGGATGGGTTTTCAGATGTGACATGATCTCGGTGATTGTCAGGATGCTGTAGAGGGTGAATCCTTTTTTCTGAAGAACCTGGGATGCTGATTCCCCACTCTCCTCTTTTTCCTGCCTGTCAACAGCAATGAGAATGCCTCTTGGAACCAAATCTCTTTTGAAATTCGTCAATTTCCCCCAGTTCTCAATTTTGGTTTCTCCTGTGGTTATGACGTCATCAATGATAAGGACAGAGTCACCATCTCTGAGATCTCCCACAATAGTCTTCTCTGCCAGATCACCGTAGGTTTTCTCCTGTTTCCGGTCGTATCCCCATCTTTTGTTGAGATTATGGGTAGTATAAAGGTAACCGGCAACTAAAGCAGCCAGGGGGATCCCCTTGTATGCAGGTCCATGGAGATAGTCAAAGTCGAAATTGAGAGTTGAAATCTCCTGCACGTAGGATTGTGCTGTTCTTGCAGCAAATGCGCCTGTATTCAGCGCTCTCCCCATGTTGATAAAATAGGGGGATATTCGTCCACTCTTTAGTTTGAAGGTTCCGAACTCTAAAGCTCTTGACTCCACAAGAACTGCTATCAGTTCTTCCTTATGCGGGTCGATAGGATCACCAGAGGGAAGTTAGGTTGAAAGGATAAATACTTTTGGTTTCTCCGTACATTGACCAGTATAGTAAACCTGTTCTATTGGGAGTTTGGCTCATTTCCTCGCTGTATCTTCTAGTATACCCCTGGCAAAGGTTGAGGATGTGAGCAAAGATTTATAAACCTGTAGTAGAGATGACACAGTATGTCCGGGATAGGCTAGTTCGGTCTAGACTGTAGGACTGTGGATCCTACGACCCCGGTTCAAATCCGGGTCCCGGACCCATGGTTCTATCTGGCACGCTTCTCTGCATTTCAAACAACCACCGCAAGATGCCACGGGCTTCTTTTGGGCTGCGAAGGTTTTATAAATCGTCAATTCTGAAGATTTTATGGTTCGACCACCTAGAAAATCCCAGAATAGAGAGGCAACCGAGTATGTACCACTATAAATTCGTGAAAATTGAGTTGGGAGGATTCTGGATATCCACCAAAAAACCGAAAGGAGATTACCACCAGCTGATTGAGGAGCATGCAAGAGAAGGATGGAGATTGGTCCAGATATTTGCTCCATCAGTTTCAGTCATGGGGGGTGGTATCCCTGAATATTTCGAACTCATCTTCGAAAGAGAAATGGATAGTTCATGGTAGCCATTGACTCTTCTGGTCTACCCCTGGAATTCCCCCTCTAGCAGAACTGACCACAGTGCAGGTGAATCCTGAAATGAATATAGCACAAACACTTATAAGATGACCCAGGAACCAAAGCATGGATTGACAACTTGTCATAGCAATCCAGGAAATGTCTTTCGGACACTCAATAGAGAAAAACTGTGTGCCAAGATTGCGAGGAGAAGCTCCTCAAGAGGAGGCAAGAAAATGAAGATACTCTCAAACCGATTCAATCTCGTTTTATACTGTGCCCTATTCAACCTTCTTTTTGAATATTCTGCCCGGGGGATCAGGCAATTTTTCACCAGGCCTTTATTCATGCTGGCTCTACTCGGAATTTATGTTACCTACTTTGCCATGCTTGAGGACCTTATCGTACGGTTCAGACTCAGGAATTATCAGATTCTCCTATGTGCTTTTCTGTACGGGCTATTCCCCATAGCCTTCCTCACAGGTAACCTGTTTAACACCAGAGTATATACTGGAATCATGGTAGCGGGGGTCAACATTGGCACCCTGTTCATTGTTGGAATTCTCGCCTGGGGTGTTGTACAGGGTGTAGTGACACTCTATCTGGCCAATCGCCTTCAGCCTCGCGACTGGAATCACCCTCGAATGGGAAAAGTGGGCTGGGCTTCAGCTGGACTCTATCAACTAGTTGTAATGATTTATGCTCATCAAAATCCTGTTACTCCCAGGGGTACTCCAGCAGGGTATCTCTCTCTTGTCATACTTGTCGTTGTCGTTGCTGTTCTGGTTATCAGGAGTCTAAAGACACCTGGACCTTCTCCAAGACCTTTCCAACCGGTGAAGATCATGGATTTTCTTTCCTTTGGTTCAATTGCCATCTTTCTTATTCTGGGCACTTTTTTTTCTGGGGAGAAGATAGTCACATCTCAACCTCTCAATCTGCTCGCCGTTACTCTCGAGAACATCTGGGTACTCTTCTGCGGAGGGGTCTTCTTTCTCTATAGATTGCAGAAGAAGTCTGACATAGTAGTGTGATAGTACACTGCAGTATCTTTGAGATTCAGTACCAGATGAATGTGTGATAGTCCCACTCATTCAGTACCGAAACCTATTTGACTGTCTCCAGTTCTATAGTGGAACAGTGCTCACAAAAAACGGATCTCCAAGAAGATGTCATGTCTATTGGAATCGGTGCACCAACCTGAGAACCCAACTCATCCGGTGTTTTTCATGATGGTGAAACCCCTTATCCTTGTGGCCTTCCTCTTGCTGGCTGCCACTTCCCTTTCTGGCCAGTGTGGGTTCAGCCTTGCCTGGGAGAAAGAAATCAAGCACGAAGGCGTGCAGGTGACTGATCTAGATGGCGACGGATATTCTGAAATTCTGTTTTTCACCTCTGTCAGCAAGGGAGAAAAGGATTACATTCTCACAGCTTTGAACGTATTTGGGGAAACCATCTGGCAAACGTGGGTAGATGAAGAGTCTGATGCCCTCTATTGTGAGGATGTGGACAATGATGGATTGAAAGAGATCTTTTTTACCCAGGATCTCGGTCCCTATTACCAGGAACCCGGAATAAGGAGAATGAGAATTACCTGCGCCAGCAATACTGGCAATCTTTTGTGGAGCCATGAGTTCTGTATACACCTAGGGCCCAACGAGCTATCCCGAAGGTATGAATACTTCTTTTCAGACATAACCCATGACGGGTACAAGGAAATACTAGTGGCAGACTACATACTTGACAGAAAGGGATTCACCGTCCATGAATATGAAGAAGATTTCGCAGTTGTGAATATCCTGGATATTGATGAAGATGGCCAGGAGGAATTGGTTCTCAAGAAGAGCTCTCATGATTTCTTCAGGACTCTCTCCGGGTACAGCTTCATTTACAGGATCATTGAATGTGATGGAACTCCAATCTGGGAAAAGGAATTCCTGGAACCTTCATTCCTGCATGTGCTAGATGTCAATGGAGAGAAGAGGCTCTTCCTTCTGCAGCTGGACAATGTATCCGAGATAACGCTCGAAGATACCGTGAAATGGAGTATATCCTTTGATGCGAATCCTGGTGGATTGCTGGTGGAACCTGAGATTTTTGTTTGCGATTTAAACTGCGATTCTCGTATAGAATACGTCATTATAGCCATGGACAGCCCACGTGAGTATGGGAAAAGCCACGTCTATGTCTATGATGATCAACTCAACCGACTCTGGGACCACGAGGACCCTGTGTTCTGGGCAGATGTATATGATCTTGATCAGGACAACCATTACGAGGTTCTAACAAGGAACTGGTTCTATGACCATCCTCCTTTCTACAGAGTGTTTGATGATAAGGGAGATGAGATATGGAACATTGTTTTCGAGACTTCCGCTTCTGGGCCTGATATCATTGACATTGATGCAGATGGAGATAATGAAGTTGTCTTCCATGTTACCCCTCCGCAAGACAAGAAGAAGTCAGATGACCTCTCTCTCGAAGAAGCCCTTGAGAGACTGAAAGCTCTGACTCTGGATGCTGGAGATGCATGGTCAGAGTATCTGTACGTATTCAATAGCAAAGGAATTCTTGAAGCTCAATTTGAGGTTCCGGGTTCCTCCACGACGAACTTCGGTGATTTTGACAGTGACGGTGATCTGGACTTGCTGTGTTACTCAGACTTCCTCGGGAGGAAAATGGTGTTGTGTGCTAATACGACATGCCACGGTGTCCTGGATGAAATGTGCACAGAGCAAGAGACGCTTAGGAACGTCGATCTGGGAGGAAAATGGTTCAAGAGAAATGCATACATCCACGCACGATTATGGTTTGAGTATGAGAACCTCAAGCACATTCTCGATAATACCTATCTCCTGTATACGCGGTACAGGACAGAATTTTCCATTCTTCTCGTGATAGGGACTCTCTGTTGCTTTGGAGGAGCTTTCCTAGTGATACGTATCCTGAGGAAGAATGAATCTGAATGGGACGTACAGTGGGGAGTGAAAAAAGCAATTCTTTATCTTGTCTTCTCAGTGATGGTACCCCCAGTAGCACTGGTCTTTTTCATATACAAGATCATAAAATCCCCTCCAGACTACAGGAAGATTCTGGGGTTTGTGAGGCCCACCAGAACCCAGACTCTCATTTCAGGAATTGCAGGTACTCTCCTTTTCCTGGGCAGCTATGCCATGCTCATACTCCTTGCACTGTACCGGGTCCCGCTGCCAAGCAGCTCAGAAAATGAGTACCTTGTAGAAAACTACCTTGTGGTGGCGATTTTTCTCTGGCTTGTGACTGCCCCCATTGTAGAAGAAATTGTATTCTCAGGCTATGTGTACCCTATATTGAGAAAAAAGTGGGGGGTGAGGCCCGGTATCCTGCTGATTTCCCTTTTATTTTCACTGCTGCACTTAAATCCTACCATAATCCCTGTATACTTTATGGGAACTGTGCCGAAAGTATACGCTTACGAAAGGACCCATTGTATTTACATTCCAATGGTAATCCATTTCTTCTATAATTTCATCGTCCTGATGCTGAGTTCGCTCCTATGAGGGTGCGGTTGCCCCGATTCTATTCAGTTTGAGCAGGCGGATGATGTGATGTAAGAGACACCGGGTTCCATATCATGAATCCAGCATGGAAAGACTGCCATGCTGATTGTGACAACCATCATGTGTCCCTGCCGTGGCGATCACCTCCTCCACATCTATCAAGTCGCAGCCTGACTTCTGGTTGTGTCAACATGTTTAGAAGAAGAGTATCCTCATGGATGGGAAATAGAATTCTCCTGGAATCCCGAACATGTCCGAAAAAAATTTAACAAAAAGAGTAAGACTCATAAGGACGGAAAGCGTACCCTTACCATGAGAAGGAGCTTGACCATGATCATTGTCCTAGAGACTGCTGTAGTTGTAGTGCTAATAGCCATTAATGCATATCTTAGGATAATGTATCTGAGCGTGTTTATGATTCTGCTTGGACTCCTATATTGGGCAGGGGTATTCTATACGGTAATGCTGGCTGACAAATATTACCAAGTGGGTGAGAAGCTTTTCACTCAAAGGTTTGGCGTGAAGCCAGATAAAACTGAAATGACTTCCAGACGTCTCAGTAGGTATGATCAATTGGAGGAAGGAACATCTGGTAAAGCAGTATGGATGAAATTCTGGCTGAAAGGAGAATTCTATAAAGGAATCGTAGATATTCAGAATGAGGCCTTGTACATGAAAACTCCCACGGCGCTCCCTGCCTATCCTGGAGTCTTAATACCTGTCTGGAAAGAGACTGTGGAAACTTACAGAAGTCGAACGCCGAAAAGGGTGGAGTATCGTGATCGCAAAGACTTACCTCACAGAGTGGATTACCTGGATAGGAAGGGCAACCTGACCGGGGACAGCTGGAGGAGACGTGAAGGAGCTGAAGAATACTGGAACCCGAAGAAGAGAATCTATGAAAGACTGACGTTATAGAATCCATGCAGACGAATACCTTGCAGAAGGCCATCATAATGACAATTTCTCTCTGGCTAGGGACTGTTCTCTGTGTGGAAGAAAGAGTGGTTCCAGCTAATCTTAGGAAGATTATCACAGCATGTCTTGGAGAGGGCTATGAGATTCTGAGAGATGAGAAGTTTCAGAAATATCAATAGAAACACTTAAGAAGTCAGAAGATGTCCAGAGTCTGTGAGAAGAGAGCAGAAAATTCTGGCTGCAGCAAGTATTCTGCTTTACATTGCAGTGCCTGTTCTGCTGGTGTCTCGGGACTTCACGTATTGGACTCTACTCATGGTTCTCTCGCTGGCTGCAAATATTGCTTTTCATTTACATTCAAAAAGTCTCTTTGAAAAGTGTCACAGGATAGGCGAATCTCTTTTCACTCAACAATTCGGTACGAAACCTGATAGAGTCGAGTATATTCAAACACCTCCGGGAAAGTATGATTGTCTGGAGGTTGGGATAACTGGCAGGGGACTACAGATAGGGTTTTGGCTGAATGGAAAAGCTCTGAAGGGAATTGTAGATATAGATGAGAAAATTCTGTATATGAAACCGTTAATTTGGATGCCTGTCTATACCCACGATCTTATGGCAGTGTGGAGAAATACTCCCGAGATGCATGGAAATGGTATGCCCAAGAAAGTGGAATTTCGTGATAGCAATGAAGTGCTCCAGAGGATAGACTACCTCGACCAGAAGGGAATCTTGAAAAGGGGGACCTGGAGGAGATACAAAGGGATTGAGCAGTACTGGAACCCAGGAAATGAGACTTGGGAACCTGTCCCTTGATCACCAATCTGCCCGCCGAGTCATTAATTGCAGACGATGAGCTATGGCAGCTAACCAATTCAGATAGGTTGGTGAGGAAAATCTGAAGGCATCACCACGTACAAAGGCCATTTCGTCAGAGCACCTTTGGGAAGCTCTCCATTCCTCACCTTTGTGAGCAGCGTAGAGCGTGGCATTTCTGACACCATGGGTTCTTCTACCAGTCTGATTCTCAAATCTCTTCGAGAAAGTGCCTCATCAATCACGTCTCCCCCCGGACACAATGGCAGGAGTCTCTCAATTTCCTGAGAACACGGTTTCTTTCCTGCTGGAACTACCATCTCCCACCTGTTATCTACAACTCTGATCACGACAGCACCTTTGACTCCTACTCTCTGAGAAAGGCATTCCACTAGCAGCCGTGGGTTTCTTATCTTCATTTCTCCGAGATCAAAATACGAACCCACAAAGATATTGAGATCCTCACCCATTTCAGGAGATACAATGACATCTCTCTTCAACTCAAAAGAATCGCGCAAGATCTCACCTCCAATCACCGGCAGTCCGTCTTGATCCTGCACATGTATGACATCTCCTGTATCAACGTTGATCACAGGTTTACCATTGTGCATTCTGGAAACCAGAAGCCTCCCTTCTGTATGATCTGTCTGTGAAATGAGCTCTCTTACCCCTCTATACTCTATCACAGGAATAGTAAGGGGAAAGACATGCATGCGCTTCCAGTCTCTTTCAAGATTGGCTGCGAAGGGACCCACCTCGCTTCCCACGTACAGATTCGTTACCTTCTCCTCCCCTCTTTCCCAGCTAAGAAACTGGCGAATAACCTCCCATTCTTTTTCAGTTATAGCGGTTGCACTGAAGATCAGTGTAGCATCAGATAGTACCTGGGAAAGCTCTTCCCGCAACTTCAGGGTCGCAGCCTCAACCCCGAGTGCTTCAATCCTCTGCCTGAGCTGTTCACCTTCCACAGTAGTGACAGGTTCTCGCAGTGACTTCTCCAGGCCCCAGCGTAACCTTTCAGGATCTGCCCATCCCAGAACAGTCAAAAAAGGTGCAGAAACCACTGATATTCTGTCCAGGGTCAAGAGCTCAGCCAAGACCTCAATTGTGCGCGAATCCTTGTACTCGTGTATGAGATACGAGCCAGGATGCATGATGGATAGGACCAGCCGCTGAGAAACCTCAGCAGAATACAGCTTAACCACTTTCTTGCCAGATGTGTGGAATAGTCCATCATCACTCCCGCGAGACGGCACAAAGACAACAGCTGCAGACTGAGGCGAAAGCCCACTCTTCTGGAAGATAGCCTGCATTCCAGGGGCCCATAAGAGAGATACCAGTTCTCTTGACATATAAAACCATTTCAGATCCTTGATACTCCCACCTGATGTCCCCGACGTGTGACAGAACACCAAGACAGAATCCTCATGAGAGGTTATGAAGGTGTCAACATTCACAGAAAAGGATCGGGGATCTGTTTTTTCTGTCTCAATCTGTGACAGACTCTCCTCTGGCAGTCCTGATTGTTTGATTGCTGAATCCTCATATTCTTCTCTATCAGAGAGAGAAAGCCATGATTCCCAGTCACTCAGAGGAATGTCCCCAAATTGGGAAGAAAATACCTGCTGGATTTCTGGATCAAAATCATAATACGTCATAAGGTTTCCCTGCTATTCCTACGTCTTATTCTGAAACTGCTTCTTTTTTTCTTCAAGATCCTCAAGGTATTTCTTGAATTCTTCTACATGCCTGCATTTTTTCCGGGTGCTGAAACTGATGCAATCACATGCATATTCCTGGGTGTCTTTATTGTAGGAAAGGTTGTAGATGTGTTTGGCAAACAACATATGCCTGGTCTCTCTCAAATCCTCAATCATCAGGTGAAGTTGTCACCACATTATAAAACCCTTTCCATGCCGTATGAGAAGCTCTGTCAATTCCTGAGAGATAGATCACGAGTTCCTACAGGTGGAGAACCAGGGGAGTAGATTGGTTTTCAGACATAACAATCTTTTTTAACACAGCCCCCCTATATGGAACGAGATGCGATGATACACCCTGAGAGAATCCAATATCTAAATGCGAATCAGATAGAGCCCGGAAAGTATGTCATGTACTGGATGCAGTCATCCCATCGCACAG
>JACVGW010000004.1:45329-46997 GCA_018992565.1 Theionarchaea archaeon
ATGCGATGATACACCCTGAGAGAATCCAATATCTAAATGCGAATCAGATAGAGCCCGGAAAGTATGTCATGTACTGGATGCAGTCATCCCATCGCACAGGATACAATCATGCCCTGGAATATGCTATCCTCATGGCAAATGAACTCCACCTCCCTGTGGTTGTCTACTTCTGCCTGACAGATGAGTACCGGGCTGAAGAAAGACACTACCGGTTTATGCTGGAGGGATTACGAGAGGTGAAGGCCTCATTAGAAGAACGAAATATCCAGTTCGTTCTCCAGCACGGCTCTCCGCCAGCTATGGTAGCTGAATTTTCTCGAGATGCTTCCCTCCTGGTGGTGGACAGAGGATACATGAGGAGAGAGCGAGAATGGCGAACCCGTGTTGCTTCCCATGTCACGTGCCCCGTGATCCAGGTGGAGACGAACGTTGTGGTCCCGGTGGAAGCTGCCTCACCGAAAGAAGAGTACTCTGCAGCCACGTTCCGTCCAAAAATCGAAAGAAAGAAGGAGTACTACCTTGTTCCGCTGACAGAAACACATCCTGAACTAAGTTCAGTGACTATGGAATTCGACTCATTGCAGCTGGAAACCACCAGCGACATAAATTCTATTCTCCGCCGTCTGAATATAGGCAGAAAGGTACAGACATCAGCGTTCCACGGAGGCACTGAGCTCGCCAAGTCACACCTCCACCGGTTTATAGAGGAAAAGATTGACCTCTACCCTGAGCTCCGAAACGACCCCACTACAGACTGTCTTTCTAATTTGAGCCCGTATCTTCATTTTGGACACATATCTCCTGTATACATTGCATTGAAAGTCTCTGAGAAAGAAAGCCCGGGAAAGGACGCCTATCTGGAGCAGTTGATAGTACGAAGAGAATTGAGCATGAATTTCGTTTTCTACAACAACCAGTATGACAGGATTGAAGGACTGCCCCAGTGGGCCCAGAAGACACTGAAAATCCATGAGAAGGACCCCAGGGAGTATCTCTATACCGTTGAGGAACTGGAAGCTGCAAAGACCCACGATCCCTGCTGGAATGCTGCCCAGAGCCACATGGTCAAAACGGGAAAAATGCATGGATACATGCGCATGTACTGGGGAAAGAAAATCCTGGAATGGAGCCCAACACCCGAGTCTGCGTATCAGACTGCTTTAGTTCTGAACGATAGATATGAACTTGATGGCAGAGATCCCAATGGGGTTACTGGAGTAGCCTGGTGTTTTGGGAAACATGACAGGCCCTGGAGGGAACGACCCATTTTTGGCACGGTGAGGTTCATGACTGCTGAAGGATTGAAAAGGAAGTTCGATGTTGATGCCTATATAGAAAAAACTGCCGCATGGTAGCCTGATACTGCCCGGACTCTTCTTCCATGCGACCTTTCTAATTCTCAGAGAAGTCTCAGTTCTTTCAACTCCCGGAAAATAGAAACGCTTAAATAATCGTGAATGGTATCCTCTTTGATAAGCCCTTACGCGCCAGGGCAGGAAAGGAGGTATAAGAAATGAACCATTCCTGGAAAGTAGAGGTACTACTCTTGGCACTTGCTCTGATACTGCTTCAGTGCCACTCTATTAGAGGTGCTGCTGAGTTTGCCATAACAACTGACGTGAAAGACCAGTGGGAACCTGCAGTCTATGGTAATATTGTTGTCTGGAC
>JACVGW010000004.1:47097-66873 GCA_018992565.1 Theionarchaea archaeon
GATGAGAGACATGGTAATATGGATATCTACGGGTATGACCTCTCCACAAAGAAGGAATTCCAGATTACAGCCAATGTGAAGGACCAGTGGGAACCTGCAGTCTATGGTAATATTGTTGTCTGGACTGATGAGAGACATGGTAATATGGATATCTACGGGTATGACCTCTCCACAAAGAAGGAATTCCAGATTACAGCCAATGTGAAGGACCAGTGGGAGCCGGCCATTTATCAGGACTGGATAGCATGGACTGACAACAGACAGGAGAACTACGATATATACCTGTACAGCCTGGTCACCAGAGAAGAGACCCAGCTCACCACAAGCCAAGAAGACCAGTACAGTCCAGCAATTAATGGCGACATAATCACATATACAGACTACACTGGATCAAGCGAGGACATTATTGCATACAATCATACAAAAAAGACCGTGACTGCTGTAGCTTCGGGTCCATATGCACAGTGGTATCCTGCAGTGTATGGGACTACAATAGCATGGACACAGGAGAAGGAGGATTCCCAAATTGGAACTCTCAACACTGATATTTACATGTACAGCCTGGACACCTCACAGGAGACACGTATAACATATGATCCCTCTGATCAGTGGGCACCTGATGTCCACGGAGACTACATTGTGTGGACAGACAACAGAGATGGTAACCTGAACATTTATGGGATCATTCTTTCTTCAGGAGAAGCGACACCATCTGAGCCAGAGTCTCAGAAGGGAGGAACTTGCCTGGGAACGGGACTTGTGGCTCTTGCTGTGACTCTTGTGGCCATCATGAGATACGGTTCCTGTTCACGCTGAGGTCAGTAGTCGAGACAGCTGCGTGCTGAGATCTACCCCAGATCAGCACAGAATGTACATAATGTATTTAAAGACTGAGTATAACTCAGTTATAATGTATCCTCCGTGCCTCATAGTTGTGGAGACCCTCCTGTACGATCTCAGGATGAGGGTCGCCCACATACTCAGGGATTCAGGGTTGACCCAGACAGAGATTGCCCATACTCTCCATGTTTCACAGGCAATGATTTCCAAGTACCTCTCTTCAGATGTTGAACCTGCTTCTGAAAAAGATGAAGTATCGCAGGAGATTGCACGCATGATCATTCAGGGTAGGGACGAGAGGGACATCCTCCTGTATCTGTGCCAGACCTGTTTCAGATGGCGAGAAGGAGGTTCAACCTGCAGCCTCCATGACCTACCTGGATGCACAGTCTGTTATCAGCTTCGGAGTCCTGAGGTACTGGACGAAAAGCACAGAGTCATCCAGAATGTGAGAGAAGCGCTTTCAGTTCTTGAATCATGTCCGGGTGTGGCGAATCTCATGCCACAGGTCCATATGAACATCGCCATGAGTCTGGAACATGCGAAGAATCCCATGGAAGTGGCTGCTTTTCCTGGAAGGCTGGCACCAGTTCATGGAGTCGTCACAGCAGTCTCAGATCCTGAATTTGGCGCATCCCACCACTTGGCTTCTCTTCTGCTGAAGACAGGAAAACGAGCAGTGATCAACATCAGGTATACTGATATGCTCGCCTCTGCCCTCGAGAACCTGGGTATTACATTCTCGTATTCAACAGATGAATGTGGAGATGTCCTCATTGACACAGGAGGGTTTGGAATTGAACCCTGTGCGTATATATTCGGAAAAGACGCAGTGAATGCAGCTTTCACTCTTCGAAGGATTTCTCAAATTCTTGAATAGTCTCAACCAGCCGGGTAACCAATAGCCGTGTCTCCTCAGTGGGCATTTCATCGCATGGTTTGTACTTGAACGCTTTTCTCATGAGGAGTGGAATCTCAATCTGAACCCCTTTGTCTCTGGTCAGGTTAACAACGTTCTTGGGATTCTTGGCAGAAAGATTTCTGCAGATTCCTCCGTCCTCGATAGCATCTACCACATCAAAGTCTTCTCTGAGGGACTGCACAATGCTGCGCCTCAGCGCCTGATTCAGGCCGCCCACGCAGATGACGTTGCGTTTTATGACATGACCATGTATGGAAATTGCTGTAGACACGTGCTCAAGGAACTGTGCGAGCTTCTCTGAGTCCCTGGGGCTGATTTTGTTGGAGGAGATGTGAAACTTCCAGTCTCGCTTCTGGGTTCGGGGGGAGATGACATACAATGATGAATTGCTGTTCTGAGCGATGCAGACAGCAATCTGCTCTGTACCTCGCTCTATATTTCCCCCGTGAACAGCCATAACTCCCACTTTTCCCTGGAGGATACTGTATTCAATGACGTCCTGGTGGGTCAGAAGCTTCGCCAATTTCATCGACGTCCCTATGAAGAATTCTATATAAAGGTTTACGATTCTCTTTCTACATACGTACAGGGAGTACTGATAACGTCCGGTGCAGAAGTAAAAAGGGTACTACCCACGACATCTCTCTCTCAGCGTAGAAATCTTCTGGATGCGGAAGATGACGCTGTACAACTCCCTGTAAAATGAAGGTTGTTCCTGAAGCAGAAAAGAGCACAGATCATGATACGCAGCGTCAGCATTCCTGGTGAGGGCGGTGGCAATAAAATCGGCTATTTCTTTCTTCAGGCTGACCTCTCTTAGGGAGGTGTGCTCACAGAGATCCTTGACTGCTGCTTCAAGAAGTGAGAGATGTTGGGCCAGAGAGAGGAGAACCAGCCCTCCCTTGTGAGAGACTATGAAGTTCATTGCCTGCTTTTTGAGAGAAAAAGACCCAAAATCATGAGATGGTTGATCCCAGAAGCTGCAGATGTGCCCTGCAAGGTTCAGATGGTCCAGGCATGATTTTTCTTCTGAGGTAACTGCGGGAGGATTGGAGTCCTGGCAGCTACTCGCTTCTGAAATGCACTCCATCCTGGTGGACAGGCACGTGCAGATGACTGCGCCTTCTACAATCCGCGAAAGCAGCTCCCTCGTCCTGGTAATGTCCTCTTCACTTTCAGCATGCCTGATGATAGTTTTTCCACTTACAGAAAGCAAGATCTCTTTCTGCTGAAAGTCAATGCGGGCGATACCCAGTTGCTTGGAGCACCGTACTGGCTCTGTCCAGGCTGGGAGGATGTCACATACTAGAGGGTCTAACCATCCATACTCCACCTCGCGGTGAGCCAGGTACAGTTCTGCCATCACCATACCTGACTCTGTAGAGCAGGGTTCAATGAGGGAAGTGGGTTTTACTTTTGTAGGTAAGGGCTGTATGGTCTGTATCAGCGTCTGCATTGACGCGATATCCAGTGAATAACCACTCTTCAACCAATGACACTTTTCCAGAGGTTCCCGGTTGAAAATGACATTGCGTAAAAAGGTAGAACAGCTTTGATATCCGCAGATCCCACAATCCTTCTGGGGCATTGCCTGATATGCACTGCAGAGGTCCATGGCGTCACCCCGCAAGAGTCCTGGCAATCTCTTTCACAACATCAACCATCTGTTCCACTTCCTGTGCAGTGTTATAACAGTGATATGACGCCCTGACTGTTCCTGGAACATGCAGTTTCTTCATGATCGGGAGAGCACAGTGATGGCCTGAACGAACCATGATCCCCTGGGTGTCCAGTATGGATGCCACGTCATGAGGGTTCATGCCTTCCATGGTGAAAGAAACTACACCTGCGTGGGTTTCCATCTCCTGAGAGCCGTACCAGGTTACCTCAGGGATTTCAGACAGTCCATCCAGGGTCAGTCTGGTGAGCAGCGCTTCCTGCCTCTGTATCTCGGAGAACCCAATTTCTTGAATATACTCCACAGCAGCTCCCAACCCAATGGCACCTGCAATATTGGGAGTCCCTGGTTCAAATCCATAAGGAGCATCTGCCAGGTCATAGCCTGTAAGGGAGACGTCCCGAACTGCCCCTCCTCCCAGAAAGCAGGGATCCATCTGATCCTGAACGCTCTTTCTCATGAACAGCACTCCAATACCTGTTGGACCCATGGGGCCTTTGTGACCTGAAAAGGCAAGGAAGTCACATCCCAGCTTTTCTACATCCAAAGGGACATGTCCTGCAGCCTGAGCTGCATCCACACAGAATAATGCTCCTTCCTTTCTGGCCACTGCCCCGATTTTCTGCACGGGAAGAACAGTGCCCACTGCATTGGATATGATGCTGCAGGTGACCAGGTGAGCTCCCTCAATTTTCCCCAGCTCCTCCTCTTCCAGGATGCCAGGAGGTGAAGCCTCCATGATCTTCAGTGTAACGTCCCTGTCCTGTAATCTGAAAAAAGGCAGGAAGTTTGAATGGTGTTCCAGTTCTGTGGACACCACGATATCACCTGCATGAAAGGCCATCCCCAGGGCCACACGATTCAGTGCCTCCGTGGTGTTTGCAACAAAAATGACTTCTTCAGAAGATGCATTGATGAAATCAGCCACGTTCTCACGTGCCTCACTGAAGGCCCGGGAAGCTTCTTCAGAAAGAGAATGCACGCCTCTATGCACATTTCCCCGGTATTCCATGTAGTACCTTGTGACAGCCTCCACCACATGCCGGGGAGTCAAACTAGTAGCCGCGTTGTCAAAGTAAACGACCTTGCTGGTCAATGGAATATCGGCTCGGACCTCATCCGGAACCCTCATTCCATCAACTCAAACATTGCGTCAATAGCCTTCTTTGCTTTTCGAGCCACCTCTGGATCAACCATAACCATGTTTTCTACAGGTTTTTCTCTGAGAACGTATTCCACACTCTCACGTGTTATCATCTTCATATTGGGACAGACAGTGTAGGCAGAAAGGGCATGAACGATCTTTCCTGGGCACTCGTTTCTGATTTTGTGCAACATTCCATTTTCAGTTCCAATAATAACTTCTTTGGAATCAGTATTCTTCACGTAGTTGAGAATTCCCTCTGTTCCTCCCACGTAGTCTGCCAGATCGATGACCTCAGGTCTGCATTCAGGATGAACAGCCACCGTAGCCTGAGGATGGTTCTCCTTCATGAGGAGAACGTCTTCAGCCATCAACTGATGGTGTGTGGGACAGTTACCTCCTTCAGGGACTATTATAACCTCCTTGTCCACAAACCGTTTGACATAGCTGCCCAGGTTCCTATCAGGGGTAAAGAGTATGGTATCTGTGTCCAATCGGGAAACGATGGAAACTGCGTTGGCTGAAGTGCAGATAGTATCTGAGACTGCTTTTACTGCGGCCGTGGTATTGACATACGCCACTACAAGAGCCCCGGGATACACCTTCTTGGCCTGGAGGATATCCTCTGATGTGACTTGATGGGCCATGGGACATTGACTCAGAGGCTCTGGCATAAAGACCCGTTTCTCAGGATTGAGGATGGCTGCAGTCTCTGCCATGAAATCGACTCCACAGAAGATAATGTCATTACATTCTGTTTCACGGGCGATCTGACATAACTTTAGAGAATCACCTGTAAGATCAGCTCTATCCTGCACGTCAGGTCGCTGATAATTGTGAGCCAGGATTATAGTATCCATGGTATAACACCGTTATACTTATATATAAGCATTTCCGAAGGGGAGATATGAAGCCTCCCTGTGAACTGGCAGTGAAGGAGCTTCTTCCTTCCTTGCGAGCCGCTATCGTCAAAGAACTGTCTGAAAAATATCATATGAAACAGATAGATATTGCTGAAGCTGTTGGGATAACCCAGGCCTCAGTAAGCCAGTATCTGCACGTGGAGAGGGCGAAAGAGGATAGAATTACTCTCATAGAGGGGTTTGATGAAGGAGTGAAGACAATTGCAGAAAAGATAGCTCTCAATCGCATGTCAAAAACTGCTGTGCTTCACGCAGTGTGTGAGCTGTGTACAAGGATCCGAGAGTCAGAGGCATTCTGTCAGATCCACCAGGATATGGTAATGCTTGAAGGCTGCGATATCTGTAAACCCGCCCAGTGCAAGGAAGAACGAGGTTGAGTGGGATAGAAGCCAGATAAGCATCAATGGAAGATACTGTAGATTTTTCCAGCTTTTTTCTTACCAATACCTTCTACCTGCTGCAGTCGCTTCTCAGTGGCATTTGCCACTGCAGCAATTGAACCAAAGTGATCCAGCAAATTCCTGGCCAGAACATCCCCCACAGAAGGGACCGATGCCAGCACGTACCGTCTGAGATCCATTTCTGGCAAGTGGGGAGACAGGTGTTTTCTGAACCAACGTGAACTGGGAAGCACGTCATTTTTCCCCTGGGTTTCCCGCTGGATCAGAATCCTGAGACACTGGTACAGCGCCTCGTCATCCTCACAGACAACGAGAGGAATATCATACACGAAGAGGATTTCCATGTATGCTCCCATGATCTGCGGCCAGGGTATGGATAGGTCCTGGTCAAAGGCACCATGGACTATGAGCAGTTTTCTCTTCAGTGGATACCCCAGTAAGGTATCAGCCTTCATGAGACGCAGCAGTTGATCCCACAGCCTGTTAGACCTCAGAGAAGAGAGAAAGTCTGATGTGGACTTACGCTCAATGAGTACCCCCGTATCGCTGGAGACCAGGAAAAAATCACCCAAAGGCAGATGCGTCACATCAATGTGGACAGGTGGGGTCTGGCTACCTAAGGGCATGAGCAGCGACTGAACAGCACTCTCACGGTGATCTATGAGTATATGCATCAATGTCAGGTGGGGGTTCAACTATAAAATATTGTGTGCTCGCTGCAATATGTAGAAGGTTCTCGTGCAACACTGATGTTCCTACCTCTCCGTCATGAGGGTCACGTGAGCCGTTCCAGCACTGTCTTCATTCTGTTGATAGCCTCCTCCATTCTATCACTTACCAGTGAAAGCCTGAAATGGTTCCGGTAATCACCAAAGAAAACTCCCGGAATAACTGACACACCTTCTTTAAGAAGTTCCTCGCCAAATAATTCACTGTTCACAGGTATTTTCGGAAACAGGTAAAATGCACCCTGACATGGGACAAAAGGTATCCCATTGTCTGCAAGCCCTTTCTCTACGACTTTCTTTCTCTTCAGATAGATTTCCTTCGCCTTTCTATCAGTTTCATCTCTGAGGGTGAGTGCCTTCAATGCAGCCCATTGAGCAAATTCTACAGAACACGTGATTGTGTGCACCTGGAAATCCTCGAGTCTCCGAATCCATTCAGAACTGGAAATCACATATCCTAACCTGTAGCCAGTCATGGAGAATCTCTTGGAGAAGCTTCCTATGTAGATGAGGTCTTCACAGTCAAATTCTGTGAAAGAGACAAAATCATCATAGACCAGGAAGGAGTAGATTTCGTCTGCCAGCAGGGTGATATGATAGTCATTGCACAAATCCACCAGTTCTTTCATCTTGGACGGGGCGAGAATAGTCCCTGTGGGGTTGTTGGGGTAATTGGTGAACATGAGGTCAAATGTGCTGTCCAGTGATTCAAAGGAAGGAGAAAACTTGTCCTCGAAGGTGGTGTGAATGGTATGGTAGGGTTTCTTGAGGAATTCCAGGTTCTCTTCATACGCAGGCCAGCCAGGATGAATGACTGCTGCTTTGTTACAGAGGTAGGTTGCAGCGTAGATGGGCAACTTCCCTCCAACAGTAATGAGAACCTGATCAGTTGAAACGTTGTGAATTTCAGCCAGAGCCTCCCGCAGCGGGGTAATACCATATGCAGAGGTATACCTGGTTTTGCCAGCTCGCAACGCTTCCACTGTGGCTTCAATAACGCGCTGATCCACAGCGAGATCGGGCTGGCCAATGTCCAGACGTATTTCTGGGTTATACTGCCTTATTTTCTCAATATAGTCATACATGGTACGCATGAATATCTCCTCATTTTCTAGGATTTATATCAACTTAAAAAGATTATGTGTAGATGTGGGGTAAGCCTTGAGAAGTAGGGAAAAGAGGAATACTCAGACTATAGAAAGAGCTCCAACATACACTGGTCGTGATAGTCTCAATGAGATTACACTGCATCAACTCACGTTCGTTAGAAACAGAAAATAAAAGTGAAAGTGAAGGATCATGCACACGTTGCTGTACCTGTCGCTTGACCTGACTATTTCAGAAACTGGGCACCTCAGGCTATTAGTACTGGTGGGCTGAATTGCTCGCCGAAGCTCGCAACTTACACCCCCAGCCTATCAACCCCATCTTCTATGGGGGCCTTCGTCCCCTGTCGGCGTTGCCGTCACCGGCCCCACCATATGACAGGAGAATGGGTGTCTCTTTTCAGGAGTGGCTTCAGGCTTAGATGCTTTCAGCCTTTATCCACTATGGCGTAGCTACTCGGCAGTGCCTTGTCAGACAACCGATCCACAAGAGGCCACGGCGGCCTGTTCCTTTCGTACTGGGGCTACCTTTCCCTCAGACACCCAACACTCCCAACAGATAGCATCCAATCTGTCTCACGACGATCTAAACCCAGCTCATGTTCTCCTTTGATGGGCGAACAACCCCACCCTTGGGTCCTGCTGCAGACCCAGGTTGGAGAAAACCGACAGCGAGGTAGCAAGCATCGGGGTCGATATGTACTCTTACCCGATACCACCCTGTTATCCCCGGGGTAGTTTTTCTGTCACCACAAGCCCCCACTAAAGAGGACATTGTGTCTCGCTAGGCCCGGCTTTCGCCTCTGGATCGCTTACTGGCAACAATCCAGTCAGGCTGGCTTTTGCCCTTGCACTCTACGATGGATTTCTGACCCATCTGAGCCAGCCTTAGGGCGCCCCTGATATCTTTTCAGGGGCGTGCCGCCCCAGCCAAACTACCTACCTACCGATGTCCCATCCGAAAACGGTTAGTGACTCAAACATAGAAGGGTGGTATCTCACGGGCGCCTCCACCTCATCTGGCGACGAGGTTTCGATGGCTCCCACCTATTCTGCACAACCACATTCGAATCACAACGACAGGCTGTAGTAAAACTCCACGGGGTCTTCGCTTCCCGTTGGGAGTCCCTGGCATGTGCACCAGGCAGTAGGTTCACTGGGTTCCAGTTGGGGACAGCGAGGCTCTCGTTCCGCCATTCATGCAAGCCGCCAATTAAGCGGCAAGGTATTACGCTACCTTAAGAGAGTTATAGTTACTCCCGCCGTTTACCGGCGCTTAGCCCCATTGAACTGAGGTTTCACGTACCGGCACTGGGCAGACGTCACAAGCTGTACACACCCTTTCGGGCTAGCAGCTTGCTATGTTTTTATTAAACAGTCGGAGCCTCCTAGTCACTGCGACGCATCTCTCATCGAGATGCGCACCTCATATACCAAGGGTATGAGGCTAGTTTGCCGAGTTCCCTCAACTGGAGTATCCCAACACACCTTAGGCTTCTCACCTAGGGGCACCTGTGTCGGTTCTCGGTACGGACACAAAAGCATACATCTTTTCCCTTTTCACTGATCCAGGGAGTCAACTGAACCCAACTTAAGTGTCAGGCTGTTACTGCTTTCATCCAGTTCTCTGCATGACGCATCTTCCTGGATTTATGCAGGTGAATGGGATGACAGTCCCACTCAGTCTATCCATAGATGTCAGGAAAAGACACCGACGTTGCCGCTATTGCTTTCATGGCACAGGAATATTAACCTGTTTCCCTTTCGATCATCTGGAGTTACCGATGACCTTAGGACCGGCTAACCCTCAGCTGACGAACATTGCTGAGGAATCCTAGCCCCTTCGGTGGCAGAGATTCCCACTCTGCTTAGCTGTTACTACCAGCAGGATTCTCAATCCCGGCAGGTCCACTGTTGCTCTCGCAGCAGCTTCTGCCCTACCGAGACGCTTCCCTACCAAATCACTTTCGTGTTCCAGAGTATCGGCGGCGGGCTTGATTCCCCTCCATTTTAGGCGCCCTTAACCTAGACGGGTGAGCTGTTACGCACTCTTTGAAGGATAGCTGCTTCTAAGCTTACCTCCCCGCTGTATAGGGCTGAGGACATCCTTTGACTTAGCCAGCGCTTAGGGGCCTTAACTCTGGGTTGGGTTGTTTCCCTTTTGCAATGTGAGCTTACCCCACACCACTCACTCCGGAGGTCTACGACGCTGATAAATTCGGAGTTTGACAGGGTGCCGAGAGATTTCTCCCCCTAAACACCCAATCAGTGCTCTACTCTACCAACTGTCTCGCTCCAGGCTGAACTACGGCTCATTTCGGGAAGAACCAGCTATCTCCAGTCTCGATTGGCCTTTCACCCCTATTCCCAGGTCAGAGGAACGATTTGTACGTCAGAACCCCTTCAGGCCTCCATCTCTCTGGCGAGAGATTTCACCTTGCCCAGGAATAGATCGACTGGTTTCGGGTCTTAAAGCAGTGACTTCAGGCGCTTTCACACCTCGTCCCTTGCCCGAAGGCTGCGGACTTGTTGGTTTCCCTCTAACTCGGAAGTTTCAACTTCTTAATTTCGCCACTGCCATAAACTCCCTGCCCCGTGTTTCTAGACGGACGACAGGACACTGGTCGTCTTATCTCAGTTGAGATCTTGCGAACTCTCCTTTCGACAAGAGTCTACCCTTTCGCGCCCTGCCCAATCGTCACCATTTAGGTTCAGGCTCTTTGCACCCCCCTTCCAGGGTACTTTTCAGCTTTCCCTCACGGTACTACTGCGCTATCGGTTTCAGAACGTATTTAGAGTTGGGAGTTAGTGTCTCCCACATTCATGCGAGATATCAAACCCGCACTACTCTGGAATACACGCCTACGCAGCGGACTTACAGTTACGGGACTGTCACCCTCTCTGGTGTACCATTCCAGGAGACTTCACCTTCGTCTGCATTGTAGTTGCTTGCATCCTAACACCACATCTCCCTTGCGGGATTCAGTTTGCTCTCTGCCGGTTTCGGTCGCCCTTACTAACGGCATCGCGGTTTGCTTTCTTTTCCTTTCCCTACTGAGATGTTTCACTTCGGGAAGTTCCTTCTCCTTACGGAGTATATGGGATGTCCCATTCGGGGATCTCCGGTTCTCAGGTTGCATGCGCCTCGCCGGAGCTTTTCGCAGCTGACCACGCCCTTCATCAGCGTTCTGAACCTAGCCATCCACTAAATGGTTGCGGCGCCCGGTTCTTACTGAAGCCAGGGTCAATTAGCGGGTACTCACAACGTGTGCACGACGTCACCATCACATGTGTGATTCAGTCCTTCATATGGAGTATACTGGTACTCCATATGGACTCGGCGGGATTTGAACCCGCGGCCTCTGGCTTGCAAAGCCAGCGCTCATACCAACTGAGCTACGAGCCCTCACGATAAACGTGAAATGACTTTATGGTGTTTGAGTCCATGGAATTGGAGGTGATCTAGCCGCAGGTTCCCCTACGGCTACCTTGTTACGACTTTACCCCCCTTGCAGAACTCGGATTCGAACTTGCCATAGACAAGCCCTCATCCAAGCCCTACTCAGGTGATATGACGGGCGGTGTGTGCAAGGAGCAGGGACGTATTCACCGCGCGATAGTGACACGCGATTACTAGGGATTCCAGCTTCATGAGGGCGAGTTGCAGCCCTCAATCCGGACTGAGATTACGTTTAGGGGATTACCTTCACCTTTCGGTGTTGGAACCCATTGTCGTAACCATTGTAGGCCGCGTGTAGCCCGAAGGATTCGGGGCATACTGACCTACCGTTGCCCCCTCCTTCCTCTGCTTTAGCAGCAGCGGTCCCCTCAGAGTCCCCATCATTCCATAGGAATCTGCTGGTAACTGAGGGTGGGGGTCTCGTTCGTTACCTCACTTAAGAGGACACCTCACGGTACGAACTGACGGCGGCCATGCACCTCCTCTCGGCTCGTCAGGCAAAGTCACCAACTTGGCCGTCATTCTGCCGTCGCCTCCGGTGAGTTTTCCGGCGTTGAATCCAATTAAACCGCAGCCTCCACCCCTTGTGGTGCTCCCCCGCCAATTCCTTTAAGTTTCAGCCTTGCAGCCGTACTCCCCAGGCGGCGGACTTAATGGCTTCCCTTCGGCACAGAGATATCTCGTGGATATCCCCACACCTAGTCCGCATCATTTACGCCCAGGACTACCCGGGTATCTAATCCGGCTCGCTCCCCTGGGTTTCGTCCCTCACCGTCAGGGCCGTTCCAGTTGGACGCCTTCGCCACCGGTGGTCCCCCCAGGATTACAGGATTTTACCCCTACCCCGGGAGTACCTCCAACCTCTCCCGGCCTCAAGGCAGACAGTATCTCCAGAAGCCTTACGCTTATACGCAAGATTTACCTAGAGACTTATCTGCCCGGCTACGGACGCTTTAGGCCCAATAAAAACAGCGACCACTCGAGCTGCTGGTGTTACCGCGGCGGCTGGCACCAGTCTTACCCAGCCCTTATTCCTCTGGCTCCTTACACCAGAGAAAAGCCCTTGCATTACAAGGGCACTTGGGGTTCCCCCATCGCTCTTGCGAGCATTGTGGAGTTTTCGCACCTGCTGCGCCCCGTAGGGCCTGGGGCCTTGTCTCAGTCCCCATCTCCGGGCTCCAGCTCTCACTGCCCGTACCGATCGCAGGCTTGGTGGGCCATTACCTCACCAACTACCTAATCAGCCGCGGGCCCATTCTCAGGCACCGGAGCTTTGGACACAGAGTCATTCCAGAGTCCTGTATCTAGCGGGTATTAGCTCCAGTTTCCCGGAGTTATTCCCGACCTGAGAGTAGGTTACCCACGTGTTACTGAGCCGTATGCCGCTGACCGAAGTCCGCACGACTCGCATGGTTAAGTCGAACCCCAATAGCAGTCGCTTTCGGCAGGATCGACCGAGGTTATTGGTCTTAAGGGAGTTATAGGGTGGACTCAAATTTCACCAAGTCATTCCTACATCAAATCCAGCCTCTGCTGGACTCTCATCTCGTATGTCCCACGAGGAGAGCGACTTCTCATCTGAAGAGCATCTGCTCAATAAAGGATATAAAATACAATCCTTCTCGAAGTCGACGCCATGGTAATGGGACTATTCTATCTTTGTGAAAACGCGCTTTTAAACGTTTCGGTGCCTAGGTGTAAGGCTCCCTTTTAAACGTTTCGGTTGCCAACGCGCTCTTCAGACACAGGTGCGTGGATTACTCCCCTGCAAGTATCTCATGAGGTGTGCCTCATGGTGTTGATGAGCCTTCAAGATGAACCCTGCACACCCCACACCCTCTCCTTCCCCCCTGGACCTACAACCACCTTTTAAAACATGGAGTGAAATACCTGTCCATGGATAGTGACGCTTCCATCATCTCACTGTTTCACCCTGCAGTCCAGGCATGGATTTCCTCCACCTTTCATTCCCTGACAGAACCCCAGAGGCTGGCCTTCCCCATGGTCAAGGAAGACCAGAACATCCTCTTACTCTCTCCCACGGGGAGTGGAAAAACACTGGCTGGATTCCTGGCGTCTATTGACCATCTGGTCTCCCGGGCAGAGCAGAATCAGCTGGATGATATGGTCTATATCATATATGTCTCCCCGTTACGGGCTTTATCCAATGATATAAAGAAAAACTTGATGGTTCCTCTGGAAGGTATCAAGAAGGAAGCTCCCTTCGCAGACATCCGGGTATTCGTGCGGACAGGGGATACCTCCTCCTACAGAAGATCACGGATGCTCAAGAACCCCCCTCATATTCTCATTACCACTCCTGAAACCCTGCAAATCATTTTAAATGCTCCCAAGTTCAGGGAAAAACTGACCAAGGTTAAGTACGTTATCATAGACGAAATCCACGACTTATGCAATACCAAGAGGGGAGTGTCCCTCTCCTTATCACTGGAACGCCTCCAGAATGTGGCTGGGCCCTTTGTGAGGATTGGGCTTTCAGCTACACAGGCCCCGGTGGAGGAAATTGGAAAATTTCTTGTAGGCACCAACCGCCACTGCCATATCCTCATCGCTGAAAAAGAGAAGAAGTATGACCTTTCCATAGTGAAACCAGCATCACTCTCGTCTCTATCTCTGGAGAAATCCATAGAAGAAAGCTATGATATCCTCAAGGAACTCATTGAATCGCATAATGTTACCATTGTCTTCACCAATACACGTTCCCGAACAGAAAGAATTGTCTACCAGTTGAAGAACCGCGAGTTGTACTCTGTGGCAGCTCACCATGGGAGTATGGGCAAGGAAACCCGCCATGAGATTGAACACCTGTTGAAGAAAGGTTCCATCCAGTCTGTCATCACTTCCACCTCACTGGAATTGGGCATAGATGTGGGGGATGTGGATCTAGTGGTCCAGCTGGGTTCTCCCAAGAACACTGCCAAGCTCATGCAGCGGGTAGGGAGAGCAGGACATGGGAGAGATGCAGTCTCAAAGGGAGTGCTCATAGCTCAGGACAGGGATGAACTGGTAGAACTGGAGATTCTCAAAAGAAAAGCCCTGTCCTACAGGCTGGAACCCGTTGAGATCCCTCACAATTGTCTCGATGTCATGGCCCAGCATCTCATCGGCATGAGCCTGGAACAGGTATGGAACGTCAATGAAGCATACAGGATGATCCGGGGTTCATATTGCTTCTGTGATCTGCCCTATGAGGATTTTCTCACTGTCCTGGAGTACCTGGGAGGATACTACGCAGATTTGGAAGAGAAGCATGTGTACAGGAAATTATGGTTTGATGGAGAGAATTTCGGGAGGATAAAGAGTGCTCTGTACCTTTACTTCCTGAACTGTGGGACCATACCCTCGCAGGCCACATTTACCGTGGCGCTTGACGGCATCCCTCTGGGCACCCTGTCAGAGTCCTTTGTATCTCATTTAAAAGCGAAGGATGTTTTTGTCCTTGGAGGACGCTCTCTGGAATTCGTGAGAACTGAAGGAATGTACGTTGTGGTCAAAGATGCCCTGGGTGGGAAACCCACTGTCCCCTCCTGGAGGGGAGAGGCTCTGTCACGCTCATACGAATTCGGAGTTGACCTTTCAGACTTTAGAAAAGAGGTGGAACTCCACGGAGGAGCTGATCCTGATATTCAGCAGTACATAGAAGAACAGAAAAAAGCCACCGGAATTGTGCCCACAGCAGACATCCTCTTTGTGGAAAGATACATAGACGGAGACCACACCTACCACCTGATCTTTCACAGCCCCTTTGGCAGACGAGTTAATGAAGCCCTGGCAAGAGGATATGGACAGAAATTGGCCTGCCCGGACTTCACCGTGACAGACAATGGGTTCATGCTCAATTCAGCAAGAGCCCTCAATTTCACCACAGGCATCCTGTCCAGTGAGGAGTTCCTTGAAGTCATACGAGCCTCAGTATGGGGAACGGAGCTCTTCTGCCAGCGGTTCAGACACTGTGCAGAACGAGGGTTCCTCCTTTTGAAGCGATACAAAGGGAAGTCTGTCACTCCCCGCACCCAGTACTTCAGGGCCCGTTCATTGCTCAAAGAGCTGCCTTTTGACTTTCCCCTGGTGAAGGAGACCTTTAACGAAGTACTGTATTCTGCTCTGGATTGTAACCATGCACTGGAGATTCTCAAGAAAATTGAGAATGAAGACATCAAGGTAGTCATATCCGACTATACTACTATTCCCTCCCCCTTTGCTCTCTCCATTGTCATGGCAGGAGCCCAGGATGTCATCACCCTGAAAGACCGCAGTGAATTCCTGCAGCATATGCAGAAGGCAGTCACAGAGAGGATTATTGAGAAGACTCCTGCTTTTTCTCCTGCAGCAGTGGAAGAGTATTTTGCAGGACGCGCAAGAGAACCATATTCCACAGGGGAGTCCTCATCAGATGAAGCGCTGAAAGATGCTGTCCTGAAGATACTGTTCACAGGGATACGAACTGCAGCCCAGTTGCAGTCCGAGCTGGGCTGTGACTTAAAGAGAACTGAGAGAATTCTTGATACTCTCATCGAAGAAAATACAGTCTCCTGCGGGTATTTCACCGCTCCTGTCCTGCAGTACATGCTGATTAAGGACAGAAGATACCTTGAATATGGAGAAGGAATAGAAATAACTACTGTTAATCAATTTTTGACCCGGAAACACTTCACTTATCCTTCTGTAGAAGCAGTATTCCACGCTTATGGGTACATGAGGTCCCGGAGGGCAATCTATGATCGGGTAGGATTCTTTCATGAGCCTCTCATGAGGATCAAGGTCAGGGGGAGGCTGGTATATATTCTCCCAGAATCCAAATCCCTTTTTGTCTCAGCCTACAGACAGGAACTACCTTCGGAAGAAGTCCACATACTGAAGTTCATCCGTGAAAATCCAGGATTGAAGAAAAAAGACATTGTCAAGGTGTGTGGATCGTATTTCAATGGGCTAGAGGAAGCTTTATACCTCTACCGCGATGAACACAACAGGTTCTATCCACTGGAGGCAGAAATCACCTCTCCTGAAGAAGCAAGGAGAGAAATCGTCAGAAAGTATGTGACCTCCTGTGGTCCTGTATCCAAAGAAGAAGTCATGTACCATACAGGAACCTCGAATGGTATTGATCCACTCCTGGAAGAGTTCAGAAAGGTCACCATCTTCTCCCGCATAGTCCAGGAGATGTACTGTACGGAAGAAGATTTCCAGGCAATGAAAGCGCAGTCTGCTGCAGGAATCAGAATCATCGATCATACTGATCCTCTCTATGACAAGATTCGACATGAATGCTGTTCAGTTCTGGGGGAGTCGGTTTCACCCATACTGGCTGATGGGCGCCTGGCAGGAGGTATTCTCTTCACGGCGGGTGACACCTTCTGTATTGAAGAATTCATCATGCGAGAACCAGTGTCTGCACAGGATTTACTGGAAGAGATTCTCAGGGTCTACAGGTTTTACAGATGGCAGGGAGCCAGGTCTGTGACAGTAAAGCCAGAGCTCCTGAAAACCGTGATTGAAACCACAGGAGTCTCCGTTGTAGATGAAGTCCTGGTGGAAGCTCCACCTCTCACTGTCGAATCACCAGATATCCACAGGTCCCAGCTGAAGCTGCAGTCGCTGCTTGACATGAACCCTGCTGCAACGGTATTGCAGCTACCTTTTCTTGACCTCAAATCTGCCCAGAAGAGAACCACAGAAGACATACAGGAACTGCTCCGGACTGGAAAGGCAGTGACTGTCTCCTACAATGGTAACCAGTACATCTGTCTTCCTGAAGATGTCTCCCTGTATACAAAGCCCGACATACCAGAACTGGTGAACCGAATACTGGATTCTTTTGGACTTGTATCTCCCTTCCAAGTGCGAGAGCTCGTAGACGCAGAACTGTACGTCATTGAAGCCATCCTTGAGAAAACAGGGAGAAAGGTGTTCTACCAGAATGAGGTGTACTACTCTCTTCTCGTTCCCCTTGAAAAAGAATCTCCTGAAGAGGATTCCATACTGTTCCTCCCTGATACAGATCCCTATAGTATCCTCCACCGCCAGGAATGGCCCTTGAAGGGAACAATTATTCTGGTAAACGGGATTCCTGCAGGGTACTACACCACAGAAGACAGCCAAGCTGATCTCTACCTGTTTAAAGAATATAAGGACTACTGGGGGACGATCCTGGTAAAACTACCTTCAGAACACATCTCAATCCGCACCATCAATGGGAGACCAAGTAAGGACACACGGTTTGCTAGAGCGTTCTCCCGATGATAAACTGAACCATGACATCCAGCATCTCTCTGTATTTATCCACAGTGAACATACCCAGGAACTGCCGTGCCTTCTCCAGATAGTCTTCAGCTGTCTTGGTCGCTTCCTCAACAGCACCACACTCTACAACCTTCCGTGCGGTATCACCTTCATACAGACTGTCTCCCAGAATCTCAAGTGCCTTCACCACGACAAAATTGGGTCTGCCTTCCAGGAGGTCTGTCCCTACTGGTTTTCCAGACACAGATTCTTTCCCCACAATGTTGAGGATATCATCTTTTATCTGGAAAGCAAGTCCCAGATTCCTTCCAAATCGCCGGGATTCCTCTAAGATCGCCCCATCGTCAGTGGCAGCAATAGCACCCAGAAATGTGGAAACACTGAATTGATAGGAGGTTTTGGCCTCGCAGATACGCATGTATTCGTCTTCTGTCACCTTGGAAAAGTCAATATCCAGCTTCTCACCCAGTGTCGTCATGCGGGCAGCGTAAGCCAGTTCTTTCAGGGCCGCAGGTTTCACTTTTTCTGAGAAAACCTCCAGAGCCTTCCAGGTAAGGTAATTTGCTGTTAACAGCGCGTCCTTGTAGCCATACTTAACATGAAGAGACTCCTGTCCTCTCCTCAACACATTCCCATCGATCATGTCGTCGTATATCAATGAGACATTGTGCAGGATTTCCAGAGCCAGTGCAGAAGGGAGAACATCCTCAATTGTGCCTCCCAGTCCCTGGCAGGTCAGCACAGACAGAATGGGTCTCGCTCTTTTTCCTCCTGCTCTGATATGGTACAGTGCAGGATCTCTGATAGCCGGGTCATCATCCTGGAAGACTTCATCTATCTTCCTGTTGATCAGTTCCATGTACTCATGGAAAATTACTGGAATACTCATTCGTACACCTTCTGCCCTCTTTTTTGCATAGATATTATATAGTTTTCGGTTCTAAAATTTTTGAATGTTATTCCCTAGAAAGAATTCATATGTAGGAAATATACCCTTCTCACCACAAGAAATTGCCATATCATAGAATCTACACACTCTCAAAGCCCGTGAAATGGAAATACCAGTCGCTTAACCTCTTTTACCATGGCTTCAGCATACTCTCTCCCTGTATTTGACGTTGCATAGGTGGATTCAAAAGGGATATCAACAGTGTGACCCACCAGTACTGCCATTGCCATGGACCAGGCCTTTGGAACCACATTCAAGTCATACCCCCCGCCGCCCAGAACCACTCTTCGGGGATGGAGGTCCTTGATCAGCTCCACCACCTTCAGATAGCCCCGAATACTCAGCCTGAAGTCAGCCAGGGGATCATCTGTATTGGTATCCACTCCCAGCTGGCACACCAGAACGTCAGGCCGGAAGGCTTCAATCAAGGGAGGAACAACCTCGAGAAAGCTCTCAATATACACATCAGCTGCTGTATACGGGTAGAAAGGAATATTAACGCTGTAACCCTTTCCTTCCCCCTCCCCGATTTCCTCAGGGAACCCAGTCCCGGGAAATAGAAACTGGCCAGATTCGTGAAGGGAAATAGTCAGGACTCTGTTTGACCGGTAGAAGATCTCCTGGACTCCATCTCCATGGTGGGCATCAATATCAACATACGCTATCTTCTCATTAGATTTCAACAACGTGGCAATGGCCAGCGCAGGATCATTAAAAATGCAGAACCCAGCTGCCTGAGCAGAGTGGGCATGATGCAGTCCCCCTGAAATGTTGACTGCCATATCTTTTTGTGCAAGATGTTCTGCCGCACAGATGGATGCCCCTGCGTACATGGAAGAACTGTGGTAAATACCGGGAAACAAGGGGTTATCAGAGGTCCCCAGCCCATAGGTAAACTGGGGAATTCCCTTGTCTGCCTGTTTGACTGCATTAATATAATCTAACGTGTGAACCTGTGATAATTCTTCATCTGTGGCTGGACGGGGCTCTACAATATCGTAATCATCTACAATCTTTCTCACTTTCATAGTATCATAGGTGAGTTTCAATCGTATGGGCTTTAGTGGATGCATTCCGGTAAAATCATAACTGAGAAATTCATCAGTATAAAAAAAAGACGGTTTTCCTGTCATGCAATCCGTCTCACTGCAAAATTCACAATGTATTTGGCTACAGACTCTGGGAGATAGTACACCAGACTGAGAACCGTATTTCTCTGGTACACAACAATGAAATCATCTCTGTACTGCTCAACTGCTGTATGAGCCAGATACTTCTGTTCTTCGGGGGTGTATGCTGAGAAGTCAAACAGGGTCTGGGTTACACTGTTGATGATATCTGCTTTTACTTCCCATAAGTAGTCC
>JACVGW010000004.1:66973-68240 GCA_018992565.1 Theionarchaea archaeon
GCCAGATACTTCTGTTCTTCGGGGGTGTATGCTGAGAAGTCAAACAGGGTCTGGGTTACACTGTTGATGATATCTGCTTTTACTTCCCATAAGTAGTCCTCAGGCATGGACAGGAGAGTCTCATCCTGAACCCCTGGGTAGTACTGACCCTTGATGCACTGCTCAGCCTGTATTCCTGTGACATTGGCTACAATGGGGAAACTGAAGGATTTGTCAAGGACAGTGGGAGTGACGTAGATATCCACCGGGATAGGATGAACTGCATCGATTATGGATTTCAGAGCGGGAGCATCTATAACAACTATTCTGTCAATGTCTGCATGGGTTTCTGCCTCTGCTATGGCCCATGCATTCTGGATGCCTTCTTCTAAATCCGGGGATTTTATCAGCGTATCAGATAGGTAAATCCCCTGAGATTTCAAAGTCTCGGTAGACGAGAGTGGGTCAACCTTGATGAGACTTCCCTGTAGATGGGCATCTTTGAAGAGAGCAACGCTGGCAACTTCTATTGTGCCTGGATCATCCTTCGTTTCGTCCAGGAAGAGGAAAAGGATTGTTTCATTGGATAGGTGTGATATTCCTGTTGCAGTAATATAGATGAAAGAAATAATGAAAAGGAGGACAACACCGAGGACAGCATAGAGTTTTCTGTTCACGATTCCTCCCCTCCTGTCCTGGTGATGTTCTGAATCTTTTCTGTCAGAGGCACTTTCTGGAGCCGTGTTCCGCACTCAGGACAGTACTTGGTTTTCATGGGGATCTCCGCTGAACATTGAGGACAGACATACACTTTCTGGGGTTCTCCTTTTTGCTGAGCAACAACAAGGAGAGTGGGTCGGGTGAGAAATCCTCCTACACACCCTCCAATGATGGCAGCCACGAACCCTGCCATGATCTGATAGAGGGAGAATTCGTAGTCAAGAGAAAGGAATTCTCTGGTCACCTGGAAGAGGAATATTGCAAAGAATCCTGAAAAAAAGGCTGAGACTCCTCCTTTCCATGGACCTCTCGTTATGAGACCTGCAACACATCCTCCAACAAAAAGGGCCAGCAGGTACGAGTAAGCAGGAACGAAATCCGCGTATAGCAACAGGAAGAGGAGAATAGATGCTATGAGAAACCCAATAACCAGACCATCCAGAAAGCTTGTTATTTCTTGCCTAATAGTAGTCATGGGATCACTCTCTGTCTTTAGAGTGAAAGGTTTAAAAAGATTACTGTGGGGGTTTCACTGGTCCTTAGCTGGAGATGCAGAAGAGACAGAATA
>JACVGW010000047.1 GCA_018992565.1 Theionarchaea archaeon
ACCAGTATTGACCGCCGGTATGAGACCACAGCAGATGCAGTGCTCAACTTACCAGATAGAGAACCAACTTATGTGGTTGTGGGTAATTTCCCGCTGGTGATACGAGAATCCCTGCTTGAACAGGTGTTTGACATTGGAGACAGAGTGGCAGAAGCCTCTCAAACCCTCCATGAAAAAGGGTTAATAGGTCCTTTCTGTCTTGAGACTATTATCACAGACAAGCCAGAGATCGTAGTCTTTGAGATTTCAGCCCGTATTGTAGCTGGCACCAATATATTCGTCCCGTATTCCCCCTACACATATGCCAAGTATTTCGAACCAATGAGTGCGGGAAGGCGCATTGCACGGGAGATAAAGGCAGCGGTTGAGGAAGGAAGACTCAAAGATATTGTGACCTAGAGACAGCAGAGTCCATGCCCCTTTGTTCAGATGAGGAAAGAATATATAAGTACGGGAAAAATGACTGTGCTCATGAATAATCAGTGCTCCCTCAAGGACGTGTCTCGTCTCACGTTGAGTGTGTTCTGTATCAGATTCATCAGGTGATCATATGCTGGAACCATACATTTCAGATATTTATGCCTGTGCCCGTTGTGGTGATTGCAGAGAGTCAGTGAAGCTGGAATCTTCCCACAAAGGTGTGTACCAGGTGTGCCCTATGAAAAATCAGCTGGGGTTTGACTCATATACTGCCAGAGGAAAACTGACGGTGTTGCGCCACATAATAGAAGGAAAACCCATAGATGAAGATGTGGCTGATCTGTTTTACCACTGTCTTGAATGTGGAAGCTGCTCAGAAGTGTGTATCTCTCAACTGGGTGAAGGAATTGATATCCCTTCTATTGTAGAGGAATTTCGGTCTGTACTGGCGGATAACAACCTCATCAGGAAAGAACACAAGCCCTTCATTGCTTCCATCAAGAACTATGACAATCCCTGGCAGATGCCCAGGTATCGGAAGGCTGAGTGGGCTGCCCCCTACAGTCTACCTGACAAAGGCGACATACTTTTCTTTGCAGGGTGTTCAAGCTCTTTATTGAATCCAGCTCTGGCTGATTCGGTGGTGAGAATCTTTCAGACATTGGATATCCCTGTGGCATACCTGGGAAAGAAGGAGACCTGTTGCGGTTCTTTGTTAAAGCGTTTGGGAGCTCTCAAGGACTTTAACAAGATAAAAGAGAAGAATATGAAATTATTTGAAGAATCAAAAGCCAAGACTATAGTCACCACCTGTGCAGGATGTTATCGTACGCTATCCAGAGACTATGACCTTGAAGTTCAGCACATTACTGAATTTCTGGATGAATACAGGAAAACTCACGGGCTGACATTGACACCCTTTAAGGAGAAGGTGACTTACCATGATCCCTGTCACCTGGGCAGGCACTGCGGTATCTACATCCAGCCTCGAACCCTTATCAAAGCCATTCCTGGGATAGACTTCAAAGAAATGCCTCGGAACAGGGAGTTCTCCTGGTGTTGCGGTTCTGGGGCAGGAATAAAGACGTACGATCCTCAACTTGCGGTGAGCATAGCCCGGGAGAGGGTGGAGGAGGCTGAGGGCAGACTAATCCTGTCAACCTGCCCCTACTGTGAGGGCAACCTCCGGGATGGGGGGGCTACAGTGATGGATATCGCTGAATTGTATGCTGAATTGTTGAAGCCTGGTGCTGTAGAAGAAACGGTATCAGATGCACTCAAGGCCTTCATGGGATATCTACAGGATCATACAGAGATCTTTTCGGAAATCAAGAGTGGCGGCATCCTGTTGTATAAGATTGAGGACCAGTTCTTCACTGTAGAGCAAACCAAGAAGGGAACCGAAATAAAGAAAGGAGAACACGACAAGCCCGACCTTCTCATAACCATTACCCATGCAGGGTGTGAGCGGTTGATGGCATGCAAGACCAAGGAAGAGTACCTGGCCATGTACAAACACCTGTACAAGGAGACGGACGACCTGGATTTTGAGGTGAAGACTAACATGTTTAACATGGCGAGAAAGGGCTATGTCTCCTGGGCGAAGAAAGCAGGACTTCTTTCAATATAGGGGGGTGGAATATACCAGTAGAAATCGTTTGGAAGCGTTCTGATCATGAAAACCTCTCAAATGATGATGGTCTCACATAGTTTGGCAGGTGAGAAAACCATTTGTTAGAAAGACTTAAATTCGTGAGATTCACCAACAGTATCAATGAAGGTATGGATTGATATATCAAACGCACCTCATGCACACTTCTTTAAGCACGTGATACGAGAGCTAAAAGCAGAAGTGATTGTCACTACAAGGGCATTTGATTCCGTACCCAAGATTTTGGACTTGAATAACATTGATTATACCATAATTGGTAATCATGGGGGATCTGATGTCAGAGAAAAGCTTATAGCCTCTTCAAAGCGAATTTTGGAGCTCACCGAATTTATTGCTGAGGAAGAAGTGGATTTAGCAGTATTCAAGCATTCTGTAGAAGCCCCCCGCGTGGCTTACGGGCTGCAGATACCCTCTTTATGTATCCTCGACAATGAGAATGCAGTGGCCCAGAACAAGCTGATGCTCCCCCTGTCCAGCAGAGTGATAGCTCCAAGCTGCATTCCTCCTGAAGAGATTATCCAATTTGGAGTTAGGAGAGAAGACCTGGTCCAGTTTAATGGTATCTGCGAACTGGCCCACGTGCGAAATTTTACCCCTAACCCAGAAGTGCTTTCATATTTGGGGCTGGATCCTGACAGGCCCATTGTCGTCATGCGTCCTGAGCCTGCCAAGGCCAATTATTTCAACGGAGATCGAAAGAAGACTATCATTAAGACGATTCTGCAGAACAACTCTTTTGACCAGGTGGTGGTTTTCCCTCGATTTGATGAACAGAAGCATGTGCTACAATTCCCTCATACAATCATACCAGATGAACCTCTGGATTCTCTCAGTCTGATGTATTATTCTGACCTGGTGATCAGTGCTGGGGGGTCTATGAACAGGGAGGCAGTCTGTGTAGGAACCCCTGCCCTCTCCACCTACCCTGAAAGATTACTATCTGTAACCAAGTACTTAATGGAGCTGGGATTGAAGAAGCACTCTATTGATATCCCAGAGATTCTCACGTATGCCCACCAGCTCATTGAAGACAAGGGGTACAGAGAACGGGCCGGTCACATACTGTCCACCATGGAAGACCCCGTGGATATTGTCCTGAGAGAGATCAAGACCCTTGCGGGATAACCTTCAATTCCCGCTGAAGTGAAGTGCAACCTTTATATTCTTCATCTTAGAGATACTACTATGAATCTGGATGAGATGGTTCATGTCTTCCGGACAGATGAGGAAAAGGCAAAGCTCCTGGCCATGCAGATTGCTAATGATCGAGGGCGGGAAGTGCTGGAATGCCTTTTCAGGGGAAGACCCAAGTCTGCATCTGAAATAGCTCGAGAGCTCAACGTTCCCCTTCCCACTGTCATGTTTCACATTGAACGCTTCTTGGAGATTGGTATCATAAAGATAGCAAAAACCCGTATGTCCAAGAAACTGCGGGAAATAAAGTACTACGGCCCCTCTAAGAGGGCAATCCTCATAATACCTTATCAGAAGGAGGAGACCATATCGTACATCAAGGATGCTATACGAACATCTGTCATTACACCCATCTCTCTGGGATTGGCTGTCGTGCTTTCAGCAGTTGCAGGGTATGCACTTTACCAGACTGGCCGGCCCATGCCGCAGGCCCTTCTGGCTGATTACGAGGAAGCTCCTGTCGCCCCTCTGGAAAAGGCAGGGGGGGTGGCAGAAGGAGTGACACAGCACCTGAATGAGTTCTTTTCTTTGTCCAACCCATTCGTTCTTGTGCTCACAGGATGTCTCATTACACTGGGCGTTTTAGTTGTCTATTCCTATGTAAAGAATAGAAAATAATCAGCGGTTGTTCTTATTTCTGAAGAAAAAGTAGAACAGTCCAGTACCCACCATATAGATGGAACCTGTGATCTGGAATGCCTGGTTGAAATTTCCTACAGACAGTAAATACCCTCCAACATCTGATCCCAAGGCCCTGAAGAAGGTGGATCCAAACTGTGACAGGCTATTTGCCTTTCCACGTTCATGTTCTGGGATTTCATCCATGAAGAAATTCTGCTGTGCTGGGCTGGCCATATTCATCAACGTAGTCCTGAAAAAGTATCCGATAAACGAAGGGAACAGAGAGTCGGACACAGTGATCAGCAACAGGAACGGAATGGATAAAACCTGCGTCAGCACAATGGATCCCACCTTTCCATATCTTCTCACTACAAAAGGCAGCACCAGAGAGGCGATGCCCATTGACAATTCTCCGAGGGAAAACATCAATCCAATCTGGGCAGGTGTGGCTTTCAGCACCTGAGAAAAGTACACATTGAAGAAAGGCACAATGACTCCAGCCCCAAACCCAATTAATGACGAGCAAAATACAAACTGGCCCACAAATTTCTTCTTCTGTCCAAACAAACTGGTTTCTGAGGATGTAGTAATGATAGCCTTTTTCTTTTCCGTGATAAGAAACAGGGGGAAGAAAGCCAGCAGTGTGAAGATACCAGCTGTCAACAACGTGTACTGGTACTGTACTGTCACTGTCATTCTCGTCACAGACAACACCGCGGGCAGCAACCCTCCGATTAGACTTCCTATCATCCGTGAAAAACTCCTCAAAGCAGCATCGACGCTGAACAGGTGCATTCTCTCGTAGGGATTGCTCTGTTCCGTCATGAAGGGGGCGATAACTACCATAATCAAAGAATTCGACAACCCACGGATGCTGTTCCCCACCAGGAGGAGGTATCTATCCTGAGCAATACTCACTGCAATGGTAGAGCCAATCATCAATCCGGTGGAAAGGAGCAAGGTATTCTTCCTGCCGATCTTATCTGAAATAGCCCCTCCAGGGAACAAGAACACTGCAGAAAAGATGAGGTTTGAGGAGATCACTATTCCCAGAAACGTAGCAGAGTAACCCAGTTCCAGAATATACAAGTTGAAGATTACGTTGAAAATTCCTAGCCCAACAGTTATCAGACAGTGACTGAAGAGGAATATCTTGCTGTTTCTGGAGAAGGAACGGATTCTGTCCATGTAGTCTGTGATCTCATCCTTGATGGCAGCCATCGAGTGGTAGAATTTGGGTCACTATAAAAAGCTATTGGTTGCAAGGTGTCGGTTACAGGACCTGTGATATCTGGCATTGTGTGGATCACTGTAGTGCCTTCAAATAGGTCGGGGCAGCTCCGGTGATGGTGACTCTTGAGAATGAACCCATACTTCCCACACAAACCACAGGTTTATAATTGGAAAGCCTACCTATCATGGTGGGAGATACTGTTCCTTCCTGGTTAATAAGAACTTCATGAGATTCTCCCACGTACCTTCTGTTGATGGATAGGGAGATATCCATTCGAAGCTTGTATAACAGGCGTGAACGTTCTTTTTTTATCCAATCAGGGATTTGAGGCATTTTAGAGGCTTCAGTCTTGGGACGAGGTGAGAATCTGGTAACATTTATCTTGTCCGGGTTGATCTTCTTCACCAGCGCCAGTGTATCGTGAAATTGCTCTTCTGTTTCTGTGGGAAATCCCACAATGACATCCGTACACAGGTAAAGTTCAGGGAATTCGGTCCTGAAGGCCCGACAGACAGTCAAGAACTCATCTACCGTGTACTTCCTGTTCATTGCCTGGAGGATGTGATCATTCCCTGATTGAACAGGAATGTGCAGGAACTTGTAGATTTTATCGTGGCGGTACACAGAGACAAGGTCCTCCAGGATATCCAGGGTATGGTTGGGGTTCATCATCCCCACTCTGATTCTGAATTTTCCTTCTAGGGAGGCGAGTTTTTCCAGAAGGGAATGGAGTCTCTCTCCTGCATCAAGATCTGTGCCGTAGCACCCGGTATCCTGGGAAGTGATTTGCAGTTCCTTATACCCATTAGAAATGAATTCCCTTGCTGTTTTTACAATTGACTCTAGAGGATAGCTGTATAAGTGACCCCGGGCAAACCGAGCAGCACAATAGGTGCAGGAACCTAAACATCCTTCAGAAATTGGAATGATGGCGTTGACTCCATCTCCTACGCGAGGATAGCACAGTTTGTTCTTTTTTTCGTCTCTAATAATGTGAACAGCACTCCCTTCTCTGACTTTTTGAACAGCCTCAACAATATCATAAACATTAGTCCCTACAACATTGACATCCAGGTCAGATATCTTGGGAAGACATCCTGCCACAATCAAGGGCTTATTGGTGGCCTTGATTTCTTCAATCCGTTTTCTTATCTTGTGTTCAGTGGGTCCTTTTACCCCACAGGAATTTATAATGGCAATATCTGCTTCTTCTAGACTTTCTGTAATTTGAGGACGGAGTAAAGCCTTGATGATTTCTGAATCTGCCTTATTCATGGTGCAGCCATAGGTTTCCAAATAGATTGACATTTATTGGAGAGGGGCATGGAAATATATAACAGTTATTGACGTTCCAGAGTGCTGACCAGGGCACGTCGAGATGGCATTCTTGCCCTCATGTATCTAGTGGCTCTCGCGTGGAACATTCGCCAGCCATCCTCAGCATGAAAAGAGCAGGTATGCCCAACAGAATCACTGCTGATGCTGCATACCATGAACTAATAATGGAAGTATATTCTGCAATCAAACCAAATATAATGAGTCCCAGAGCTGCAGCTCCTCTGCACATCATGGAATCAAATGAAAGAATTGTTGCCCTTGTTTCTGCTGGTATGTGGTCATTTATATAGGCTTTCCGGGTGGGAAGCATAACGCCTCTCCCCATGAAGTAAAAGAAGAAAACAGGTAGCGACAGTATGAAGTAGTTTGATAGTGCCAGTCCCAGAGATGTTGCAGCACAAACAAGAGTTGAAACAATCAATATCTGGTACCGTTTGAATAATGATGTCCAGTGCACCAGAAGACTTCCGGCCATCAATCCAAGCGATAGGGCGACCCAGGCAAACCCTACCTCTTGGGTATTGGCAATTTCCTGAAAGTATGGCTGCCAGTACTGCATCACAGCCATGTATGCAAACATTGAGATCGCACCAGGTATGATCAGAAGCAACACAACCTTGTTCTTCACGCCGTAGGTCACGCTGAATCCGATGATTTTTCTCATTCGTGATACTCCGTTTCTCAGAGACAGGGATTCTTTTTCCAAGTACACCTCATCCATCAAGACGTATCCCATCCAGAGGGTTGCCAGAGCCAGAAAAGCTCCTCCCAGGAAGGGAAATGCCAGGTTGTATGAGCCCAAGAATGCTCCAAACAGACCAGCGGCAATTGATACACCGCTGGTGAGCGTGGCAGCTCTTCCAAAGAGCCTGTCTTTCTTCTGTGTATACCCATTCATGTCCAGAGAGTCCACAAACCATGCTTCCAGTGCACCTGAGTGGAAGGTCATCCCAATGGCAGCCACCACTTCAGCCATGGCAAACAAGAGAAAGGAGCCGGAGAAAAAGTATATGAGAAAAGAGAGAGACATGAACATGCAGGCGATCAGGAAAGAACGTTTGCGTCCAAACATATCTGATACAGCACCCGTTGGAATCTCCAGAAGGAATACGCTCCCCATGTAAAAGATGTTTACAAGGTTGACTTGTAACAGATTTAACCCTTTGGATAGCATAAAAAGTATGTTTGTAGCCTGGATGGTATTCACTGACAGCATAAAAAAGCATTCCATCAGGTAAAACGTGAGCACTGTCTTCTTTAGTCTATCTATGATGCTCACCCTCGGGCCTCTCCTTCAAGAAAGGATAGTAGTACCGAGCAGACTCACTGAGAACTTCTCCCACATCAGTGCAGTAGGGCCTCCCGATGCCCTCCCCCTTTTCAGCGGCAAGCTTGGTACACCCTCCGCCGCATACAAGCGCCAGGTTGCAGGATTTGCACTCAGGAATGTGAAGGATACTCCTGTTTCTCCACTGCCCCAGTGCGCTTTCATCTATTTCGAGAGTGGGAAAGAATCGTCCGATTTTGTACTCTTCAACGCCGGCGCAATTAACACAGGTATATACATCCCCCTTTAAGTCAAAACAAAAGCGAGTCATATTCGCTCCACAAAACTTGAACTGGGGAGATGGCAGCTGGTCAGTTTCCAGGGCCTTTCTGAAGATTTCCGCCCCAACCCATCCAATAAGGTGGATGACACGCATCTCCTGGTAATTCCGGTACAGGTCGTAGATCTGGTGTAACGCAACATGCTCTGGCAGCCTGTGCCTGTATTCCATGCAACTGATGTCTCTCATGGGGGCCATGTAGGGTACAATCAACTTGTTTTCTTCCCAGCCCTGTTCTATGAAAAACCGAGCCAGCTCAGGTAGAAGGGCCAAATTCTGAGCATCCACATTGATGCGGATAGCCATCTTTATGTTGTTGTCCACAGCTTTCTGGATTCCTCTAATGATGGGGGTGAAGGTTCCACTGGTCTTGGGTGATATGCGCCTCTTGTTGTGCATCGTCTCCGGCCCGTCCACTGTAACCTGAATAAACTCCAGGTCATAGGAGGACAGCATGTCAACATAGGATTCAAGTTCCACGCCGTTTGAGACTATCTTTGGCTTCCATCCACGATTACTACTCTCATCAAGAATCTTCTTGATGACTTCGAATTGCCTCTTACTCTTCAGGAGCGGTTCTCCTCCGAATATTACAAAGTAGGGGAGTTCTTTGGATGGTGATTTTTCTTGAAGATAGTCCATGCTCTCAAACGCAGCGTGAAGGCATTGATCATCAATAACCACATTTTTCCGAGCCGAGTGATCCTGAAAGCAGTAGCTACATCGAAGGTTGCACGCATAGGTGGGGTACAGATAAAAAACGGGAAGACTCATCTTGATTTTCTGCTCATACTCTCTGAATCGGTAGTTCAGATATTTCTCTTCGTATTCTTCCGTTTCGAACACGTATCCCTTTCTCTTCAACGTGGTCAGTGTATCGCCATTATTGACTTTTTCACCACGTTCCACTCTCCTGAGAATGTCCACCACATCATCATCAACAATATCCATGGCGGATGACAGGTTATTCATTAAAATATACATTCCTTTTTCGTCCACTGGGAACAACAAATTATAACGACTGAGATGCATGTTATGCTAACCTCCCTCTGCTTTTTTCTTTATCAAGGGGTAGTAGTAATGAAACCCGAGATTCAATATCTGATGTATCCCCACACAGGGACTGGCCTGCAGTGAACCATATTTGGTTACTGCAATGAATGTACAACCTCCCCCACACAGGAGGTTGTAAGAACAAGTGCTGCACTTAGGAAGTGTCAGAATATTCCTGGTTTTCCACTGGTCCAGCAATTCAGTATAGAACTCAAGGTCAGGTGAATACCTCCCAATGATCTGGCTCTTCTCCCCTGCGAATCCAGCGCACGCATAGATGTCCCCGAATGTGTCAAAACACAAGCGTTTCATTCCAGCACCGCAGAAGTTGAAGAGTGGAGAATACAGCCATCCCTTCTTTATGAGATTCTCTATGCTTTCCATCCACCTCCATCCCATGAGGGTGATGATTTTTGTTTCTGGGTTGTTGGTATACATTTTCAGTATTGTCTTCAGTAACTGGGGGAGTGGAATGACGTTTTCCTGTCCAATGCATCCAGAATCTCTCACAGCTGCAATATACGGAGTAATTAACCCCGTGTCTCTCCAGCCTCTTTCTATGATAAATGAGGCCATTTCAGGTAATGAGTGGAGGTTCTCCTTGTCTACATTGATTCGCAGTGCGATATGCATTCCTACTTCTTTCAACACTTTGTCTACATTATCTGCAATCTTGTCAAAACTTCCAGACCCGTCTGCGAATATTCTCCTCTTGTTATGAATATCTCTCGGTCCATCCAGGGTGACCTGGATATGTTTGTCTACATATTTCTGGATTGTGTCTATGTAGTGATTGAGATCAACCCCATTAGTGATAATTTTTGAGTGAAATCCACTATCTTGGCATTTCTTCAAAATATAGGTGACCGCATCTTTCTGCTCTTTGCGGTACATCAGTGGCTCTCCTCCAAACAAGGTGAGCAGGGGTTGTCCTTTGGATCCTCCCTCTGCATGGATTTTTTCCATGACTTCAAACGCCCTATCAACGAGACGTGGCTTGATGACATCTCCCTTCCTCATGTCCTCTGTCTGAAAACAGTAGGTGCAGCGCAGGTTGCATCCATATGTCGGATAGATAAAGAAGGACTCAGGCTCTAAAGCAAGGTTCTTACTCCACTGTTCAAATGCTTCTGTAATCAACCTTTCTTCATCTTCTTTTTTTCCATAGATGTACCTTCTCTTTGCCAATTCATGAAGTATTTCCGTCGTACCTGTTAGCTTCCCTTTCCGTAGGTTCTTGATGACATTGATGACCTCTGCGTCAACAATGTCGACAGCTCCTGAAAGAGGATTTACCAAGATAATGTCCTCTGTATCAGAAATAGGAAAAAAGAAAGTATAACGACTGACGTACATAGTAATCACCAAATCCGGCACTGTGTGTCTTATGGCCCAGCAACTCCATGTATTCAGAAAGTTGGCTGAACTTCAAGAGCACAGAAAGTTGGCTGAACTTCAAGAGCACAGAAAGTTGGCTGAACTTCAAGAGCACAGAAAGTTGGCTGAACTTCAAGAGCACAATAGAGTGTTCCACTCTCGTCTCTCAAATTGAGATTCTTATCACTGACCACAGATTTCATGAACATGTGTTCACCTCCTAAGGATTTCTTTTTTCTAGTCCAGAAGAGTATTTAAAGTTATGGTTGCCCGACTCTCGAGTGGATAGGGTGTTCATGTACTAATACTGATTGTTGTTGACAAATCCAGAGGATTATTCAAGAAGTCCCAATTCAGAATAACCCCAACCTTTTCCTCATGATCACCTGCAGCATTCGAAGCCCTGTTTTCACATTCTGCACCTTCCCAGCGGAATGTTTTGATTCCCCTCCACGTCTCCTGCAGTATGTAACTGGAATTTCAGTCACTGTCATATCCGCTTTCAGGGTTTCAACCATCATCTCTACAGAGAAAGGTGCTCCCTCGGCCCGCATATTGTCCCGAATTCTCTGGTAGGTCCACTTCCACAGCCCCCGGTACGTGCACCCCACATCGGTGAATGAAGCTCCCTTATTACACCATAACACACTCACCAGCTTTCCCAAAGCTCTGTTTCCCCATCTCAAGAACCAGTCCATGTTAGCTCCCTGTTCAATCATGCTTTTGGAGGTCCTGGTCCCCACCACCATGTCAGCCTCTTTTAGCTGCTCCACAATGCTGGGAAGATCCTTCGATCTAAAAGAGTGATCTGACTCTGTTATCACTACTATGTCTTCCTTTGCAGCGTCCATACCGCATTTGAGTGCATTCCCATACCCCTGTCTTGGTTCTGATACGACTCGAGCCCCTTCCTTTTCAGCAATTTTCGCTGTCCCATCAACGGAATTATTATCTACTACGATGATTTCAGCCACTGGTGTGCGAGAGAAATCGTCTATGACTCTCTTGATAGAGGCTTCCTCATTATATGCAGGCATCACAACAGAAATCGAATACGAATCAAAATGAGACCGTCGCCATTGGTACGTGGCCCGATTCAAGTCATGTATTGTATTAATATTTGTATAGAACCCTTCCAGAAAGAAGGCATACACCTTAGATTCCTGGTGGGCGAGCGTATCAATGACATCAGTAATCTCGATTTCATTTCGTAGAGAGGAGGGAGAAGCATTCCTGATGTAGTCAAATATCAGTGGGGTAAACGCATAGGTGCCGACTCCCAGGAGATCAGTCCCGGGTGAACCAGGCTTTTCTATCACAGAGAGTATTCTGTCACCTTCAAGGCGTGCAGTATAATTCTGCTGGATGGCTTTCAGATCATCTGTCTCTTGAAAGGCACAGATAGCATTGAAGTCACGGGAGAACAGTGAGAGCATATCCTGATGGTTGGTGTCAATATACATTTCGTCCCCCAGGATGACAAAAAAGGGGGTGTCAATATACTCTTCCCCTAACCCAATGGCATGACCTATTCCTCTAGGAGTTTTCTGGGTAATATAGTTGATTTCCAGTCCCAGAGAAGACCCGTCTTCAAAATATGAGCTAATCTGGTCTCCGTACTCTCCAGTAACAATATATACTTCTCTGCAGTCTAGGTTCGTCTTGAGCAATTCGAGGTTGTACTGGAGGAGGGGTTTCCCGTGTATGGTGAGCATTGCTTTTGGCTTCTTTTCTGTTATGGGGTACATGCGTAACCCCCTCCCGGCAGCAGGAATGAGTGCTACATTGGTCATGGGTCATGCCTCTCTTTCAGTAGGTACCAGTATTTTTATATAAAGGTTCAGTTGTCTCTGTCTCTAGGTTAAGTGTGAACTATCGAATTGAGAACCTGATTGTGTCGTTTTTGTTTCTAACCTTTATAAACAAATACACCAAGAATATTCATGGAGCTGAAGCACACCAGAGTGATATCCTTTCTCGTCCTTGCTTTACTCACCGGGCTGGACACGCCCTTGAGACCCATCTTCTCTCTGGTGCTGTTCAGCTACTTTCCAGGGTTGCTCATAGTGTCCCTGATGAAGAAAAGGGTTGATATTCCAGAACTCGTGGGACTCCCCCTCCTGGTGGGAATTTCTTTCTGGATTCTCTTCTTTTATTGGACATCAGGACTTCCTGTTCTCACCTGGTATGTGCTGGGAGGGGTATCCTTTGTGTGCGCTGTTCTTGCAGATAGACAGACCCTGATGGTTTCATATGAACATTATTGGAGTGTATTCATTCTGGGATTCTGCTGTCTGTTTGTTGTTTCTTATCTGTATCCTTGGGATCAGTTCTTCCAATGGATGCCTCCTGGAGATGACATGAAGTTTCACATTCCTCAGATTGAATATATTATTTCTGAACACGCTCTCCCTCAGGACTATGGTGCTTTGTACCCTGAAATATCCACACTCACCTATTCTCTGGGGTACCATATTACCGCCGGGTTGACAGTGGTTGCTGGCTATTCTATACCTTCTGTTATAGTTGCTACTTTTTTTATTGTTTCCCTGGCATGTTTTTCTTTTTATTATCTGGGGAAGACATTATTCGACTGGAAAACTGGAATCTATGCGGCTTTTTCTTTTGCGTTCCTGTCATTGTTTTTCCACCGGCTGTCCTCTACGGGAACGTATCCTAATCTGTTGGCTGTGGCACTGCACGTTGCAGGGCTTTCTCTTCTCGTTGAGATCATGGTTGAGAAACCTGGTGTTTCCAGACTCTTTGAAGAAGTGAACAAGAGATGTGGGATTCTCTGTGTGATTCTGTTGTTTTCAGGGGCTGCAGAAACCCATCCCTATATTCTGGTGTTGGAGGGTATGGTTCTGGGAATTACGTTGTTATACTGGTCATGGAAGCGGGATTTCAGGGCAGGGGCACTCAGTGTCGTGACAGGTGCGGGAGTCTTGTTGCTTTTAGTTCCTTTCTTTCTCAGATTTGATCCGGAACCACTTTCTGAACTTGAAATTGCCACATTTACTGCCTGGTACAGAATTGATTCTTTCCTGTCAATGCAGGATCTCATACGGAATATTGGAATTATCAGCCCACTCTTATTGTTTCTGGGAGTGTTTGGCTGTATGATGGTTGAAAGAAGATGGATTCTAGGTATATGGAGCATAAGCATGATGATTATTCCCCTGCTGTCTGTTTTCCAGATACGGTATCCCGAATGGTACACTATTTCTCCCAACAGGTTCTTTTTCTTCTTGTTCATGCCACTCTCTATCATGTCTGGGAGGTTCCTTTCCTCTATGGAAGAATATATGACTTTCAGGAGGTTTGCAGGGTTCCTGCTTATCCTGATCGTGGTGTCAACGGGAATGCATCATCACAACCTCTTCCATTCTTTTTCACAGGACCCCGTCTCTCAAGTTCAGATGAATACCGACGATGCCTTTGTCATTGACTGGATTGCAGCTTATACACCTCACGATGCAGTCATTCTCAATACTGGGCCTGTGGCAGACTGCTCTTCATGGGTTCCTGCACTGGCAAGAAGGAAGGTGATTTTTCCCTTTTTTTCAGGGCACCGAGGTGATAACTGCATAAAAACTCTGAAACCCTACAGCAAACTGGCTGATCTGAAGGTACTCACTCATACCCCCGATTCTGATCTGGCTCTCACTGTTCTGGAGAAGTATGGCATCCGGTATATTTACATTCCTGCCTGGAGGCAAATTCCGTGGCTCGACCTCCACCCGGAGCTCTTGGTGGGCTCCCCATTGTACCGGACACTGACCAAAAAGGGAGATGCATACTTGTTCGAAGTACAGGGTGATACTCATCCAAAAACGACGTACTTCACAGTGATGGAAGCCAAGCAGATCTCCTCATGTTCAGGCATGGTTTCTCTCTTCTTTGACCCTGTAGTCTCCTTTGGAGTCCGAGGAATCCTGTACGTACAGATAGATTATGCAGATACAACACATGAGCAAATTGACATTTATGCCAATGAGAAATACCAGGAAACTATATACACGTATCTCACCGGTGAGGAGAGATCACTGCTACTCCCTCTTTCTCCACTGGAACCCTCGACCATTCTCTTCAGAGGGACAAATGATTTCGTTCTGGAGGGAATTTCTCTTCTGGTTGGTGTTGAGGACTGCATTCGTCTTTCTGAAACTGTTGGGTTACAGGGAGAATGGGCAAGAACAGAATCTGGCGTCATTGCTCCAGCTGGTGAGAAGAACCTCCAGGTTCTGGTGGTCACTGTGTCTGGAGGGGAGGTCACATTGGTGTATAGAGACGTGGGCATGGGGGATGTTACAATCTTTGGAATTGATGTCCACGGGGAGCGGCACTTCCTCCAGACTATCTCCAGAGAGGGCACAGGAAATGATGGAACAGTCACCATCTCTCTTCAGGGAGAGTACTCAGTTCTGGCTCTGGGTGTAGACGTCCATGGCGATGACTTTCTCATAGTAGGGATCACATATACTACGTGATAAAGGAAAAGGAAATTTTAAATGGGATGGCACTAAATATGGTCCATGATTTTATTTGACGAATCACATAGTGAATTCTGTACGATTTCAGAGGTCAGGAAAAAACGATCATATTTAGCATGGAAAGAAAGTGTTAATCATGAAGTCGTTCCCTTACTATCCAGAAAAGAGTTTATAACGCGTCTTTCTCAGGCGAAAGTCATGGTGGTTGCTGAACCACATTCCTATTTTGTGCTGGATGAAACGCTGGCTCTCATTGATTTTGTAATGAAAGGGGGATCATTACTCCTCATTGGCAATCATCACAATACTTCTCGGTATTATTCATATGGATGCAACGAGATCTTGAACGTGATTTCCAGTCCCTTTGGGATGCGATTCAATGATGATGGAGTAGTCTTCTATGGAGAGAATGTGATCCAGAAGTTTGGGGACCATCCTGTATGTGCAGATGTTGAGCTCCTTCACTACTGGAGAGGCTGTTCTATCACCTTATTGAGGCAGAAAAGGAAGTATGTGGCAGAGGGAGTAGCTTTTGGCTCCCGGCATGATGTGTCTGAAGTGTACAGGAGAGAACCAATAGTGGCTGCCCTGTACGAGAAGAATGGGAAGGTATTTTGTCTTGGAGATTCCAGTGCTTGGTCAGATCCAGATACTGAAGTTGAAGATGACAATTTTGCTTTTGCGCAAAATGTGATGGAATGGGTATTGAAGAACAATCTGAAACCAGAATAGGATAGCCTGACAATCAGTACCTATGAAAGGCTGGAAATCAAGAGAGCATGGAGAAGACTGTGTATGGGTTACATTGCCCTGCGTGCAGAGACAGCCTCTTATCTTGAACATTTGTGTGAGGCTAAGAATCAACTTCGAAAACAGTCTTCCCTCTGACCAGAGTCTTTACTACTCTTCCTCGTATCTTCCATCCATCAAAAGGTGAATGCTTTGCCTTAGACTTGAATTCAGAAGCGTTAATGACCCATTCTCTCTTGAGGTCGATCACAGTGAAGTCAGCATCAGCTCCCACGAAAAACCCCTTCCTATAGCCGAGGAGTGAGTTCAGGAGTTTACAGGGTACCTCGCATAAGCGTACCGCAATATCCTCCAATGATAGCAACCCCCTGTTACTTGCATGTAGCAGTAGTGGCAGCATGGTTTCAATTCCTGCAATCCCGGAGGCTCCATGTAATTTCTCCTCCAGGGTGTGGGGAGCATGATCTGAACCAATGACGTCTATAGATCTCAGGTTGCTCCAGAGAGCTTTTCTGTCCTCTTCACTTCCCAGGGGGGGCTTCACTGCACTCAAAGGATTGTCATTCCTGGTCAGAAACAGATGATGGGGAGTTGCTTCCCGTATAACCTGCTGCCCTTTTAGAAACTCAATTTCTGGCTTGGAAGCTACGTGGCATACATACAGAATCCCCTTATTCAATCTGCACCACTTCTTCGTGGTTTCAAGATCAGAGTGAATGGCCACAGGGTTCTTGAGTGAGAGCAATTCCTTTGCATCACCCTTGAACAACAAGTGCCCTGTGGTGTCAGACAGGTACACTTTCACAAATAGTGGAGTAACCTTTGATATTTCATCTACTGCGTCTACAACTCCAAAATTCAAAGCGAAACCACACACACTTTCTCGTTCGAATAGAGACTTTCTCATCTTGAATACTTCTGAAGTGATAACGGGGGGGTTTGTATTGGGCATATCCACTACTGTTGTTACCCCGCCCGCGACCGCAGCCTCCGTGCATGTCTTCACCGTTTCCTTGTGTTTTTCATTGAAATCTCTGGCATGGACATGTAGGTCTATTACTGAAGGGAAGACCAGAGAACCGGCAAAATCAACACCTTCTCCTGATATGTCCTTCTTTATCTGGGTGATCTTCCCATGATCAACCTGAACATCACATTCTACAATACCTCTGGAGGTAACAACTTTCATATTCTTGTACAACATGGCAGACCAAGTATATTACGAGTTGACTGTTTAAAAACCATGTCCATAGACTGGTGTCTGCAAATACAGTACGTGGACTACTGGCTTACTTCACAGACTATGATGGATGCAGTAACACACCATTCTGCTGGCTGCTCCACCGAAACCCTTAAATTGTTATGTGGCAAAAACATATTTCCTGTCATGCAAGATGTCATCAGTATAAAGGACTTCGAAAGAACCGACATAGAGAACGTCCTTGAGAATGCTAGTATAATGGAAGGATTCGCCAAAGGAACTGATATCCTTCGGGGTAGGATCCTGGCTACTCTCTTTTTTGAGCCTTCGACCCGGACGAGATTGTCTTTTGAATCTGCTATGAATCGCCTCGGAGGCTCAGTGATTGGGTTCTCAGAATCTGGATCCAGTTCAGTGGCCAAAGGTGAAACGCTGCAGGATACAGTCCGCATGGCAGAACGGTATGCAGATATTATTGTCATGAGGCATCCCAGAGATGGGGCAGCCCGGCTGGCAGCTGAAGCAGCCCACGTACCTATTATCAATGGAGGGGATGGAGTGAATCAGCATCCCACCCAGACATTGCTGGACCTATATACTATCAAAAGGACATTAAAGACGATTGATGGACTGCGTATTGGGTTAATGGGTGACCTGAAATATGGGAGAACTGTGCACTCCCTCTCCTATGCACTATCGTGGTATGATGTTACATTACAATTTTTGTCTCCTGTCGGATTGGAGATGCCTCTTCACATTAAGGAAGATCTGACTGAAAAGGGAATTCCTTTTCAACAGGTTACAGAACTGGAAGATCTGAAAGTAGACGTACTGTATGTAACCCGCATACAGAAAGAGCGTTTCCCTGATGTTGAGGAGTATGAGAAAGTCAAGGGGAGTTACCAGATCACTGCAGAGTCTCTGGACTTTCTGGGAGATGCCAAGATCCTGCATCCATTACCACGGGTAGATGAAATCGACCCAGAAATTGACAGCACACCCAATGCTCTGTATTTTGAACAGGCAGGATACGGGATTCCTGTTCGTATGGCACTACTGGCCTCTCTACTGGGGTGGAAATTATGAAGAGGGAACTCAAAATCTCAGCCATCAAGAATGGTACCGTTATTGACCACATTACCCCTGGTAAAGCTTTTGAAGTTGCGAGGATATTGGGGCTAGAGGATTTCTCTGCTCCGGTGTCTATTGCTGTGAATGTATCAAGTGGGAAGAGTGGAACCAAGGATATCATAAAGATCGAGAACAGAGAATTGTCGAAGAATGAGGTGGATAGGATTAGCCTGGTAGCCCCTAACGCCACGGTGAATATTGTCAAGAACTATGAGGTCATTGATAAGAAAAAAGTGGAGATACCTTCTGAGATTGTGGGCATTTTACCCTGCTCTAACGCGAATTGTGTTACTCATTTTGAGCCAGTGAAGACCAAGTTTCTGCTGGAAAGCATTACTCCATTGCGTATCAGGTGTTTCTACTGTGAAAGAGTCTTGACTGAAGATGATATTAAGAGGGAGATTGCCAGAGAGGACTGATGATTTTCTTCCTGTTGAATTGAGTGTTGCTTCAGGGCCGCTTTGCTGTAGCTGGAAAGGCGAATAGAGTCATTCGTATTCAGAAAACGAGACACGTGTATTGGAACGTACTTATATGAACTTTCCTTGGAATTCACTTCTCATCTTGACTAATTCCTCTAGTGCTTGCTCTATTATGAGCGTAGGTATGGATTTAGTTAATTCGTATGAAACTTTGCTATAGTAATACACGTTTTGCGTATTCTTGTCTATGCGAGTAGTTCGCAATCTCTTGTTGCCCAAAAGCCATTCTTCTGCAGTCTTCATATCTGAATTGAGAGCTTTGAGAGCACGAGTGGCGAAGAAAGCTTCTTTTGGCGTTAGTTCGAGGGAAAAACGAGCCATTATCCATTGTCTACATGCATCCATGTTCTGGATTTTGAGAGTGCCGAGCAAAGAAAGCGATTCTACTGCATAACACGTCTGTAATAAAGGGGAACACGTATCATACTCGAAACTGAAATAGCTCCCATTAAAGGAGTTTAACACCCATGTAGTGTGTCTTGACATGTTTTTCGTCTCTTCAAGAAGAGAGAGTGACTGCACTGCATAGTACAAGGCTTCAATTTGTGCATGTCCGTCAATAATGAAAGAGAACCCTCCTTCTTCTCTTTCGGTCGCAAGAATCCAACTCAGGACTCTCTCATTCAGGCTGATTTCGAAGAATTTTGCAGTCTTGCTGTGAATAAAGGTTCCTTCTTGATTCGAAAATCCTTTAGCTTCATGATGAAATCCTCCGTCAAGAGACTGGTGTCTCCTAATGACTTTTTCGATGAATTGCGGATATGTGTCCTCGATGCCATTTCCTGACGAAGCAATCTCGAGGAGAAAGGAGAACCTGAGGAAACTGAAGGGCATCGTGATTCTGGTAAAATATAAGAGCAAGACAAAGAGTGCTGATAAGAGGAGTAGATTGCCTCCTGGCACTGCTATGAAGGCCTTAACCATGCAGAAGACAATGTAGAACATGATAGAGACAAATGTAGGTACAATGAGCAAAATAAAAAGAATCAACAAGTAAAACAGAGGGTTACTGACTGTGACAAATTCCTTCGTCTTCTTGAAAAAGAAGAGAATTCTTTTTTCTGTGTACACATCAACATTTCCACGTATTACAAGAGATAATAGGGCAAAGAAACCCAGTATGAGTACACATAGCATCGAGGGAACGAAAGATTGTGGCTCAATTGTAGTATGGAAGAAAAATCCATGGATGATTGTCATGGGGGGCCAGACAAGAGCAACCATAAGAAATGGAGCAAACAAAAGATACCAGTCTCTAGAATCGAAATCATTGTGTCTGTTGTTAAGAAATCCTGCAAAGGACATCAAGAGGCCGCAGGCACCAAATCCTATAGAAATTACTACGCACTCTCTGTCAAGGAAGAGGCCATAACTAGTTATGGCTGCAGCTGATAGAGTAATTGCTGCATTACTCGCAAGGGGAAAAAAGAAATCCTTACGGACTAGATCGCAAAAGTGTAGGGGCGTTCTGGTAATTGGAAATACATAAGTTATTGCCACCAGGCTGGAAGCTCCAACAAAAGGAATGACTCCTTTAAGAAATGCCTCGAATTCTGGTGTCGATGTGATTTGAAACAACACATTTGCATTAATAAAGAAGTGATTAATGGAGTAGTAAAGAAAGACAGACATTACTCCTATGCAGAATGCAAATACGGGCGAAAAGTTCTCATTCTTCGCTTTGAGAAAAGTCTTTTCATCAATATTATTGAGTCTCTCTTGGAGAGGTGGATGAGTTGACAGTCCATGTCTTGATTTCGCACCCTGATGAAAACAAAGATTCACGATACCACCCCTTTCCAATGTTCCTATGCTAGCATACTTCACCAGAGCTGACTTCAATGAGGTGTCACATCCATGAAAGATGGTATAGGCATCCGCTATTGACTCTCTGGTCCTGGAAAGGGAGCTTTTAAGGAATACCAGGGAAAAGTAGAGCAGCAGGACGAGAATGGGGAACAGTATGACAGCTTCAAGATCAGGGCTAAGCTCAAAAACAAAGGGATATGAAAATCCAGAATGGGCGGAGTATACGAATTCTGCATAAGCGAGAGGAAAAGGGGGAATCCAATACTTGAAGCCTTCAAGGAGAATTGTCAACCAAGTGAAGAATCCCACATCGCCTTGATAGACATGAGAGAGCTCGTGCGTAATGACAGCATGTTGTTCTTTTTCAGTCAACAATGACATACTCTCAGGAAGTACAAGTACAGACTCTCTTCTGCCTCTTCCGTAGACGAGAGGTGAAATTCCTAGTGATGTACTTTTCACTTTTGGCGTTGCAGCCAGACTAACAAGACGACTGATTTTTCGAACATTTCCTGGCGTCTTCATATCTTTGAGATGGAGACGCCTTTCAACTAGCATGAGAAGAAACTCATACACGACTATACCTAAGAATAATGGAAGAAGGAAATAGACAGAAAGGATGAAGAATTTGAAACTACCAGTGTGGAAATACAAGGAAATGAAGACAAGTGATACGCTACAAAACAAAAAATACAGACACAATAAAACAGCAAGGATAAGCAGAATCTGAATATCGCTCTCATACTTGTCAATTATTCTCTTTCTCTTTCCTACACAGAGATAGAAAATAGGAATTGACATACCCAATAGATAACACCATGCTATTACTGCAGAACCCATGGGATATAATATTGCTCTTGGCTGAAAAATGTTTGCTTTCTGATAGAATTCTTTCTACTATTAACAGAGTAAGAAAGCAGTGCCGCGGGCCGGGCTTGAACCAGCGACTTCCAGATCTTCAGTCTGGCGCTCTCCCAACTGAGCTACCGCGGCTATTCTACTGTTTTTCGACTCAGCCTTAAAAAGATTGTGGTCCCCGTTTTCTCT
>JACVGW010000128.1 GCA_018992565.1 Theionarchaea archaeon
GGGCCACATATTTGATGAGAATTTCTTGATGACAGTTGCCACTACAGGTGCTATCCTCATTCATCAGCTGCCAGAGGCTGCGGGAGTCATGCTCTTCTTCTCGGTAGGAGAGTATGTTGAAGACCTTTCTGTCAGCAGATCCCGGAAATCTGTGAGAGCACTCCTGAACCTTCGCCCCGATTCTGCCACTCTCGTACATGGTGATAGCACCCTGCAGGTGAATCCTCGTGACGTGAAGGTTGGAGATATAATCCTGGTGGCTCCTGGAGAAAGAGTCCCCCTGGACGGCGTTGTAATCGAAGGACACTCCATTATGGATACCTCTGCACTGACTGGAGAAAGTATGCCCAGGGAGGTTGAGGAAGGGGGGACGGTACTGGCAGGAATGATAAGTAAGACAGGTGCTCTCACTGTGAATGTCTCGAAGCCCTTTGGAGAGTCATCTATGTCACGCATCCTGGACCTGGTGGAGAATGCTGCAGCCCGTAAGGCACGACCTGAGAAATTCATCACGCGGTTTGCCAGAGTCTATACTCCTGCAGTAGTAGGTGCAGCAGTATGTGTGGCAGTCATCCTCCCCGTGATCCTGGGTGCCTCCTTTCTGGAATGGACCTACAGGGCTCTGGTGCTCCTTGTTATTTCCTGTCCCTGTGCGCTGGTCATATCCATACCGCTGAGTTACGTGGGTGGTATTGGCAGAGCGTCCCGGGAAGGTATATTGATAAAGGGAGCCCACTTCCTGGATGTTCTCACTGACCTCGCAGCAGTGGTATTTGACAAGACAGGCACCTTAACCAAGGGATCTCTTGCCGTTTCCCAGGTGGTGCCTGCTGAAGGGTTTACTGAAGACATGGTCTTGAGACATGCTGCTGTAACAGAGCAGTATTCCTCCCATCCCATTGCCCGTTCAATTGTGGAGAAATACCCGCAGGAAGAAGGAGATACAGTAACAGACTATCAGGAAATTCCTGCCCGCGGTGTCAGGGCTTCAGTGAACGGAAATACTGTCTTTGTGGGGAATGACAGACAGCTTCATGAGGAGATGATATCCCATGATACGTGCCACGTGGAAGGCACAGTAGCACATGTTACAGTGAATGGTACGTATGCAGGGTATATTCTCATCAGTGACACGATAAGAGACGATGCAGGAAAGACCGTAGAAGCCCTCAGGGAAATGGGTATCACCTCCATCATGCTCACAGGCGATAGCAGTGATGCAGCTGAATGTGTGGCACAGTCACTGGGAATCCTGAGGTTCCACAGTGAGCTCCTGCCTGAAGAGAAAGTCGTGAGACTGGAACAGATGAAAGAGAGTCTCAGCTACGATAAGAGGACGGTTGCCTTTGTGGGAGATGGGATAAATGATGCTCCCGTCATTGCTCGAGCAGATGTCGGGATTGCCATGGGGGCACTGGGAAGTGACGCAGCTGTGGAAACTGCAGACATTGTGATTATGACTGACCATCTCTACAAGGTGGTGGAGGCAGTTAGAATAGCCAGAAAGACCAGCACAATCGTATGGCAGAACATCGCACTGGTCCTGGGGGTCAAGAGCATCTTTATCTTCATGGGGATCCTGGGAATGGCCACCATGTGGGAAGCAGTGTTTGCAGATGTGGGGGTGGCTCTCATGGCAGTGTTCAATGCCACCAGGATCAGGGTATACTAGCGTTGTTGCACCATGCCTTCTGATACAGTCACTCCACAACAACTGGAAACTACTTTGTAATGCAAAGCTTTATAAACTGTAGACTACATTACATAGTAAGGTGATAGAAAATGACGTCAGATATGAACCTCAAGGAACTGGAGAGAAAGGCCTGGACCGCCTATTTTGATGACGGCATACTGGACATTTCTATAGGGCTCTTTGTCCTAACCTTTGGAATAGGCATGACCACACAGTATAGTGCCTTGACAGCATTGGCCTGGATGGTTGTCTTTTTCTTTGCAGCTGCCAAGAAATCAATAACACTGCCCAGGGTTGGCCTGGTGACGTTCAGCCCGGAGAGAGAGGAACGAATGAAGAAAGAGAAATCATTTTTCGTTGTCTTCTTCTCAATAACTGCTCTTCTGGGTCTGGTATTCTTCCTGGTACTCACCACTGACCTGCCGCAGTCAGTAAGGAGCATGGTGGGGGAAATGGCACTGGTAGGCTATGAACTGATTATTGCTGTGGCAATCTTCCTTGTGGGATACTGGAAGCAGATCAGACGCTTCTATGTCTACGCTGGATTCTTCCTGGTCGTCATAGTGGCTGGAGTGCTCTTTGATGTCCCTGGAGTCAATCCTTTGACAATCATGATGTACCAGTTCATAGGGGCAGGAGGACTAATCCTTCTCAGTGGGTTCATTGTTTTGGCCCGCTTTTTCAGGAGATATCCGGGGCGAGAGGGCGGAGGATATGTCGCGAGATGAGGGAGATGGCCTGCGGCATATCTCAGAACTTGACAAGCTCGTCCATGAACCTGCAAGGCTTGCTATCATGGCGCAGCTCTACATTGTGCGCAGTGCAGACTTCCTTTTCCTTCTTCCCCAGACAGGGCTCACCACTGGCAACCTTTCCCGACATATCAGTAAGTTGGAAGAAGCAGGGTATGTCAAGGTGGAGAAAGAATTTGTCAACAAGAAACCCCACACCATCATACAACTGACAGAAGAGGGCAGAGCTGTATTTAGAGAGTACATAGAAACCATGAAAGATATCATGAAGGAACTGTCAGGAAGCACATGATCTCGCTTTCTTCTCCAAAGAACCTGTCCTGTCAAAAGAAAAGGGAACCCTTGTTACAGGATGCCCCTGTCTTCTGCCACGGGGTTACCATCTGGTGAGGTCTCTTCAATCCGTGAGGAGACCAGCAGGCTCATGACAGCACAGATGGAGGCAGCCATGAACGCATTTTCAGCACCGATGGCATCTGCCAGGTTCCCTCCCACGAGTCCTCCCAGAAAATTACCTAATCCAATGGATGAATTGAGAATCCCTACCCCTCTCCCCCGTTCTTTCTCTGAGGTCAGGTCAGATACTGCAGAGGTAGACGCGATAATGAAGAGGGCATAAAAAGGAAGGATCCACAGCACGATCTTCAACACCACATTCTCCACCAGGCCAATACCCATCCACATGACAATGTACAGGACAGGAGCGGCCAGCAACAGGGGACGCCGACCAATCCTGTCGCATGCTTTGCCCACTGCACCTGCCACCAGCAAGAAGGTCAGACTCGTCAGTGAACTGACGTACCCGATAATTTCCCGGGATACTCCACCATTGCTTAAGTACACATTGAAAATAGAGGAAGGGATTGCCCCTCCTGTCATCAAAATCACAGCATATAGGCATAGAATGAGTATTTTCCTGGATTCTCCAAACACCAGAAACTGCTTGAATCCCTTCTTATCTTTTTCCCTTGGCAGGTCTTCAACGAAAGAGAAGACAACACAAAACAAGAGGGATAAAACACCAACAATTCCAAAGAATACATCAAATCCCATGCTGGCAGCATGTCCAGAAAGAACCCCTCCAATAGTCCACCCGATGCCAGTTGCCACATTATACTGTCCCAGGGCTCTTCCCTTTGAAGAGGGAAAATACTCTGTAATCATGGCAGGTATCAGAATATACGAGGAATAGAAGAATGTCTGTACACTCCTGAAGAATAAGAGCCCTGAAATACCCACAAACGGAAAGACGAAGTACAGGATGGAGGCCACCACATTGGAGGCTACTATGACTGACTTCCTGGTTCCCAGCCGGTCTGACACAGACCCCCACCCAAAATGCATGGCTACCATGATCACAGAGGGCAGTGAGAAAATGTACCCTGCATATGCGAATTTCCCGCTGATCTCATAGGCATATATGGGGAGGAAGGGGAATAACATCCCCTGTGTTATATTGAGCACCAGCGATGAGATGAGGACTTTGGAATAATTGTCCATGGAGGTATTTTCTGAATCGCTTTAAAAGGATATCTCACGCATGAGGGTTCCCCGGTTGTAGTGGTGGGATGTTGATTGACTTGTGAATGCCTGTACATCTCAAGGTGGAATGAACCAGTTGGATTACCTACTGTGCCAACAGAATAAATCGCTATATACCATAGTGAACTCTCCAACAGTGGTCAGAGAACTTCCCTGGGGTCAATTCTGTGAGGCAGCTCAAACTGAATACCTTCGTCCGTCTTATAGTAGAGGAGTCCTGTTCGTATGGTAGTATGAGGGATAACCTTGAAGTTGAAGGTAGTTCTTTCCATTTTGATGAAGCGCATCCGGGTGATCAGCTCTGTTCCTCTTTCCAGTTCCACAAACCGTATGACACCATCAGCCAGATCTGAGATGGTAGCGACTGTCTTGGTATCATGAACACCATCCACCAGCAGCATGAAGTACACACCCCCGTAAATCTGTATGCAGTAGTGCAAATCCTCCAGAAACCTGAGTATCTGGGCCACCTCATTTGTTCTCAAGAGGTATGACAGGTTGTCCAGGACGCCCCGGACTTCTCCATTTAAAGTCTTCATCTTGTCTTTCACAAAGATGTCAAGTCTCTTCAGAGTATTTATTCTCCAGAAGGGATCATTCTCGAAATCAATCTTCCCTGCAGGGACCAGGTTATGTTCTACTGCGAATTCTTTGAGGCGGGCGCTGTAATCATCAACAAAGGTGAGGCTCCCGGATGAACAGTAGTCTTCTACTCGACCGTCGATCCTCTTCATTGCCTGGAGAATCTCCTTTGCAGTCCTCCGTAGTGTGAAGTACACACCATTTGAGCCATTTGACAGGCCATAACACATGAACTGCTGTGCAAATTCCTCGAATCCGCAGCCAGGGAACCCCTGAATCACAATAAGTGAACCATCAGGGAATCCTCCCCCCAGAAGATTGTCAAGAATGCGAATACCCGCCGGAAGCAGCTTCATAGTGCTTGTAGAGAGCCCTAACCTTATAAGCTTTGCTCTGTCAC
>JACVGW010000048.1:0-6667 GCA_018992565.1 Theionarchaea archaeon
CAGCATATGTGAAACATCCGTTTTTCAGCCGTACCCGGGCTCGGAAGCTTTTGAGAGTCCTGGAGAACATGATGTGGTCATTGATTCCTTTCATTGGTCAAACTACAGAGAAAACCCTCCTTTCTTTCCGCCTGTTTCTCACTTGGGTGAATTTTCCCCATTTGAAATCACTCAGTGGTACTGGACATTCAGATTACATGTTCTACAATGGCTTACAAGAGCCTTGGGATATACATTCGAAGATCTCAACGAGGTGTAGGAGATTCTGAATGAAGTGAACACATGTCGTTGCAGGAGATGCAAGGACTCTCATGACAATGACTACCAGGTTCCCTGCGAGGAATAGCATTCATGCTAAGAATAAGCTGACTACCATATCGATACATGTACCTTTGTTACTGGATAATCGTTCAGAACCCTTTTTAATTTCGCTTTTGAATGTGACGTGAGGTGATGTCATGCAAGCAGTAATAGCTCTCATTGGAATAGCAACACGGCTCATACTCTCTGCGGGCCTCATTTATGTCCTGCTCAAGATAGGAAAGGTTCTGGACGTTCTCCCAGACATTCTGTCGAAAAAGTATGCATCAGAAAACAAATAATCCCTTTCTTTTTTTGTTCTCCCTGGTCATCCCGGCACTGTGAATCAAAGCTTCATCTACCTTCTGGATCAGAATTTCTATTCTTGCAGGGAACCCTTCTCCAGTAGTCTTTACACTTCTCTAGTTACCTCTACCTTTCTCTTCTCACTACATAATTGAAACGGGTGCAAAGGAAAATAACGATCATACCTCAATATCCTCATCTGAAGTAACAGAAATGTGATCCTGACCCATTACAATAACATAATCTGCTGCATTCTGCAGTGCAATGGAAAATCCAGGTTCTGCGCCAATGACAATGGTCTCTTTTCCATATTCTTTTGACTTGACCAAGATGGGTAGAAAATCAGTGTCTCGAGTGGCCAGGGCTACAGTATCCACTGTGTCATTGTAGATCAATTCCATGGCCTCTATACCCATCCTCACATCTATGTCCCCAGCTACCACAATAGAGTCAAATCCCTGGTTTGCTATAGCCTCTATCAACCCCTGGGAAGCATACTGGTTGAGCAGGACTTTGCCAATCCTGATATCTCCCATGTTCTCCAGAATTGCCTTCACGTCGTCCAGGTTGATGCCAAACTCTTTTCTCAGTATATTTGGACCATCAATGATCAATCCGATTTTGCGATCTTTACTGCGCTTCTTTCTGGCAACTGTACCAACGTAGCGAGTAATTCCTTGTGAGACGCGCTTGACATTTCTCCATCCAGCGTTCATGAAAACACCAATATGTTCTAATCGTTTAAAAACCTTATAAACCTTTCTACCTGATAATTGTGATAATTTCCTTTTGAAATGCTCATAATTGCGATGAAAGGAGTGTTTCTAAGAGCTGATTACCTGTTAATCTGTTCGCAGTATGGAAGAACAGGCGCAGGGTTACCAACCCTGGAGGCTACAGTGCAGCTGCCTTTTCTTCCATTTCTCTCATCTTACCGCAGGAGAGATCTTTTTCAGGACAGGATCCAGACTGTACGCAGGAAGGTCCCCCCTTGGAAAAGATGAGCGGAGCTTTCCCTTTGACCAGACTCAGCATCTTCCATGCAACCTCTCGCAGCTCCCACTGGGTTCTTTCACAGCAGCGCAGGGCAAAGAAATGAAGCAGTTCTCGCGCATTCATGGTCACCATTATATTAGTCATAGCAGCATTCGGAAGAATGAAGCGCGCATCCTCCTCAGGAATTTTCATTCCCAGGAGGTTCTGATACAATTCAAACCCTTCATGGATATTCTGACGGAACTTCTCTGCGGCTTCCTGGTTTTCTTTGATGTTGGGAGGAGTGACGAATGAGAGAGATTCCACTGTTACATACCGCTGAGATTGTTGTGTATAGCTCGCAAGCCTGTGCCGCACTAACTGGTGGGAGCAGGCCCGAGAAATTCCTTCAAGGCTGAAGGTGAAAGATGCATGTTCGATGACTGAGATATGTCCTTTTTCAATAGCATCTGTCAGGTGGGTTAGATCAGTCCCATCATTCCATAGGTCCTTGAATTCAGACCACGGCCTGGGCCATTTCGAGACAAGGGCTGCTTGAGCACAGAGACGATCGGGATCTGGAGTGTGAGCGACGAGTTCAACATTCATATATTGACCTCTCTTGAGATGTATTAAAGGTTTCTCACGGATTATAGACGAGAGGAGAATACCTAATTAGTGGAGAAAGGTACCTGAGTCCAGGTCTCCAGCATCAAGACTTGCATGCAGTGGTGCAAAGTCAGGTATGTCAATTAATGAGAGCTCTCATTTTCAGTGTAATCAGTATACTGCTGAATCGAGGTTTTATATTCTGCTTTTCAGAAGGATTAGAGGAACAGTATATTTCTCACTAGGACCTTCAATACATCGTCTTCACGAGAATCACCAACTCCTCCCAACTCTCGAAAAAGTTTAAATAGCATCCGCCCTAACCACTCCCATGATTGTTGGCAGTGTGCTCTTCGATCTCACTGGAACACTGGTGTGGTCCGAACCCCCAGGAGAGACCCTCTTCTGTGAGGCATGCGATCTTCTGGGATTTCATGTATCGCCCTCTGAACTATACCGGGCTACTGCAGAAGTAGATCGGACTATTCACGTTCCACTGCCAGCCACACGAAAAGAAGAAGCAGATTTCTTTGCTTATGGCCACATGTCAGCTCTGCATAAGGTGGGGATTGATGCTACTGTGTCCCATGGATGGTTCATCCACCACTACATCCAGGACCGCATGAGGTATCATAAGTTTTTCGATGTAGACACTGTTCTTTCGTGTCTGAAAGAAACAGGATTGAAGCTGGGGGTCGTGGCCAATGCAGCACCTTCTACACGTGAGCGAATTGCGAACCTGGGACTGGACGTTTATCTTGATACTATAATCCTCTCGGGAGAAGTGGGGTTCGAAAAACCAGAACCCCAGATTTTCAAGGCTGCGCTGAGAATCCTGGGAGTGAGTCCCCAGGAAACAGTGTACGTTGGAGATACCTACCATACTGATGTCGAAGGAGCTTTTGAAGCTGGCATCATCCCTGTCCTGCTAGATAGATCACAGAGCTATGAACCGTTGGATTGCCTGAAAGTAAAAAGTCTTACCGAGTTTCAAGAAATGATGTCTATATTCAAGTAGGTGTAGGGTAGTCTGTTGTTGATTGTCTTCAAAGGTAATGATCATATTCCCATTGGGATATATGGGCCCGATATTCTTTGATTTCACTCTTCTTCAGACCAATAAACTCCTCTACCAGTTCTGCACCCAATACTCTGTGGACGAGGTCACTGGTTTCCAGTTCATTCAGTGCTTCCTCCAGGTTGAGAGGCAAAACATCGCAGGGAGTTCCCCCACCTGACCCCTCTTCCGGAGGTTCGACCTTGTGGTTTACACCATCTAGCCCTGCGCCCACCATTAACGCCAGAGCAAGGTATGGATTGCAGGAAGGATCGGGAGCTCGATACTCAATCCGTGTTTTCCCACCTTTGGGAATTCTCACCAGCGCCGATCTATTGCTCTTCCCCCAGAAGATATTGATCGGTGCTTCGAAATCAGGAACAAGACGCTTATAAGAGTTAATGATGGGGTTACACACTGCAGTGATCTCCCTGGCATGGGAAAGCAGTCCTCCCACAAAATAGCGGGCAGTATCACCAAACCCCTGAAAAAGGCTCTTCCCATTCTTTTCCAGCAGTATATGAAAATGCATTCCGCTTCCCGCCTTATCCGCAAATGGCTTTGGCATGAAGGTGGCAGTCCAGCCATTTTGGAGAGCTTTTTTTTTGAGCATATCTTTGAGAATGATGATGGCATCGCATCCAGACACTGCGGGGGCCATGACAGGTTCAATCTCGTACTGACCAGGTCCATTCTCATGGTGGAACCGTTCTACCTTTATGTCAGTTGTGCCAACAACATGCTCTACCAGGGCCAGTCCCTCTCCCGCATCCATGTATCCAGCCTTATCCAGAGGGGAACTACCCTTTAGCAGGAAGAATTCCAGTTCAGGCTTTACTAGAACTTCATAATCGGATATTACTCTTTTCAAAATGCTTCTGCCATCTTTGGAAAAGGGGCTACTCTCAGTCTCATACAAATCGCAGAACAATATGGCTTCATCTCCCACAACGTGGGGGTTCTCAACATCTGGTTTACAGATCACATCACTTGATCCCACCTGTGTGAAACCGGGAATAGAAGAGCCATCAATACTCATCCCCTGGATTACTTCTTCCACATAATCGGCAGGAATAACCATGTACTTGGGATTTCCGTGAATATCCACAACGAGAAGTCGGGCCCGGGTAATCTTTTTTTCTGCCATTGCATTGAGAAGCGTGTTCATACTTCATGCTGTCAATTGTCTTATAAAACCTTTTCTATTCAGACCATATTTCAGTGGTGAGTACAACGCTCACTGGCGGATCATCTTTCTAGCAGTGACCACAGCAAGCAGAATGATCAGGAAGATCCCTAGGAACCCTTCTACCGCAACAGTGGCTCGAGCTAGTCCTCCTGCGGGAGCAATTGTTGGCTGGGAAAGGTGAGAGAATGTGATGGAACTGTAGTACAACGTGCTGAGGAAATCTTCAAGCAGCTGCCACGTGGGCCGCAGAGCAAGAATGCTGTAGTCGATTTTTGCAGCATCACTCTCGCCAAACAAGGTGATTCCATTGAAAAGGAAAACGAAAGCACTCATCAGTATCACAGCCAGTGAGATCAGGACTACCCGCTGGGGTTTCTCCCCATAGCCGCACAGCCATTTGTATAAGGTCATCCATAACCAGTTGGTTCTGCTCGTCCTTGACCTGCGTGCTTCCATCTCTCGATAGTAGAACTCTCCAGCAGTGCTGTAGTTGCCCCTTTCCAGGAGCGCATTCTTGACATTGCGGTAGCTCTTCTCCAGGAGAGCACTGGCCATGGGATCTTCTCCTGTATTGTGCATGAATTTACTTCCTTCAAAGAGGATTTCATCCCCGAAAGTTGTGTCCAGAAAAGACACATTCTTGGCAAAGGTCGCCATCTGAAGGTCTACCGATTTTTCGAATCTCGCCTTCCAGAAACTGGTATCACCCATGAATTCAGCCTTTACAAAATCAGTGGTATCAGAAAATCTGGCTTCCTCGAACCTTGCCCACTTATGGAAAGTCGCGCTGAGGAAGTGTGCGTCTCCCGAAAACTTCGCACCCATGAATTCTGCTTCTTCAGAGAAATTCGCCTTGGAGAATCCTGCCCTGTTGGAGAAGACAGCACCCGAGAAATAGGCTCCTCCCGAAAAGGAACCACGGGCAAAGTGGGCTCCTCCCGAAAAGGTGGTGCCTGAGAAATATGCACCTCCAAAGAAGGTAGCTCCTGCAAAGTAAGCTCCCCCTGAAAAGACGGAACCCACAAAATTCCCCCCTCCAAAAAAGGTAGCTCCTGCAAAGTAAGCTCCCCCTGAAAATGTAGTATTCAAGAAGTTGGCGCGATCGAAGAAAGTGGTTCCCGCAAAATTCACTCTGGTTGAAAACGTGGAGTTGCTGAAATTGGCACTGCTTGAGAAGATGGCTTCCTCAAAATCCACCTCCCTGGAGAAAATGTGGTCTGCAAAATCCACTGTCTCTGGAAAGCAGTATCCTCTAAAATTGTAGTCCTCTTGCTTCAACTTTCTGGCCAGTTTCTTCCTGAACAGATTGAGGTTTTTCTCTTTTGAATTATCATGAAATATACATAGTCCCTCAGTTGACCCCTGCCATGCAGGTTCCCTGCAGATTTTGCTTCCGTCCCAGGATTTATATTGGCACTCAGTGTTGGCCATGGTTTATTTTGAACCCACTCCTTTTTAACTCTTGTGCATAAAAGCGCAATAGAAGAGAGTGTCAACTGACGGCTGGTATAGTTCTGTCTTGGTGCACCACTTGTGAAAAGGGGTTCCTTTCGAGTGCTTTATTCTCTTCTTGTCTTGTCTTTCCGGAATTCTCTGAAAATATTCGTTCTGTAAAATCAGTTTTTTGACTTCTCCACTTTTCATTTCAATTTCAATATTTTTGTATTTTTGTGCCTAAAAAGTGTCTTGAAAGCAACTACTTCTTAATGGAAGACCGAACTGGATTGTTTCTTGGTATTGTGGTGAAGGGACTTCTTCACGGAAGAAACAGTGGTTATTCTTCGTATGATGTAAGATATTCTAGGTGGAACCAAGTATGCTCCACCTGCTTCTTGTCTCTATTCATTTGAGGTTTGCGCACAGGAAAAACCTGCTCCTTTTCTGGAAGGATGTGGAAAGAAACGTGCTCCACCATTCTTCATAGTGTGAATAGCACAGGGCTGATAAAAAGATTCAATGATATACCAAGGGCTCTGATTCCTGCTCCGAAAGAATCCAATACCTGTAGTGTTTTTGTGGCCTCAGAGATCTCTCTGCTTTCCGGTTGCGGATATGATTCTCTTGTCCCTATTTCCGAGCGCTGTGATAGAAAAAAGTAGGAAGGAAACGTAATGATGCTCATGCAGTTTCCCTCCTGTCAATCGTTACCTAGTGTTGGCTACAGCAACAGCAGCTCTCTATGTCAATTCCTTGCTCTTCCAGGTACTGCTGCACTGCATCTCTGATCTCTT
>JACVGW010000048.1:6767-7242 GCA_018992565.1 Theionarchaea archaeon
CAGGACTGGCACCAGAGTCATTCATCTCCTGCACCAATTGCTCCAATGCTTCTCTCTGTTCCTCTGTCAACTGATCCCAGCAGCCTCCTGCAAATCCTCTGGCTCCATGTCCAGGTCCAAACCCTTTCATTTGACATGATTCTATGTCAATTCCTTGCTCTTCCAGGTACTGCTGCACTGCATCTCTGATCTCTTCAGGACTGGCACCAGAGTCATTCATCTCCTGCACCAATTGCTCCAATGCTTCTCTCTGTTCCTCTGTCAACTGATCCCAGCAGCCTCCTGCAAATCCTCCATGTCCGGGTCCTTTCCCTTCGGGGGTTCCATCAGATTCGGGGAAGGCAACAACCACGCTCGCTGTAGTCAGCGCGACGATCAACAGCAATGCTCCTATATGTTCTCTTTTTATGTTCACTTACTCACCATCTTGACCAGCTTCAACATTGTAGCATCTTGTTCGAAGTTTTTCAATCTC
>JACVGW010000048.1:7342-17394 GCA_018992565.1 Theionarchaea archaeon
AATGGAACAGGAAGAGAATCAGAAGGTTCTTGCTAAAATACATGCTGATAATCGTTATAGCTATTCCATTCTTCTACTTCTGCTCTTATCTCTCAGGAACTTGCATTGGTTCAATTGTCTTTGTAGTTATCGTTTTCTCGCTATTTTTGTTCATCCATCTACTCTTTAGAGAGGAGAGAAAATTCTCGAATGTGTACATTTATTATGCCTCTTTGATCATGATGGTTTATTTCACCATCCAAGTTACTTATGATACCTGGTCTGAGTCCGATTGTTTCGGTTGTGGAAGGTTCTGTGCTCCTCTCTTTTCTCTTTTCTTCTTGATGGCAGTGGTGATTTTTGCGGTTCTCTCCATGAAACACTGGGAATATGTACACAAGGAGCCATTTGAGACGTTCAGTAATGAGGAATATTTCGGAATTGGTCTTGATTCAGTCCCATGGTCTAATATCAGAAAAATGTCAGTGAGAAAGAGTGAATTGGGGAATCCCTACGTTGTTGTTTATCTAAAGAATGGTGAACCTCCACGAAGCTTTAATATGGGATATTTCAAGGATAAAGAAACTTTTCTCAGACACCTGAAAGAAAAGGCAGCTGAAAAAGGATATGAATATCATGAAGAAGTCTGATTCTTACAGGATACACAGCAGAGAAAGGACTGGCCCACCTCCAACCTGTTGTCACTGCTATACGAATTGGCAAATATCAGGGGAAGCCAGCATCTAGACCAGGTTTTTCTTGATTTTCTCTTTTAGAATATCCACCAATTCATCCCTCGTTTCCTCTGTCACAGTTACCAGTTCCACATCATCTCGGTTCTTGATGGCATCTGTAAAAGGGTGTGATTGCTCCATGATGGTGGCAATGACCTTACCCGTACCAAGAGCCTGGAGGACACGGTTTCTAAACTGATCACTAAAGAGCTCCATCTTCCCTATCTCGTCAATGACAATGAGATCACGTTCCATCTCCAGACTTGGGACACATACTGCCTCAATGTCAGAGATGTTCACCCTGTACTTTGACACACTGTACTTGCTCTTGATGTCCACATGGGCCAAAATACCTGTGGTCCCATCCACTGTCTCAATTGCAAACCCCACTCTTCTCCCCCTTCCCCTGATTTCAGTGGTGAAAAACCCTGATTTCGTATCAATATCCTCGATTACCTTCTTGATGAGAGTGGTTTTTCCCACTCCCGGCCGACCCGTTATGAGAATATTCATATTCCCTGGTTGCAATCAGGATTCTTAATACTTTGTAGCCCGCTTTTTCCTAAAACACATTCCACGAAAAGAGAACTGAACCCACCTCACGTTATAGCTACTGCGGGCTGTTGCACAACGCTTTTAAGCAGTCAGCCCACTGGAAAGAAGGTGATGTAGTGAAAGAATTTCCCTGCTTGCAGTTTCTGAAGGAAATGAAGTATCGCATTGATGAGCAGCTGCTCGCAATGCTCACCTCAGAAAACCCGTATCTCCAGGAATTTCTGTATGACATAGCCAGGGAGTTTATTGAGAGAGGTGGGAAGCGATTCCGTCCTGCCTTCTGCTTACTATCATGCGAGCTGGTGGGAGGAAATCCGGACGATTTCATTGATATCTCATGTACTTTTGAATTGTTCCAGAGCTTTGCGCTCATTCATGATGATATAATGGATGACCAGCAGATGAGGAGAGGAAAGCCTGCTTCTCATCACCTGTATGGAGTCCCTCTTGCTTTGAACACAGGGGACCTGCTCTTTGCCAGGGCATTTGGAGTGGCTATCAATCGAGAAGACATTGATCCAGCTACCAGAATCCAGATTCTGGAGCTCTTGACCAGAATGTCTGTTCGCACTGTGGAAGGACAGGCCCAGGAAATTGGGTGGATCAAGGACAGCATCTGGGATCTTGACATGGCGGACTATCTCAAGATCGTGGAGCTGAAAACAGGGTACTACTCAGCAGTGGTTCCTCTCAAAGTAGGCGTCCTTCTTGGAGGAGGAGACGCTTCGGATTTGAAAGCCATGGAAGGATTTGGCATGAACTTTGCCTTCGGGTTCCAGATAACTGATGATCTCCTCAATCTGATTCTGCCTGAAGACTCTGCCGCTTCTTCTCCGGATATCACCGAGGACCAGGTAGGATATGGTAAGGAAATTGGAGGAGATATCGTGGAGGGAAAGAGAACTCTCATGGTGGTGCACTTCATGAAACATGCTCCTCAGGAGAAGAGACAGTGGATGAGAGAGATTCTGGAAAAAAAGGAGAATTCTCCAGAAGAGATAAAGGAAGCTATTTCTCTCCTGAAAGAATACGGAAGCATTGATTTTGCCCGGAAAGAAGCCAGCCAGTATGCTGAGAAGGCCAAGACATTCTTGAAAAACTATCCTGATAGCGAACCCAAGAGATTGTTACTTGATCTGGCCGATTTCGCCGTTCAGAGAATGTATTAAATGTGAACCCGGGCATCTGGGTGTCATTCTCCTGAAAGCACTTCGCCCAATGTTGCGCTCAACTCCTCCATGGTGTATGGCTTTGTCACCACTCCTTTGAATCCATATGCTTTGTAGTCGGCCATGACGGGATCTGTGGAGTACCCGCTGGACACAATAGCTGTAACATCGGGGTCTACAGACAGTAATTCGCTGATGGCTTCCTCACCGCCCATGCCTCCCGGAATTGTCAAATCCATGATGACAACGTCAAAAGGTGTGCCCTGCTGGTATGCCTTCTTGTACAGGCGGATGGTTTCTTCACCATCGCATGCAAACGTCACGTCATATCCAAGGTATTCCAGTACTTCTCCTGCTGCATCCCGTACCAGAGCCTCATCATCCATAAGCAGCACTCTCCCCGACCCGTCAAGCCTCTTCTCCTTTGGTTCTTCTCTTTTCTGATGTTCCAGTGAGGCGGGGAGCCATATATAGAAGGTCGTGCCGATTCCTACCTCAGATTCTACATCAATAAGGCCATCATGTTTTTTGATGATTGAATAGCTAGTGGCCAATCCCAACCCGCTCCCCTTGTGCTTGGTGGTGAAATATGGGTCAAATATCTTGGAAAAGAGCTTTTCAGGCATGCCAATACCCTCATCTTTTATGGAGATCTTAACATATGTACCTGGACGCAGGGGAGTCTCTTCTTCTGATGTGACTTCCACATTTTCAGCTCGCACCTGGACGATTCCTCCCTCAGGCATGGCCTGATCCGCATTGATTATGAGGTTGTTGATCACCTGACCAATTTGTCCCTCGTCAATTTCTGCAGGCCACAGGGATTCATCAATATAGAAGTGGCATCTAACGTTTGATCCTCTCAGAGCAAAGCTGGCTGAATCCGTGATAAGATTCCTGAGTGAAACAGTCCTCTTGATGGGGGTTCCCCCCTTTGAGAAAGTGAGCAATTGCTGAGTGAGGTTCCGGGCCTGCAATGAGGCTTTTTCGATCCGTTCCAGCTTAGCCTGTACTGTGTGATCAGCAGTCACAGCCCTAGCCAGGGTGACATTGTTGAGGACTGCAGTCAGAATGTTATTGAAGTCGTGAGCGATTCCCCCTGCAAGGATCCCTAGAGATTCGAGTTTTTGCGCGCGGAGCTGACCTTGTTCGCTCCTCCTCTTTTCAGTGATATCCCGAAATACCAGGACCACTCCAATAATCTGGCTGTTCTTGTCTCTTATGGGAGCTCCACTGTCTGCAATGATCCTTTCTGTTCCATCGCGGGCCACAAGTACTGTATTATTTCCCAGTCCCACCACACTGCCCTCCCTCAGCACTTTTTGCACTGGGTTTTCACAGGCGAGGCGCGTATTCTCGTTGATAATGGTGAAGACATCTTGCAGCAACATGCCAACAGCGTCCTCCTGGGACCAGCCAGTAAGCTTTTCAGCCACTCTGTTCACCAGTGCTACAGCACCTTCCATGGTAGTAGTAATGACACCGTCGCCGATTGAACGCAGCGTGACAGCTAGCTGCTCCTTCTCTGCTGCCAGAGATTCTTCTGCATGTACACGCGTAATAATCTCTCTCTGCAGTTTCTCATTAATGTTCCTGAGTTCATCGGTTCTCTCCTCTACCAGCTCCTCCAGGTGGTGCCGGTATGTGAGGAGCTCTTCTTCCACTTTCTTGCGGTATGTAATGTCCTCGGATATTCCATCAATATACAGGAAGCGGCCTTCCTTATTGTACACGGGGGCTGCTGTATCAGATACAATAATATGGGTTCCGTCCTTTTTCTTGAGGTGCAATTCTTCATTTCGTAGCATCCCCTCAGATTGTATTTTCTCAGTGAACGCCAGTCTATCTTCAGGGTTCACATAGATACTTGACACGTTCAATGCCATGAGCTCATTCTTATCTGAGTATCCTAGCATTGAGGCAAACGCTTTGTTGAAGTCAATGAACTGACCTCCCTTCCCAGGAGTAGATCGATACACACCAACATGAAGGTTTTCTACAAGCGTTCTGTATTTTTCTTCTGACAGGCGAAGCATTTCCTGAGTGCACTCTCTCTCCGTTATATCCCGTATTATTGCCTGAAATCCTGTAATAGATCCATTTTTCCTCATAGCACCTACATGTATCTCTCCTGTATGAGTCTGACCATCTTCCAGGTTCCAGACAGCATGAAAGGGCCTGGGTGGCTTCCCCCTGACCAGGGAGTTGAGCACTCTGAGGTATTGAGGAATGTCATTAGCTCTCAATGCGGGAAGCCTCGAGAAGTGTTTTCCCAGCATCTCTTCTTCTGTATGGCCTGCCATCTCCAAGAAGGCTGTGTTACAGGATGTAATAACTCCCTTTAAATCTGTGGTGATAATACCATCAGGGGCCAATTCAACAATGCTCCTGTACTTTTCCTCAGATTCTCTCAATATTTCTTCAGCTTTCTTGCGTTCTGTAATATCTCTTGCCACGGCCTGCAGTCCCACTATCCTGCCCTCTTGCTTAATGAGACTTACATAGGCTTCTCCAAGTCGCCTGCTGCCATCCTTGTGAATCCAGATGAACTCAAAGGGCTGGGAAATCCCCTCCTTGATGAATTTCTTGAACAGGTTGATATACATGGGAATGTCCATGGTTCGCGCTGTGGGAAGTCTTGTGAAATGCTTTCCAACTATCTCTTCTCTCTCATAACCTGTAAGAGTAAGAAAGGCACTATTGCAGGACGTAAAAACCCCTTTCATATCTGTGGTGATAATACCATCAGGGGCCAATTCAACAATGCTCCTGTATTTTTCCTCAGATTCTCTCAATATTTCTTCAGCTTTCTTGCGTTCTGTAATATCTCTCACATTGAGGACTATTCCTGAGACTGCAGGATCATGCAGCAGGCTCTTTCCCCATACCTCAACCCATACGTATGATCCTGATTTATGAAGAACTCTGAATTCATAGACCATGGTTCGCCCGGGATGCTCCAAGAGCTCAGAGAGTGCCTTTCCTGCCTTTTTCCGGTCTTCGGGATGGACGAAGTCCAGGATACTTGCGGGTTCAGATGTGTCTTCATAGTATCCTAGAATCTGCTGGACGTTGGGACTCACATATTCTACCGACCCCTCCCTGTTTACAATGTAAACCACATCTGAGCTGTCGCGCATGAGGGCCCTGAATCGCTGTTCACTTCTCTCGAGCTGTTCTTCTCCTTTTCTGCGCTCTGTGATGTCCTCTACTGTTCCCTCGTAATACAGCACAGTGTCTTTCTCGTTCCGGACAACCTTTGCATTTTCTCGGACGTAGACAGCGGTACCATCTTTTCGGATCCATGCTGATTCCAGCCCCGAAATCTGTCCTTCTCGTTCTAGGAAGTCCTTGAATACAGTGCGAGGATATCCTGCTTCGAACCCTTCCTCTTCCAGGTTGCGGGTAGCGAGGTCTTCAAAGGTAGTGTATCCCAAAAGGCGGACTAGCGTGGGGTTTGCCATGAGAATCTGCCCATCAGGGGTCGTTCGATAGATCCCTATGGGAGCATTTTCGAAGAGACTTCTGTGTTTCTCTTCTGATTCACGTAGGATCTTCAGCTCATGTCTCAATGCCTGAAGGCAATTCCTCGAAAAAGCATGTTCATCAAAACCACCAGCAGGTGGAATCGTGGCAGCCTCTTCTACGGCGTGGACTGCTTCTTCTAGATCATGCGACAGATCAGGGCAGAGATCAGCACCGGCTGCCAGAGCTAATTCCTTCAAGAGAGAGCCATCTACGAAGAAGACGACAGGAATTCCACGGAATCGGTCATTCCCTTTGACCGTGGAACAGAAAGAGAATTCATCCAGAGTGTCTGGGTCTTGTATTCCTGCAGGTGAATCTCCCTTCCCCTGGAGTACAACCACATCCACAGGTCTGGCATCCAAAAGCACCAGTGCGTCATTCTGACTACAAGCAGTATACACTGTGTGACCTGCTTCTTCCAGTAGTGGTATCAACCTCTTTATCATCTCCCCAGGCAATGCAAGCAGGTTCATATCATCACCATGGGCTACCTATTACTGATTTTGCGCTGAAGGTTCATTTCAGTACCTCTTGGTCGTGAGTTGAATTCCTGTCTCTTATCCGAAGGTTATGATATAACTATCATCTGCAATACTAATGTGGAATCTCTTGAGGCCTACTCCCTCTAGAAGTCCCCATAGCATGCCCTTCCTGCGTGGATAAAGCTCAATATCTCCCTTGAAGCGCAGGATCAGCTTGCTGCCATTCTTGCTGCTCTCAAGATCCGAAAATCCTCCCATGTCCTTCCACCTTTTCATCTCCCGCACAAACATGTCGTACCAGTAGTCTGGAGAACTTCTCCTGGTCTGAATTGCCATAGAGGAGTACACAGTCTTCCCCAGCTCAAAAAACGCTTTACTCAACTTCCCCCACCCCTCCTCATAGTAATTTCGACTTTCGTAGGACCAGCTGAATTCCAGCATGCGAGTGGCTGCATACACGATGTCCTGGTATTCTTCCACAGGATACCTTTCGCGGTCTTTGTATCCACGGTGCAGTTTGTGGGTTTTTCGCTTGAGGTATGGATCATTCATGGTTTTCAGCCGCAGGATCTCATTTTCTACCTTGTTAATTGCAATGTCTTCCAGTGGACGAGGATAGTACACAGTAGACGTCCATTCTGTTCTGAAAATCTGCTGGAGATAGCGCAGTGTGGCATTGATAAAGGCCCCCTGCACGGTAGCCCCTCCTGCTGGAACTAATTCAGATGGTGGCCCCTCCTGGATACTTACAGGGGGAGGCTGTTCTTTCTTCTCAAGAGGTTTCTTCAGCCGGGGAGCAAAGTAAATGTCAATCTGAAAATTGCCCTTTGAAGCAGCTTCTTCCAGTGCTGAAAGTGCTTCCTTGGAGCGGAGGATTTTATCATTCTCAAAGTATGCTTCAAGGACTTTTCCCCCATCAATGAAAACGAGTCCCTGTTCCTCATATCCTCTGAGGACAATACATCCTGAAAACTCGCTTTCAGAGAGGTTTTCCAGAATGTCTGCGTACTGAATCTGCTCAGAGCTCAAGTTCTTGAACAGAACCTGATCTTCCAGGTACCCCATGAGGAGATGAATGATCTTGGAGGGCACTGAATGCATGGTCAGTGCTCCCTTCTTCGTTTTGATCTGGTTCTCCAGAACCTCGAATGCCCGGATCTTGTTCCCATCCCGTCCAACAATTACGGGGAGAACACATTCACCTTCTGAAAACAGCATGATGCCCTGGCCCAGGGGCAGCTGCGCTTCTAGAATGCAGCTCATTCTCTTGCGCTTTATCTCGTCTGTGAGGGTGTCAAGTCCAAGAAAGGGCGTGGGAACCTCTTCCATGAGCATCATTTTCGGAAGAAGGACAATGTCAGATGGAGGTGCAGCTACGGGAGACGCTGAAAACTGTATCCCTCTATCAGAAATCTCGAAGGGATACCACTGGGTGGAGTGCTTTCTATCCAGGAACTTGAAGATACGCATGTACCGGCGGATGGTCCCTCGCTCTCTGAGCCTGATTTCAATGACTGATGACACCAGTGACTTCATCTTGGTGAGAAAATCTTCTGTCTCTTTTGTTGGAGTGGCCAGGAGAATCAGGCTGACATTCTGTTCCTGAAGTTTTCGGGTGAGGGCCTCTGTGAACTTCATGATCTTTCTCTCTTCCATTCCCACCATCAAAACCGTAAGAGAATCCACGACTACCAGAGACAGAGGCTGAGTCCCCTCCCTGATGGCCTGGGTCAGGCTGATGTTGAGTTCTGTGGGGTCAGTCACGTCGCCGATTTCAATGATTCCCAGATGTTTGCTCTTCAAGAAGGAGGATACATCCCAATTGAACAGCTTCTTTTGCTGGCCAATGAGGTTTATCTGGTTCTGAGACGCAATGCAGATGACAACTTGCTGTCTCTTGAGAAGGTGGTACATCAAGTGTTGGGATAGAATGGTTTTACCACTACCTGGAGGTCCTACAATGAGGCAGCTGATCCCTGAAGGGAGATGTTCTTCCAGTATGTCCATGGGAGTAAGCTCTTCGTTCAATGTGTTTTTTTTGCATGGTGAGTATTTAAGTATTGTGAATTATGGAGGAACCGCTGCCTGAATCTGTCAAAGACGGGGTTGGATTATAGAATCCTCAAAGAAATCTGGCTTCTACTGGTGGACTCACCGTTATGCTGGTCACTGGCTCTTTGGGTTCCACAGGTGCGTATTCGCCCGTACAGCAGCGGGAGTTGTGAGCAATTCGAGAGCTTCTCCTCCCTCCTGTAACAGATATATCAGGAGTCCTGCGTTATCTCTCAAGAACTGCTCAAATCCTGACTGTTCATTGACTTTCCTGGGTTGAATTGAGTCTCGAGGGTGCAATATACCTGTACTGATCTTGTCGTACACGCGTTCTGCCCTTGCCCACGTATGGACAAAGTCGTGATCCCACATGCGCGGATCAAATCGTGGAGTTCCCTCCGTTGTTTGCAGGAGGGCAGGAAGGCTGACCAGTCCAGTCTTGCTGTGCAGCGAAAAAACACTCCTCAATTTACCCTCTCTCTTATTTGACGAATGATCAATCAACAACTTGAACTGGCGTCTGAAGCGAGAATACGGGTTGATTGACAAGATTTGAGGTATCCCCACTTTGACCGGTCCCCGAGAGGTTTCATAGATGTCCAGATCCTTCAACAAGTAGTCTTCCCTCTTCATAGGTTGAACAGACACGTGCAGTTTTTTCAGGTCATCTAATGTCAGGATTCTCCCAATGTCTCTCAGTTCATAGAACATAACTCGAGCTCCCACCAGGTCCACAAACCGACGAGCAACGAAAAAGGGATCCTTGTAGCTCTTGACTTCTTCAAGTTGAAGAATTTCATCCCTCGCAGCAGTACCCTGTTCTTGGGAAAGAGAGTCCGTATCCCTGGTCACAATGGTCTTTACTATGTCTTGATACACAGTAAAGGGCTCTTTCAATTCTACAGGAATCTGGATGTGCCAGCCTTTGTTGCCTGAGAATTTCACCATATAATAAAGGTTGTATCTCTCCAGAATGCCCAGAATCTTCTCTGTGACATAGGTATTCAATATCCAGCTCTTTCTTTTTCCCAATACTGCTTCCATCATACTTCCCGGGTCTGTCTCTATGGTGATGCTACTGGGATAGTCTTCATCAACCCTGTTGACAGCAGGCATGAATTCTGCAATCCCGTGCTCGACTACTGATGTATAGAGCTCCTCCCTGCAGGTAATCTCTACATTCTTCCACCCTGATAATGTCTTCACCATCATTCCCTGGCGCATTGAGCCTAATGGCGTTTTCAGCGTGAACAACACATGTCTACTGGACATGGTATCATATAGGATATCCTGGATTTGTGGGAGTGAGTAGAGTGCTATTGCAGCATCTGGAGGGGGTAAACGTACTCTCACGGGAAGATCTTCAGTTCCCAGAATACTATCATTGAAGTACAGGTTGATAGTCACTGCTTGCATGTGATTGAGTTCTTCTGCTGAGAAGAGGGCTTTAGCAGCAAAGACAAAAATGTCAGCGGTAATGCAACCCGCAGAACAGGGGAATTCCAGGACAGCACATGTTTTTACTCCATTTCCTTCTCTCCAGGAAGGACCCA
>JACVGW010000048.1:17494-21425 GCA_018992565.1 Theionarchaea archaeon
GGGACTACCTGGGTCTGCCGCTCGTAGTGGATGGCTTTGTGGGCACGGGACGGAGTGCTTTTACTGGCGCTGGAGTCTGGCTGATGGGTCATTTGAGACGCAGCCTCAACAGGTAACTGCAGAGAAACCACCTCGACGATTCGCGACCATGCGAATTCTCTTTCAGGATGAGTAGCTGATTCAGGAGAATTTATATGTATTACGTCAGTCCTTTGGAAAAATAAGGCACAATTTGAATTGATTCTTGAAAATAATTTTATTTACGTGAATAAAACTTCGGTTGAAGGATATTATAACATTGAGGCTCTAGAACCTGGAACTGGCATCAGAAGTGGGATGGGAAAATGAAAGCTCTTTCAAGCCACTGCGGATTTTGCGGCACATATATGTAGAATACTCTATTCTGGTGTGTGTACCACATGTGAGTGGCAACTTCTGGCTTTCGGATCCTGTATGTTCCCTGTTTTCTAGACCGCTGGATTCTCTACCACCCCCTTCCTGCCTTCTCTACCTCTACCATAAACCCTTTAAAAGGCAGAGCAAAATGGGAGCGTGATGTAATGAATGAACTGCCCGACACCCCATCTACAACAGACAAGATTTTAGATAGTATTGCCCACATCTTACCGGAAGTCCAGCTACCGAAACGACCTGTCCCTATGAAGGAACGTCTCCTGTGGACAGGTGGAGTGCTAACGCTCTTCTTCATTCTGGGTGAAATTACCATCTACGGAGTTTCTCAGGAAGCCCAGGACTATTTTGGCTTTTTCAAGGCTGTTCTTGCCTCTGAAAGTGGTACTCTTATTACCCTGGGTATTGGTCCCATAGTTGCTGGAGGCATCTTCATGCAATTGTTTCAGGGAGCTGAGATCTTTCATTTTGACCTGACTTCTCACCAGGGAAAAGCCAGATATCAGACCGCCCAGAAAATGCTGGCCCTCTTCTTGTGTCTTTTTGAAGCTGCTGTATACATATTTGCAGGTGCTTTCGGTGAATATGGATTTGGAAGAGAAGTCTTCCTGACTCTGCAGATAGGATTCGGTGCAGTACTCGTGCTCTTCATGGATGAAGTGGTCACCAAGTGGGGATTTGGTTCTGGCGTATCTCTGTTTATTGTTGGAGGAGTGGCAAAAGACATATTCTGGAAGACTTTCAGTTTTCTCCCCTCATCTGAACAGGGAGGTCAGTTGATCGGAGCAGTCCCTGGGTTCATTCAATCAATTGTCAGCGGGGCTCCTGTACTCATAAGGACTGATTTGCCGGACGTGGTGGAGGTGGCAGCCACACTTCTCATCTTCTTGATTGTCGTCTATTCTGAAACCCTTCGGATCACCATTCCGCTGTCAATGGGACGATTCAAAGGGACCAAGGGAGGGTATCCCGTCAGATTCATGTATGCATCAGTCATCCCTGTGATTTTTACCATGTCTGTATTTGGTACTTTCCAGCTGTTTGCAAGATCAATTGAGAACAGATTTCATCTTGGAATACTGGGACAATTTTCAGCGACAGGTCAAGCAGTGGGTGGGATCATGTACTATATTTCACCTCCCAGAGGTATTGACCAGGTGATGCGAGACCCCGAACGGGCTCTCATCTATCTCGTGATCGTGCTGGTGTTGTGCGCTTTCTTTGCTCGAATGTGGACGGGTTATGTGGGAATGGATTCAAAGTCAGTAGCCCAGAGAATTCAAGAAAGTGGAATGCAGGTAGCCGGGTTCCAGAGGGACATACGAGTCATTGAGATGATGCTTGACAAATACATACCGCAGGTCACGCTTATGGGAGGAATTGCCGTTGGATTGCTGGCTATTCTGGCTGACTTCACTCATGCGCTAGGAACAGGAACGGGCATTCTGCTTGCTGTTATGATTACGTTCAGAATGTATACTGATCTCGTGAGAGCTCCCGATCTTCCAGCGTCAATGAGAAAGCTCTTGTCGTAGTCACCAGGAAGGAACGTTGAGGTAGCGTAAGAACATGGTTCAGGAGATTAGACTCCATGGACTCGTATCTTCATCAGGTGTAGTGTTCCCAGCCCAGTAATGGCATCTTCTCTCCATCAAGAAAGACGCCTTTTCCTGAAGTGACTTCTCCAATTTCTGTTCCTATCTCAGGATTAATATCAGAATCAGTGAATACCAGTTCATACTCCTCTCCACTCTTCAGAGCCCAGAGCACTGGATCTTCGCCCAGCATCTCGGCTTTCTCTTTCACTTCAGCATGGATGGGTATCAAGTCGGAGTAGATGGACAATGACACGGCTGAAGCTTCTGCGAGGTGATATACCTCAGAAGATAACCCGTCAGAAATGTCAATACAGGCATGTGCCTTCAGGGCCAACCCCTCCTTGATGCGGGGGTAAGGAGAGAAAATCTTCTCTTTCATGGCAGGAGTCGCACTGTCCATATTCTTGAGGCCCGCATACACCCGCCCCACGTCGCCCGTCACTCCCACCTTGTCTCCAGGTTTCGCCCCACTTCGTAACATGACAGTCCTGGAAATGCCGAGTGCAACCCCGGAGACAGATAGTTCTCCTTCATTCAGGTCTCCTCCTGCGTACAAACAGTGAAACTGATCACAGGCACGGGTTATTCCTTTGATCAGGTCCAGGACAGGATATGGCTCAGGAGCAGTAATAGAACACAGAAAGTACTGGGGAGTAGCTCCCATTGCAGCCAGATCTGACAGGTTCATTACCACGGCCTTCCACCCTATGTCGGAAGGGGTCATTCCACGAGGGACATCGGTCTTTGCTACCAGCGTATCAATAGTCAGAGAGAAGAGAGAATCATCATGAGAGAACACAAATGCATCTTCACTATCAATGTGTAGCAGCTCTGTAATAGTATGAATCAATTCTCTTTCTTTCATGGAATGGTCTGAGAAGAGGCACACTTAAGGGTTTCATATGAACCACAAATAAAAAAGGAGGAGCAGTCTCTTCTCAGGTAGTGAGAGAAGAAGCTCAATCTCTGAGCACGAACTGGTCCAAAACTTCCCGTGCCTTCTCTCGTTTCTTCTGATGTTCTTTCAGGTAGGCTACCAGTCGATCTGCCAGTTCTTTCTTGCACTGCCCGCACATCAAATCTCCACACTTGCATGCCTGTCTCCTCTTTTCAAGGGGAGTATCTTCAGGCTCAAACAGGAAGTAGTAGTACTGATAGACTGTGCACACCTCAGGAGTTCCTCCCAGGTTCTTCTGTTCTTCCAGTGTCTCTCTCCCTCCTGTGAAAGCATTCATGACCTTTCTGCGTGCCACTTCAGGAGGGTCTACAGTGAATATTGCTGACTCCTCAGCAGATGCTGACATCTTCCCCGAGGGGCCTTCCAGCGAGGGCAGGAAAATATTGTGAATAGCTGCAGGTTTGTAGTATCCTAGCTTTTCTGCAACATCCCTGGCAATTCTCCAGTACGGATCCTGGTCAATGGCAGCAGGTATGACCACGGGGACCTTTCTGTTTTCAAGTTCAGAAGGGAGAAAACAGGGTACACCCTGAATAGCAGGAAAGAAGATCATACCAATATTGGTGGAATTGGTGAACCCGAACACAGCCTTTACCGTTGAGAAGGTAACACGTTTTGCTATTTTTACTGCAATCCGGTACAGGGTCTTTGCGTAGTCAATGTCAGTGAACACAAAGGTTTTCTCAGGGTCAAATCCCTGGGCTATGAAGTCCAGTGCATTGTCATACGCATATGTGCGTGTCTGCTCCAATGTCAGGTCATTTCTATGCATAAATTTCTCATCGTCAGTAATCTGGAAGTACATGGTGACATCCAACTTCTCCTGGAGGTACTGGCAGAATATCCACGGCATCATATGTCCCAAATGGGTGTGACCAGAAGGTCCTCTGCCCGTGTAGATGGCAAATGGAACTCCCTTTTCGTACATATCCAGAATCCAGTCAAAGTCCCGGTGTGAAAAGAA
>JACVGW010000049.1:0-19473 GCA_018992565.1 Theionarchaea archaeon
TCGACATGTTGCTGAAGACAAATGTTGATGTGATCCTCTTTTCTCTTCTCAGTTACCGATGAGTCATCCGCCCGGTAAGAACCACGCTGTTCCATGAAGCATCTGGCCTCTAGTCATATTTAAGAGTATCTGTTATCAGGAGATGAATCTCCAATACTATGCCGATCTTTCTCTTCTGCCACTTTTTGCACTTCTGAACGAACTGGTCTATAGGGAGTGAAAGAGTGCAGTTAGAAATGTCCATTGAACTCTCTTAATATCCGTCCAGCCAACAGTCCCAAATAGGGTATGTTTGTACTTCCCTCAGAAAGAACTCCCAGAATATAGTCTTCAAACACGAAAACAGTGAACCGGTCTTCCGCCTGCATTACGATTTGAGTGACTTCTTTGTCTTGAATCCTGAGCTGATCCACAAGGAAGAATAGCGAGGAAGAAATGAACGTAGAGTCACATTGGTTCTCGGTGATGACTCGGTCCTTCTTCACCAAGAATGAACCCTTCACACCACGAACACTCCCATGGAGCTCGGCAAGCATATGATTTACATCATCTATGTTCATACTAGCACCTATCTCCTCCTATCCTCATGCGCTTTCACCTTTCCCACTTCTGGTACGTTCCTCCATAACATATAAAGGTTATTGTGAATTGTTGCGAAAACGTGTGAATTGAAGGAGGATTTTCAATTCTTGTGTTTCTCGCGAAAAAAATATGGTGAAGATCGCAGTATCTAATATCAAAGCTCCGCGAATGTCGCAATACTCGGTGAGCAACCCAAAAGGTGTGAAAGTGAGTAACCACCATCAAATTCGTGAGGATTTGACAAAACCGGTATGCAAGGAAGGAATATCAGTCCAGAACGAGATGAGATTGCGCCCTTACCATAATGACTCTGGTTCCCATTTTCTTTAATGCTCCTCTCAAGATTCTGTCGTTTGTGCAAATAATACAGGGATGATCTGCTGCATAGTCCAGAAGTGATCTATCCACCGGGCCTTTGAGAGGCATGGTAGGGTATTTCTCAAGAATGAGAAGCATGACAGTCTGCCCCTCCCTGTCAGACCCAGTTAGATGCAGGTTCCTCAGTTCAGCCAGGACATTTTCAGGCACCATAATATGGTGCTTCTCCTCAACCACCTGATGAATTTCATCAAGAGGTATCTTAAACCGATAGCAACTCAAAACAAAATTCGTATCAATCAGTACGGGACTACTGGATGATGCCATATCCAATCAATCGCCATCGAGCACCGATTCGCCGTGAAATGGCAGCTCGCTCACCAGTATCTGCACAAATCGGAAGCTTCAACTCCATCTCTGTTTCATTCCCCGGTTTGGATACCACACCCACTGTCTTTGCTGTTCCAATATTCAACATCAGGGTCTCACCCCGCTTAATCTCAGTAATCTCCACTTCTTCCTTAGTGCCAATGGCCCGCTCCAACAAATGTACCTTTAACACCAACTGCTTCCATAAGGGGGGAAGCATTCCGGGAGCACCTACCACAGATCCTGAGAGCGAGTCAGACTTGGTCAACGATGGGTCCAGTCTCGTTCCAATAGCCATCAACCCACCTGGAGTAGCTACATCAATTTCCGTGGTTCCTGCATGCAGACTGGCAACATCTGCCTCAAGGACCTCTTTTGCTATTCCGGGCTTGATTTCAATCTCATCTCCTACCTTGAGACGCCCACACAACAAGGAGCCTCCTATGACTCCTCCCACCAGGTCCTCAGGCACGGTTCCTGGCTTGTTCACATCAAAAGAACGGGCAATGTACATACGTGGAGGCTTTTCAAGGTCTCGAGGGGGAGTTGGAATGTACGTCTCTATTGCCTGGATCAGTAAATCAATATTCACTGCATGCATGGCTGACACAGGTATAATAGGGGCATTTTCTGCAATTGTTCCTTTGGTAAATCTCTTGATCTGCTGGTAGTTTTCCATGACTTCCTCTCGTGATATAAGCTCAATTTTGTTCTGGACAATGACGACGTTCTTTATCTCACAGATTTCCAGCCCCATCAAGTGTTCCTTAGTCTGCGGCTGGGGACAGGGTTCGTTGGCAGCAATCACCAGGACAGCCCCATCCATAATGGCTGCACCAGATAGCATGGTCGCCATTAACGTTTCATGGCCAGGAGCATCCACAAACGAAACTCTCCTCAACACGTCAGTAGCTTTTCCACATTCGCCGCAGGTCTTTTCCACTGTATAACACTGTGGAGGAGGACACTGGGGACACTTCCTGAACGTCGTATCTGCATATCCCAGGCGGATTGTAATTCCCCTTCTCAGCTCCTCAGAATGGGTATCCGTCCAGATTCCGGAAAGAGCTTTGGTCAGCGTCGTTTTCCCATGATCGACGTGACCGATCATACCAATATTTATTTCTGACTGCTTGGGTTCTTTCGCTATCCTGATCACCCCACCAGTTTCCGTGCTTCTTCAAGAAGCTTCTCTATCTGGGCGGGGGTTAACCCTGATTTCTTGGAGATTTTTTGAATATCTGCGGCAAGGAAATCCTGTACACTGGCTATGCCTGCTGCATGGAGCTGTTCTGCAGTGACTTTTCCCACCCCGTATATCTTGGTCAGGGGTATGGGCTTTGCAGATGCCTTCTCTTTTCCCTCTTTTTCGGCCTCTTTAGCCTCTGGAGGTTTTTCCTCTTTCTTTTCGACTTCTGCTACCTGCTCCTCAGGTTTCATTTCTTTCTTTTCTTCTCTCTTCTTCCCAGATTTTACAACCATTTTGGTATTTATCTGGACAGTAGTCTCAGAAACAGTATCTCCTCGCACCCTCTTCTTCCGGCGCTCTCCCGCGCGTGTGGGGATAAATCCTGGACCTCCCCGTAGCAGGACCTGCACTCTTCTGGGACCTGCAATACCTTTTCTCATGGGAAACCCGTCTTTGTCAGTTCCTCCCGTTATCTGGAGCATTCCTGATTCTCCAATGAGGGAGCCGTCGAACTGCTCGCCAATGCGTAGACCTACAAGACGGGCTGCTTCTTCTCCTTTAATTTCTTTTTGATAGGTGTTTCCACCATCAGATATGATCACCTTGAATTCCAATAGATCACCTCTACAGATACCAGAACTCATTATGCTTTCTTTTGATCTGGTCTATTTCTTCCAGAGCCTGCCGTTCGTCCTCTGAAAGGTCAGATTTCAACAAGATTTTATAGTCTTCTTTTGGGAGATCACTATATAAAACTTCCTCCTCAGAAATCTGTCTCCCTACCGTAGGTCCTTCAATAGAGACTGCTACCTGCTCACCTTTCTGAACTTTGGAGAGAAATTCATCTTTGCTCTTAATGCTCTTTATGGTTCCCACTTTTTTTCCTTCAGCTGTTATCACATCATACTTGGGCTTGAGAGTTCCCAGCAGAATCTCTACTCCCACGATAGCAGGTTTGGTGGTTCTGAATATATATTCAGGGAGAATCTTGAACTTGCAGGGAAAGATCAACTCCTGCCTCTTTCTGGTCATTTCCCTGAGTTTCTCCTGTTCCACCCACTGAGCATATCCTTCAGTGAGCCGGTAAATGACGTCATCTTCAAAAATCTTTATTCTGTTGTCCTCTGCCACTCTCCGGGCTTCTTCAGTGACTTTCGTATTAAAGGCAAAAATAACTCCCAGGTAGTAGTCCTCTTTCCTCACGGATAGTGCTTCCATAACATCTGTTTTCCCCACTTCTCCCACGTCTGCTTTCCTGATGGCTACAGAATCCTTGAGCTCAGACACGAGTGCTTCCAGTGTTCCCAGTGTATCAGCACGGATGACTACTCCCAGGGCTTCTTTTTCTATACGGATTTTTTGAATCTCTTCTCGTATTTTCTGTCTGTTTTCAGGAGTATCAATATAGAGGGGTGCACCAGCCAAGGCCCTTTCCAGAGCAGGTGCTGAAATTTTCACCCCGCATGCAGCAGATACTGAATCCAGGTACTGGAATCGCTGGCGGGGATCCCGTATCTCATCCAGAGGCATGGGTTTCAAGAGTGCCCTCACTTTGGTGAAAATGAGGTCCTCCATCCCACCCAGGACAATAGCATCTCCCTTGTTCAGGGTGCCGTCATACAGAATGACATCAATGGTTGTTCCCATTCCTACTTCTTCTTTGACTTCGAGGATAGTTCCCTTTGCCTCTCCCGTCAGGTCTAGAGCAAGCTTCTTCTCCAGGAACCGCTGGGCCAGCCCAGCAATGAGCATCAAGATTTCTGAAACGCCCACCCCATTCTTGGCTGAAATGGGGACGATAGCCACTCTCTCAGTGAAGTCCTTGATCCTGTCAAACCTGTCTGCTTCATATCCATTGAGAGAAAGGTCCCCAATGAGTGACCACATTTTCTCTTCCAATTCCTGCAGCACGAAATCTGCCTGATCTTTTACTGATTTGACAAAGGAAACGTTACTTCCCTTCCAGCCCAGGCGATCTATCTTGTTTGCAGCTACCACAAAGGGAGTCTTGAGTCGCTTGAGAATAGCAATAGACTCTAATGTCTGGGGCTGGAACCCGTCATTGACATCTACAATCAAGACTGCCAGGTCAGCCAAGGAACCTCCTCTGGTCCTCAAGTTGACAAAAGCCCTGTGTCCAGGAGTGTCAATGAAGAGGAGACCAGGGATGGTGATTTTCCAGGTTTTGAGGACGTCCCCACAAATCCCCTGAACTACTTCAATAGGCACTTCAGTGGCTCCAATGTGCTGGGTAATCCCCCCAGATTCTCTTCGGGCCACTGCACTCTTCCTGATATAATCTAGTAACGTGGTTTTTCCGTGGTCTACGTGACCAAGCACCGAAATGATAGGCTGGCGAATCATAGGCTCACCGTAAGATTGGCATGAAGCTAACACCTGAATCTGTTACCCGAGTATGATTGATTCATCCGCCCTTTGGTAGATATACAGCTCTTCTTCTTTGAACCAAAGCGTGATTTCGTATCGAGCTTCTTCGGAGTCTCCTGAAGCGTGAATAAGGTTTCGAATTGGTCTACATTTTTCATTGGCAAGATCTGGAGAGTCGCAGGCGAAATCGCCCCGTATTGTTCCAGGGTTAGCACTTATGGGCAAGGTATTGCCCACGAGCCTTCTCACATTTTGTATGGCGTGATTCCCTTCCCACACCATGCAGATCACGGGGCCGGAAGAAATAAAGTCCATAAGCCACCCTTTGACGATCTTTCCTATCTCCAATGCAGAGGTTGTTCCCAGATGCGTCTTGGGATCAAGTCCGAGTTCCGCATATGAGTTCAACGTTTTTTCCCCTACAATGGTGAGCCAGCTGTCTGTTGAGGGGTAGTGGCTTTTCACCATTTCTCTTGTGGGATGGACCATCTTCAATCCCACCAACTTGAGACCAGCACGTTCAAACCGAGAAATAATTTCCCCAACAAGTCCTCGCTGTACTCCATCAGGTTTTATCATGCAGAATGTGCGTTCCATGCTATCACTCTGTCTGCTCCTGCCTGGCCCACTTAACCTTGCGTGATTTTCTCCCCAAGTTAACCATGTTTTTCTCACACTTGCCTGAACAGAAGTACAGGACTGCGCCATCTTTCTTCACATACATCTTGCCGGTTCCTTTTTCAATGTCCTTCCCACAGAAGCTGCATTTCACTTTCTCACCTTCTTCATCTAGGCACCTTGATTTCCTTGGCTTCGCGTTCAGTTTCCATGAGAACCAGGACATCTCCCACCTGGATAGGCCCTTTCACGTTACGAGTTCTCACTCCTCCTTTATCTGGGCCTTCCAGAATCTTGCATTTGACCTGAAAGATATCTCCAGTCGCACCAGTCCGTGTTCTGACTTCTACAACCTCTGCGGGAGTACCAAGCTTCTCGTCCATGGATATCACCTTCACCTTCTTGACTAGCTGGTCAGTTCCTTTATCTGGCCGGCTAGGGCTTTCACTTCTTTCTTGGCTTTTCCTGCCTGAACGATGGCACAGGACGCAGTTCCCACATCCAGACCACTGGCTGTGCCAAGATCAGACTTCTTGGGTACATATACATAAGGTATCTTCTTTTCCTCACAGAGCACGGGAAGATGCGCCACGATTTCCTCGGGAGTCACATCTTCAGCAATAAAGACGATTTTCGCCACACCGCGTTCTATAGCTTTGGTGGTCTCATTGGTGCCTTTGGTTACCTTTCCTGTGTCTCGTGAGAGTTCAAGTGCTTCATAAGCCTTTTCCACGACTTCTTTTGGTACGTTAAATTTGACATAACTAGGCATAAAATCACCTCATCCATCATGAACAAGTCTTGACTTGTTTCTGTCAGTAGATGATGAGAACGGACTACGCCTTATAAATCTTTTGTCAGTAAAATGTCAACCTGTTTTTACACCTGTGTGGGGTTCTTCAGGATGTCTGGTAAATATCGCAGAAATTGGTGGATCATGATGCTGGAATCCTGAGTAAAAACAGCGACATGAATTTCACTTCGGGTTCAAGAGCTTTTCTGCAGCTGTATAGCAGTCTGTCTCTCTTTCCAATATTAGATCAACTAGATTGTCAAATTCATTAGTTTTTTTGGCCTTCTCGAGCACTTCCTTGACAATAAGCTGATTCAAAACTTCCAGAAGTTCCATCTCAATCTTAAGTCTCCTTTTCTCCTCAAAAAGACCTTCTTTTCTCAGATATCCAATGTGCGCCTGGATAGCCTCGGCCAGTTCCTCAATACCTACCCCCATGTTGGCCACTGTCCTCACCACCGGGGGGCGCCAGCCCTTGTCCGAATTGAAATCCAGCATCATTTCCAGTTCCATTACTGCTTTATCCACATAATCCAGGTCTGCCTTGTTGACTACAAAAATATCTCCAATCTCCAGAATACCTGCTTTTATAGCCTGGATATCATCTCCAAGACTGGGCATAGTAACCACCAGTACGGTATCTGCAGCCTTTATAATATCTATCTCATCCTGTCCGGTTCCCACTGTCTCCACGAGAATGATATCTTTGCCAAATGCATCCAGAATCTTGATGACATCTTTCGTGGTGAGTGCCAACCCCCCCATGTGACCCCGTGTGCCCATACTCCTGATAAATACTCCCGGGTCTGTAGCTCTCTCCTGCATCCTGATCCTGTCTCCCAGGAGGGCACCACCTGTAAAGGGCGAAGAAGGGTCAACTGCAATGACTCCTACCGTCTCTCCCTGCTCCCGGTAGTATTGGGTGAGTTTATCCACCAGGCTGGACTTTCCAGCTCCCGGGGGACCTGTAACCCCAATGACATGCGCGTTCCCTGTATAAGGATACACCTCCCTGAGCGCTTGCTTCGCTTCCGGGGCTTCGTTTTCCACCAGCGTAATGAGGCGAGCACAAGCTCTTCTGTCTCCTGCCAGGAGTCGATCTACCAGTTCCATACTATGCACTTACATGAGATTGAATAAACGTGACGATTTCTTGGGTTGAAGTCCCGGGGCCAAAGACACCTCCTACTCCCATTCGTCGTAGTGTAGCAGCATCTTCATCAGGAATGATACCTCCAACTGCCACCAGTATATCTCCAGCCTGATTTCTCTTCAGTAACTCAACAACCTTGGGGACCAATGTCATGTGGGCTCCAGAGAGAATAGAGAGTCCAACGCAGTCTACATCTTCCTGGAGGGCAGTCTCCACGATCTGCTCCGCGGTCTGCCTCAACCCGGTGTAGATGACTTCCATTCCAGCATCTCTCAGAGCTCTGGCCACTACTTTTGCGCCTCGATCATGACCGTCTAATCCCGGTTTTGCCACAAGCACGCGAATCTTCCTCATTGAAGTCACCGTGTCTACTTTTGATTAGAGCTTATAAATATATGTGGTATTCAAAAGGATGGACAATACCTGTGAGGACTTCAACGCAATCTATTTAATGGAAGACTCCCCGGATAATGTGGTGACACTATGTGGAAATACTACCACGATCCATACATAAAAAAGCTGGAAACTGCAGTAAAAGAAGTGAATGAGAATCAGGTCGTTCTGGAAGACACAGTTTTCTACCCTACAGGAGGGGGACAGCCCCATGATAGAGGGACCATATCCAATCAGACGATACTGGATGTTTTCGAGCAGGGAGGAAATGTTGTGCATGTTCTGGACCAGGCTCCCGTTTCTCCTGGGGATGCAGTAACATGTATGCTGGACTGGGACTACCGGTATGCTGTTATGCGCATGCATTCTGCTCTCCACCTTCTCTTTGACGTGGCGGGAGAGCTGTATGGTATATCTGAGAGCGCAGGTTCAAATGTGGAGGCGGAGAAGAGCAGACTGGATTTAGTGTATGATGATGTGCTGGATGAAGGAAAGCGAGCTGCACTGGAAAAGCAATTTGCAGCTGCAGTTGATGAGGATAGACCCATTACAGTATGGTGGGAAGGTGAGAAACGGTTAGTGCAGATTGAGGGGTTTGATCCCATGCCCTGCGGTGGACTGCACACAAAGTCAACTAGAGAGATTGGCCATCTTTCAAAGCTGAAACGAAAAAATGTGGGTAAGGGAAAAGAGCGAGTGGAGGTGTTTTTGTGAAGGTTGACATCACGTTGTTGATAGTGGCTATTATTCTGGCTCTTGTAGTATTCTATGTTATTCGATGCGCCTGGCCGCTGCTGGTGGTTCTGGTACTTGCATACATCATTTACAAGTGGCTGGAAAAATGATTATTGTCAAGCTGGGTGGCTCTGCAGTCACAGACAAGAGCAAGGACTTCACGCCGCGTCTGGAGGTAATTGAGAATGCTGCCAAGCAGATCAGCAGCATTAGTGAGCAAATACTCCTGGTTCATGGAGGAGGGAGTTATGGGCACCCCCTGGCAAGGGAGTACAGCCTGCATGAAGGATTTTCTCATAGTAGTCAATTGTCTGGTGTCTCTCAAACTCGGTATTCTATGACCCAGCTAAACCAAATTATTCTTTCAATTCTATTACGGCACGGGGTAAAGGCAGTATCTGTACAGCCATCAGCATGCTTTGTCTGCACTAACAAGCGAATTTCTCACAGATTCCTGGAGCCCATTGAAGGGTTGCTAACCCTGGGCTGTACTCCGGTGTTGTACGGAGATGTGGTCACAGATCAGGAAATGGGGTTCTGCATTCTCTCAGGAGACCAGATTGTCTCGCACCTGGCTGGAGCCCTCAGTCCCAGAAAAGTAATCTTTGGGCTGGAAGTGGATGGACTGTACACTGAAGATCCCAGAAATGAGAGTGCTCGCCTTGTGAAGGATATTACATTTGCTGATTTGAAGTCAATATCTGCAGGAGAAGTGGGGGACGTCACCAAGGGAATGAAAGGAAAACTCCAGGAGATAACTGAGATTTGTGGAATTGAAGTTGACCTGATCAATCTAATGGGCGAAGAAACCCTGGTCAAAGCTGTTTCAGGTGAGGTGGACGGAACCAGAATCCATTAGTATGGAACAGATCCATGAGCACGGTGCCGTATCACGGATATCACAGATTATCAAGCTGCTCTCAAAGGAATATCCTAACGCTGTCATAACCTTGGACTACCAGAACCCTGTACAACTCCTGGTTGCGACTATTCTGTCAGCTCAATCTACTGATGAAGGTGTGAACAGAATAACTCCCGAGCTCTTCAGGAAGTATAAAACCTGTGAGGACTTTGCCAAAGCTGATCCTCAGACTCTCCAGCACTACATCAGACCTATTGGATTGTACAGAAACAAAGCGTTCTTCATCATTAACGCGTGTAGTGAGATCATAAAGACACACAATGGTGACGTTCCTGATACCATGGAAGCATTGACTGCTCTCCCCGGTGTGGGAAGAAAAACAGCCAATGTCATTCTCTCGAATGCCTTTGGCAAGAAAGAAGGTATCATTGTGGACACTCATGTGAACCGGTTGTCCAGGAGACTTGGACTAACTTCGAAAGAGAATCCCCCGGAAATTGAGAAAGATCTCATGCAAATTGTCCCACAGGATGAATGGCTTCATTTTGCCAATCTACTCCTCTACCATGGAAGAGCCAGATGCCATGCTCAGAGTCCCGAATGCGCATCTTGTGTCATACAGGGACTGTGTCCTTCAAGACGGGATATCCAACCTGTATTGTCTCATTAGCACCAGCCACTGGTTAAGATCTCCGGTTCGCCATTAGCAACACACAAAACTCTCTCCACTGGTCTGAACAGTACATAACTGTGCATGACTCTCTGTGATTTTTCATCTTCTTGTGAATTTCTCAAAAGGACCAACAACATGAACCTCATCTTTACCCTTGTCTTTTTTGATGAGGTTTTAGCTGGTTCACAGTGGAAGCTTGCAGTTGTCAGCAAAATCAGAAGCACAGCTTTAATCTATAGTAATTAGAGCCTCATTTTTGATCTTCTTTAGCCTCCTCAACCGAAAAGTTTAAAAAGGGTTAGAGGACAGATGATTATAAAAATGATTCAAAACCTGAATCTGATCACAAAATAAAGCTCAAAGAGGAGGTGCTATCATGGCATTGTCTCACAGGCCCATTGACAGAATTATGCGGAAGGCCGGTGCAGAGAGAGTCTCTGAGGCCGCCGCTAAGGCACTCGCTAGCATACTTGAAGAAGAAGCAATCGAAATCTCAAAACTAGCTGTAGAATATGCTCAGCACGCTGGACGCAAGACAGTGAAAGCTGAGGACGTCAAGCTGGCACTAAGATAGATGAACAACCATTCACTTTCTTTTCTTTTTCCTGAATTTTAATTCTCCTTCCAGTCAGCCTACATGGTCTCTTTACATTTTAATTCCCTTCTGGAACCAACATGCAACCCAAACCAATAAGTATGAGAAAAAGAACTCACTACTATGATAGTTTTTGGTCCTGTACCTTCCCGGCGATTAGGGCAAAGCCTGGGGATAAATACCATCCCACCCAAGATCTGCACCTACTCGTGTATATATTGCCAACTGGGACAAACCAGCAGTCTGCGGGTTCACCGGAGCCAATTTTACCCACCTGAAAATATTTTGAAAGAAGCCAGAGCTAGAATATGCAACGTTCACAAAAACATAGATTTCATAACGATAGTCCCGGATGGAGAACCCACTCTGGACAAAGCCCTGGGTACTCTCGTTGACGTTTTGCGTGAATTCGGAATCAAGATTGCAGTCATAACGAATGCCTCTCTCCTGTGGAATCCAGAAGTTCAAGAGGACCTTAGAAGGGCTGACTGGGTTTCGGTGAAAATCGATGCTGTCACTGATAAGGTGTGGCGGGCTGTGAACAGGCCTCACCCATCACTGGACATAGACACAGTACTTCAAGGTATCAGAGATTTCTCCAAGTCATACAAAGGTGAATTAACAACAGAGACCATGCTTATCAAGTCCATAAATGATTCATTGCCCGAATTAGAGAAAATCCGTGACTTTATTGACAGCGTAACCCCTTCGAAAAGCTATATTGCCATGCCTACAAGGCCTCCTGCTGAACCATGGGCCACTTCACCTTCTGAAGAAAGAATAACTGCAGCCTACCAAGTTTTCTCTGAAAAATTGGGCGCTGTAGAGTACCTGATAGGATATGAAGGTAATGAGTTTGCTTTCACTGGAAATATTAGAGAGGACCTGCTAGGTATTATGTCAGTTCATCCTATGCAAGAAGAAGGAGTGAGGGCACTGCTCTCAAGAGCGGGCGCACACTGGGACACAGTGAATGACCTGCTGGAGACAGGAGTCCTCAAAGAAGTGGTGTATCGTGGTAAGAAATTCTATATGAGAACACTCCCAGATGCACTCCACGGTCAGTGAACCTGCAGAGTAGTGTTCATGCACTCCCTTTTCGCTCATTATCACTCACCCTCTGTCCCAAATACTCTTAAGCATTCCATACCATGAGAACTGTGATATCATGACTGAAGAACACTATACTAGAAACGAATTCCACAAGAAGATGGCAGTGGATCTCTTCAATCTGGTGTGGTCACTTATGGATAAGAAGGAGCGGACCACAGAAGAAGATGATAAAATGGTGCATGCTGCCCATGCTTCCCGGTATCACTGGGGCGAAATAGGTACACCTGTTGAAATCGAGAGAGGAGAATGGCAGATTTCACGGGTATATTCAGTTCTCAATAGACCAGATGCTGCCCTGTACCATGGCAAGAGATGTCTGGAAATCTGCCAAGAGAATAATATTGGAGACTTTGACATGGCATTTGCTCATGAAGCTGTGGCACGTTCATACGCACTCCTGGGCAGAAAGGGAGAACGTGAAACTCATCTCGCGCTGGCAAGAGAGGCTGGAGAGCAAATCACAGAGGAAGGAGATAGAACGTACTTCTTCTCCGAGCTTGATACAATTCCTGAGTAGGAACCTGTATGGTCTCCCCTGTACTACCTCGCATATTCATCTCATCTGCAGTGCCCTGTTCACCAGTATCAATCCTGACAACTGCTGTGTTGATTTCACTATGTGAGGGACTCCACGTACGCAGTGTACTCCTTGGCAGACATGAGCTTCTCGATTTCTTTCTTATCTGCTATGTCAACCTTGCATATCCATGCTGCATATGAATCCTGATTTATTGACTCCGGGGAATCAGTCAACGCATTGTTAACCTCTACCACGATACCTGAAACAGGTGCATATATGTCTGATACTGCCTTAACTGATTCAATTTCGCAGAGTTTTCCTCCCTGAGTAACCTTGCCGGGTTTTGGGAGTTCTATGTACGCAATATCTCCCAGCTCCTCTGCAGCATAGTGGGACAATCCCACCGTTCCGGTACCATCTTCTACTTTCAGCCATTCATGCTCTTTTGTATAATATAATCCTTCCTTGATTTTGTATTTCATGAGTCACACCTCTCTGAATGCTCCATATTTCTTGGGGTCATAAAAAGGTGGCGTCACCACAGTTGCTTTTTTGGGCTCTCCCCGTATGATAATCTCCACTGATTCTCCTGGTTTGCCTTCAGAGCTGTATCCAATGGCAATTCCTTTGCCTGTAATCACTGACTGCGTGCCGCTGGTTACTTCCCCAATGGAAATTCCATCCTTTGCGATGGTGTATCCTTCTCTGGGGATTCCCCTCTCTGCCAGCTCCAGGTAGATGAGGTGCCTGTCGATTCCCTCTTTCTTCTGGATTTCCAGTGCCTCCTTTCCAATGAAATCCTTTTCCCACTTGATGGGAGAGAACTCCCACAGGTGAAATCCTGCATCTAGAGGCGTATATTCATCATAGGGCTGGGAAAGCACCTGTTTCTCCAGAGTCTCATGGCCGTATAACGTGTACCCAGCTTCAATCCTGGTAGTATCTCTGGTTGCCAGACCACACGGTACAGCTCCAAGCTCCAGCAGGTCCTTCCACAGTGCCAGGGGATCAATCTCCACAAAGAGTTCAAATCCATTTTCTCCTGTGTAACCAGACTTGGATAAGAGAATTGGTTCTCCCTTGTACTCTGTTTCCCTGCACTGGAACCACCATAAGTCCTGAATATTGATGGAGAACAACTGCTCCGCAAGAGCATGGGCTCCTGGACCCTGCACTGAGAGCAGAGAAATGTCAAAAGTCTTGTTGACTATCGTCACATCCAGATCTCCAGCCAGTGAAGCGGCTCCTTTCAAGGTCATCAACCAGGAATAGAGTTTTTCCATGGCCACCGCATCGCATACGATCATGTACTTGTCGCCACGGTTATAAATCAGCCCTTCGTCCTTTATCCCACCCCTTTCATTGAGGAAAATAGTATAGGTGGCAGATATGGGAGGAGGAACAGATACATCAGCCGTTGCCACATACTGTAGGAATTCGAGGGCATCATCTCCTCCTACATAGATTTCGGTCATATGAGAGACATCAAACAATCCCACGTTATTTCTCACTGCCAGGTGCTCATCCTTTACTGAAGAATACCATAAGGGCATGTGCCAGCCTGCGTACTCGCCCAGTTTGGCATGTGCTTTGTGCCAGTCATAAAGCTTCAGCTTCTTCATACTAGTGATTACTGACACATTCTTTTAAGGGTTTGCAGGTCCAGAATCGGTCACAGCAGCAAATCAAGTACTCTGAGGAATAAACTTACATCAGTCACTATGCCGAATGCCTGAAAAGAACCCCTGTCAACTAACTTCGTCACAGCAGCAGGATTTATGTCCACACAGATTGTCCTTACATAGCTGGGGAGCACATTCCCCACTGCAATTGAGTGCAACATACTGGCCAGCATCAGGACCAGATCAACGTCTTCCAGTAACTCGATGTATCGTTCTTGGGCAGTCCGCATGTCTGTGATAACGTCTGGAATTGGCCCATCGTCTCTTATGGATCCTGCAAGGGCATATGGAACATCATTTTTCAAACATTCAAAGAAAATTCCAGAGGTGAGCAGACCCTTTTCAAACAGCCCTCTCAACCCACCGTATGTATTGATGTAATTGATGGCCGCCATGTGGTGCCTGTGTCCTCCTTCAACACTCTTACCTGATTCTAGAGAAACACCCAGGGAAGTGCCAAACAACATGGTCTCTACATCATGGACTGCGAGAGCATTTCCAGAAAGGAGACCATCGACATACCCCTTTCTTATTAGACTGGCCAGATGGACAGAGCCCCCTGTGTGAATTACAGCAGGACCTGGAACAACACATATTCTTCCGCCTGATGATTTTGCTTCTCTCATGATAGTGGCTGCCTGTCTGACGAAGACAGTAATATTCCTTTCAGAGCTCACCATAGAATTCATAAAATCGAAGACAGATCTCTTTCGGGACTTCTCCATGGGCATGACATGTATGCCTCTGGTTCCCACCACAACACAATCGTCTTTCTTGACGTAACGGAGTTTCCTGCAGGAGGCCTTTTTGAAATCGGGCGAAACTACAATAACACTGTCCATCATTTGCCTTTCTACCTCTATCCATGTTCCTTCCATTTTTATCGCTGTTCTATGGTTTGTAGTGGAATAGAACCTCTCCGGCACCACACAATCTGCAGGGGCTCTCTCCACCAGGACATTCTCGTCTTCAACAAAGGCTCCGAGCTGGGTTAACTCACCCATTATCTGGTCCATATGCGCGTTATCTCGGGCAAAGACTGTCAGTGTTGTGACAGAAGGGTCTATGTTTGTCCTACCAATATCAAACTGCTCAAACCTGAACTTGCCTTCCAGACTCACGATTCTGTCCAATACAGAAGACATTATGTCTGAATCCACAAGATGGCCCTGCAATCTGACAGTTTTCTCGACAGAAGAAAGATTATTCTCATCCATCATCCATGTCAAGAAGATGAGTACCTTAAATAGATATCCACCGCATAGTTGATCATGGATTCAGTTATGAATGAGTGAAGATCTGTTTCTGCCCACAAGAAAGCTACAACTGCACTCCAGTCAGCACATCTATGGGGAGCAGTGGCACCCACAGGACAGCGATTTTTAGAATGGGACAGTCTATCGGCCCTTTTCCAGGCAAGTGTTTATAAATACATGATTCACATCGCGGTCATGTCTTTCCCCATTATTGATGGTCACATGCACCTTGCAACAGATTCTATGGCAAAGAAGTGGGCTCGATCTGAACAGGAGGAGTCTATCATAAGAAAGAGAAGAGAGCACTTCAAGATCCCCGGTTATGAACTCTATCCTCTCCAGAAGACGGCAGAATTATGGAAGGCAGAATTTGATAAGTACAACATATCAAAGGGCGTCTTCCTTACGTATGAGCCTCACAATGAAGATTTGCTTTCCTTTGTAAAAGATAGTCAGTTTATCGGGTTTACCAGTGTGGATCCCACCATTGAGCATGCTCCTGCTATGGTAGAAGAAGACATTAAGGCAGGGCTGAAAGGGCTGAAACTCTACCCTGTGAATAGAGGATTTTCTGTCTCAGACAAACGCTGTTACCCCGTATACGAAACAGCACAAACCCTGGGGATACCAATCACACTCCATTTTGGAGTCTCTATTGGATATTTCAGTGATTTGCGATATGGAAATCCCATTGATTTACACCCTGTTGCAAGAGACTTTCCCGACATTACGTTCATCCTTGCTCATTTTGGATGTGGCTTTCTGCGGGAGTCTTTGTTTCTGAGCTACCAATGTCAGAACATCTATTTTGACACCTCAAGTTCCAACAGATGGATAGAGTATCTACCCTACGAGATCACCTTACGAGAAGTCTTTAAGAAGTGTTTGAAGGTTTTGGGGCCAGATAGGCTCATATTTGGAACAGATTCCAATTTCTTCCCCAGAGGATACCGATACAATATAGTAGAAGAGCAAAAACTCATTCTGGACTCTCTTCAGGTGAAGGAAAAGGAGCAGGCAAAGATTTTTGGAGAGAACATGGCGAGACTTCTCAATGTCAGGTTAGACTAATGGTGTCTATCTACCTGGGAAACCTCTTGAGAGCGCAATTCATAGAACGTGTGAACAGATTCGTATGCACAGTCCTCTTGGATGGCAACATAAGAGAAGTCCATCTTCACGATCCAGGACGCCTGAAAGAGCTTCTGGTGAAAGGAGTCCCTGTTCTGCTGCGTGAAGAACCTGGACCTCACAGGAGAACGCACTATGACATGGTTATCATATACAAGAATTCCACTCCTGTGTGCTGCGATTCCCGCGTTCCAAACCAGCTGACGAAGAGAGCACTTCAAGACAGGGCACTACCCGAGTTACCTGGATATCACAAGATTATCCCCGAGTATTCCTTCCAGGACTCACGACTTGATTTCTGCCTCGACAACAGAATTCTCATAGAAGTGAAAGGAGTCTCTCTGGTGAGAGATGACAGAGCGCTCTTTCCTGATGCTCCCACCAGCAGGGGCAGACGCCACCTGGAAACCCTCATCTCTGCCACACACCAGGGATATACCTGCTACGTTCTTTTTCTGGTACAGAGACCCGATGCCAGCACGTTCTCACCTAACAGAGCAACTGACCCTCAATTCGCTGTCACCCTGCAAAAAGCAGCCCAGGAAGGTGTCAACCTTCTTGTATACACGTCAACCCTGCAGGGAACCCACATCCACCTGAAGGAAAAGATCACTTCCATTATTCTGTAACCTGGCCGCCACCCATAACATTTATAAGTGGATATATTAGCATATAATAATAGGTGAATACATGAATGGAATGACCTTGCTGGAAGCAGGAGCCCTCGAACTCCTGGAATATCTACAGGCACATGTTGTAACCTGTCTGGTGCCTGCCTTCTTTATTGCTGGAGCAATAGCTGTATTTATCTCCAAACAGTCAGTTCTCACATATTTTGGAGCGCAGGCCAAGAAGTACGTATCCTATCCCGTGGCTTCTGTTTCTGGGTGCATTCTGGCTGCCTGCTCCTGTACAGTTATTCCCCTGTTTGCGGGGATTTACAGAAGAGGTGCTGGGATTGGCCCTGCCACAGCGTTCCTGTACTCAGGACCGGCTATCAATATCCTTGCTATCGTTTTTACAGCCCGTGTACTGGGATTTGAAGTTGGGCTGGTCAGGGCTGTCCTGGCAATTGTGATGGCGGTGGTCATTGGGCTAATCATGGCTTTTCTGTATCAAAAAGAAGACAGAGGTTCTCACCCCCAAAGCAGAGTGTATTCTGAGCCTGAAAATGCGAAATACAAGACGTGGGTGTTCTTTGTAGATCTGGTGCTCATTCTGGTGGTTGGAGCTTCAACTCTGCGAGGTGTAATAAAGTGGCCTGTTGTCATGGGGTTACTACTGGTCCTTGGCTATGTTATCATCAAATGGCAGAATCACTCAGACACCAAGCTCTGGCTGACTGAAACCTGGCAGCTCTCCAAGCTGATTGTACCGTATTTGCTGGTAGGTGTGGTTGCAGCCGGAATCATCAAACAGGTGCTGCCTCCCGCCTATGTGTCTCGGTTCGTTGGAGGAAACTCAGTATCGGCAAATGTAACTGCCTCTGTCGCGGGAGCATTAATGTATTTCGCGACGCTCACTGAAGTCCCTATTGTAGAGTCTCTCATGTCTTTAGGAATGGGCAAAGGACCACAACTGGCGTTGTTGTTAGCAGGGCCTGCTCTCTCCCTGCCCAATATGCTGGCTATCAGACAGGTTCTGGGAACGCAGAAAACGCTCACGTACGTAGGGCTGGTAATCATATGTGCCAGTCTCTCAGGGATACTTTACGGGGGGATCTAACGATGTGGCACAACATTCCAAGAGAAAGGATACCGTGGTTTCCCACAGTTGATGAAGAAAAATGTACTGGGTGCAGAACGTGCTTTGAGTTCTGTCCACATTCTGTCTATGAGATGAAAGGTGATGCAGTTCATGTCAGTCACCCATACCAGTGTGTAGTGGGCTGTTCAAACTGCCAGGCACTGTGTCCTCAAGGTGCCATTTCGTTTCCTGATATTAGAGAGGTGAGAACTCTCATTGCCGGGCTGAGAAAAGATGAGCCCCCAGAGGAAGATACACCTAGGAGGTGATACAATGAAAATCATTATTCGTGTATTCGGTCCTGAGCCTGGGTGCGCCAAGTGTAAAGGTGCAGAGAAGGTGGCAACTGAAGTAGCACATAAATTCGAGGGTGTGACTGTGAAGAAGTGTGACGTATTCTCAGACGAGGCTGAAGAATTCGGTGTTATGATGACTCCTACTGTAATGGTCAACGATATCACAGTCGAGGTTGGGAGAATACCTTCTGCAGGAAAATTGGAAACTATTGTAAGAGAAGTACTGGGAGGTGACACAAAGTGAGACATAACTTTGTCCTGCTCTTGATCGTGGTGGTGTTCAGTCTATGCATACATGACAGTCCACAGACTGCACCCTCCGGCGCATTGACCGATGTAACACAAGAGAACCAGATTCTGGTAGTCCATTTTCACAGAGTAGCCCAGTGTACCTGCTGCATAAATGTAGGTGAGTGGGCGGAGGAGACTGTCAGAGAGTTTTTCCCAAGAGAGTTCGAATCCGGGACAATCCAATATCTGGATGTCTGCGTTGAAGACAATCCAGAGCTGGCCAGCAAGTACAATGCGTATGGCGCTTCGCTATACATCAACATAGTAAAAGAAGGTCGCGACAACATCACTGAAACCATGGATGTGTGGCAGTATTGTTTCGATCATGACAACTATGTCAGGGTGATGAAAACAGTGCTTGAGACTGCATTGGAGCAGTTGTGAATCGAGGAGGTTGTTTCTTGCTTGACTGGACACAATCTGTAACCCAGGTTCCATTTATCACTGCCTTCATGCTAGGGTTAGTGACGGCAGTAAGCCCTTGTGCACTGGCTGCCAATGTATCGGGAGTAGCTTTCATTTCTCGCACCATGATGCTGCCCAGGTATGCGGTTGTGGTGGGACTGCTCATCAGCCTGGGGAGAATTAGCACGTTCATGATCATTGGGGGGGTGATGATTGCTACAGGGCACACCATTGGCAGAATTGCATTGCTTTCTCAGACTGCAGGCAGTCTCTTGCTGGGATGTATGCTCATACTTGTGGGAGCACTGTTCCTGAATGTGATATCAGTCGCCCGAGACCTAGGAGGGAACGTCCTTGCTGGCCTC
>JACVGW010000049.1:19573-20981 GCA_018992565.1 Theionarchaea archaeon
AGCCCAAACAACAGAGTTGCTGTGGCAATGGCAACTTCAAAGTGGTTTGAAGCACCTATCATTGCGGAGGGGGCTGCATCATGGTAGGACAGATTCAACAAACGGGCCAACACAAAGTATCCAAGACTGAAGATAGTCACTGTTTGCACAAACAGAGGAACAGCAATCCAGAGAATGGTTAGAGGGTTTTCTACAATCACTTCTCCCTTGAAGGCGAATAATAACACCAGTGTGGCCAGAAGCGCAATGATGCTGATGGGAGTGAGCAGATGCAGAAATCTCTCAGTGAACCACAGTATCCCCTTGGACTTGATAATCTGTTTTCGGGAGAAGTAACCTGCAGCCAGCGGTAGTGCCACGTAGAAGGTGACAGAAAGGACAATCGTCTGCCAGGGAATTGGCATTGCATTGATCCCCAGGAGGAACCCTCCAAGGGGGGCATACAGCACCAGCATAGTCAGAGAGTTGATGGCTACCATTACCAGCGTTAGCCCATCATTTCCCCTGGCCAGATAGCTCCACATGAGAACCATAGCAGTACAGGGAGCAATGCCCAGGAGAATTGCGCCAGAAATGTAGCTTCTCCACAATTCCACTTCCTGTCCTGTCTTCACTATCTCAGTACCGGGAATGAATCCCTTAAACACAACTCCCAGGAAGAAAGAAGCAATCACGTACATGGTGAAGGGCTTGATGGCCCAGTTAATGAATAGGGTGAGTCCTACTGGTTTGGGGGTTTTGGCAGCTCTCACCACTTCTGCAAAATCTATTTTTACCATGATAGGGTACATCATGAAGAAGAGACATACTGCGATCGGCACCGACACCTGGTATATTGAGAATGAATCCAGTGCAACTGCCACTCCAGGTGCCACCTTTCCCAGCATGATGCCTCCCCCTATGCAACCCAAGACCCACACTGTCAGGTATTTCTCAAAGATTGAAAGTCTTTTTTCTATCATCCTCTACCTCCTCAACCCCATGGTTGTTATCCATCATGATATTGACAAATATATAATGATGTATTTATATACTTATTGATTGAGTAAAACCATGCAGGTAGGTTTAAATATAAGTCATCACTAATATTATTATGCATCTTAAGCTCAAGATTCTGAAGGCATTGAGTGATGAAACCCGGTTGAATATTCTTGAATTCTTGCGGGATGGGGAGAAGTGTGTCTGTGAGATTGTTCCTTACATTGGCACGTCTCAGTCTAATGTTTCGCAGCATCTGAGAATTCTCAAAGACGCAAACGTGCTGACGGACAGGAAAGAAGGTAAGTCCATCTACTATTCTGTTGTGGACGAAGATATCTACCAATGCCTGGATGATCTGGAAGGAATTGCAGAGAATGCGGTAAAACGCCTGCTTGAAATCTACTGAAGACCTTTCCTGATGACATGA
>JACVGW010000129.1 GCA_018992565.1 Theionarchaea archaeon
TCTGCTCCTTTGACTAGTTCTTCCAGAGAACTGCAGTATCCTGAATCTCCAGTGACGGCCACTGTTTTATTCTTGAAGGTGATTCTGTACCCTACTGCCGGCATGGGGGAGAGAACTCCTTGGGCTGTTGAACCTGCATGAACAACGAAAAAGGGTTGTACAACAGCGTTTGAGAGGGTGTAGAGGTGCCTATCCTCAACTATGGTTATTGTCATGGGATAGGGGAGGGTATCCTGATAGCAAGTCTTGAATCCTTTAATGACGGCATCTACTTCACACGCTCCAGGGTGGAAAATGTTCAGAGGGGTTTTGTGGCCTATCATTCGCAGATATCCTAAGAGGGAATGTAACCCACCCATGTGGTCGTAATGGCCATGGGTGATCAAGACGGTATCAAGGGTCTGGAAATCGTAGGATGCTGTAAGAAGGTCACGAAGGGTTCCATCCCCCACATCGACGAGTATATTGTCCAGGAGAATTTGGGTGGCTATGCCAGCCTGTGAGAATAATACGGGATCCATAGTACGGTAGTGACTGTGATATTTTAAGGTTGAGGGTAGGATAGGACATTGAATTCATTTCATGAAATGATTTTTGTTGCTTGGAGAACCATCCTGAAGAAGACTCTGTCTTGGAACATCCATAGCCCTAGTGCTTGGAGTTGAACATAGATTGAAGCATCGGGTTCATCTCATGGTCTGATTCAAATAAATATTGTGTATCCACGAGCATGCTATCATACCGATCCATTTCGCATTCTCACTTGTTACGTTTCTGCAATAGCGAATTATCTTTCTACAGATATCCTTTCTCCCGTTCCTCTTCAGTGAGGTACACTACGAACCTTTTGTACCCTCTGTATTGCTATTCAACTTACCATATACAGAATGCGATATACTGGCGAAAACTATAAAAGGCTGCTCTGCATGAGAAACAGAAACAAGGAGGTGATAGGATGAGCATGAGAGCATTGAATCCCGATAGAGAGAAAGTTGAAGAAAGCTTCACACGAGCATTCTGTGCAACTCTTCCATCAGAGAAGGAGGTCTCAGAGACATCAAAAGCTTTCTGCGCTACGCTCCCCGGGGAACCTGATGCGAGGGCAATTACCAAGTCCTTCTGTGCGACTCTCCCTTCTGAGAAAGATATTCGTGCTCGAGCACGCGAAGCCCTTAAATCCATGCTGAAAGAATGAAAGTCCATGAACGTTGAGGATGGTTATCCCTCTTTTTCTCTTTTATTTATCAGGTGACCCCATGTATGTGAGCAAATACAATATAATCCTGGATGTAGACAACCACACAGAAAAAATACTCATTAATCCCCTTTCACAATCCATAGATGTAGTGGATGAAGACGACGAGGTGTGTGCTTTCTTGAAAGGTGCAGGGGCTCTTGAGAATGTGAAAGGTTCAGATCGAGACTACCTTCTTCAGAGAGGATACCTTTTCAATGAGCCTGAAGAAGAAGAGAACCTTATTCGCGACGTGATCAGAAAGGATGATCGTGAAGAATACCCGTGTGACTTCCTATTGTATCCCACCTTTCACTGTAACTTCAGGTGCACATACTGCTTCCAGAGTGAGCTTCCCAAATACTCTTTTATCTCAACTGACTATGTGAATAAGGCTTTTGAGGCTATAGAATCCATAAGCAGAGACGCAAGAGCTGAATCTCCCCTCCTCTACTTATTCGGGGGAGAACCTCTCCTCAAGGGGAAGAAGGCTAAAGAAACTATAACATATATACTGCAGCAGGCCTGCAATAGGGGATACAGAACTGCAGTAATCACCAATGGCTCCAATGTACAGTTGTATTCCTCTTTACTGAGAAAATATGAAGTAGAGTTCATTCAAATCACGCTGGACGGACCCCAGCACATTCATGATAACCGACGTCTCTATGCTAATGGTAAAGGAACGTTCAACAATATTAAAAAGGGTATAGAAAGCCTTCTTGGTTCAGATGTAAGAATATTAATCAGAATGAACTTAGATTCGCAAAATATTGATTATATACCAGAATTTGCTGACTTCGTGTATGAATCTGGTTGGGACAAAGACAATGTAACAGTATTCGTGGGCCCGTATCGAGACCTCCTGTGCAGGAGTTACGAGTATCAATTGCCAGAACACGTGATGCTTGAGAGGATGTTCACCTTTTACCAGGAGAATCCCGCAACTAGAATCATTAAATTGCTGGCATGGCCTGGTGCAGATTACATCCTGCATTTCCTGTACACGAGAGAGCTTCCCCCGCCGCGGGTGAGTTACTGCATTTCCAGTTATGGAAGGTTTGGGTTTGACGCAGAAGGATATATGTACGCATGCGGTAATGCTGCAGGGAACAAGGACTATGCAATAGGGAGGTACTACCCAGAGGTCACACTTGATGAAGAGAGGGTACGAATGTGGAGGAAGCGGAGGGTTGAAACCATTCCTTCTTGCAGAGAATGTGAACTCGCTTTCCTGTGTGGAGGGGGGTGCACGCTCCAGTCTCTCCTGAAGTTCGATGGGGAAAAGCCCTTCTGTCCTGAAATTCTTCAAAACTTGAAGGTGGCTGTAACCCATTATTTTGATGAGATTGTAGGTGATTAGATGTATTTCAGTAGATTCAATTACGTCTCGGACTATGAGAAGGATGGCCAGAGACTCTTGATGAATTTTTTGAGCCAGTCGTGTGATATTGTTGATGAAGAATCAGCCTCACACTTTTCCCAGGAGAAGGATGTTTCTACAGAGGAAAGGGAGTATGCGCTCCAGAGAGGATATATTTTCCAGGATGAAGCTGAGGAGTTGATACTGCTCCAGAAGTTGTATCACTATGAGCTTCAGAATAAGAGAGTCCTCTCTGTGGTTCTCTTGGATACCTTTGATGGGAAGGGATTGAGAGAGGTTCTGAAAGACATGAAGAATCGAAATAGTCAATGCGTTCTCTTCACTGAGCATCCATTGGATGATTCATTGCCGTTCGATCACTTTGACAACTTGTTGACACTGCACATTGTCACAACTCATGAGAACCTGCGTGCATTTGAACCCTTTTTCATGAAAAACATGGTTTCAAAGGTCTCATTGTTGCTACCCCTATCGGGTTCTATACTCTTTGCTGAAGAAGTTGAATCACGTGTCGATACTCTGGTGGAATCTGGAACTCTTGTTGAAATCATTCCCAGAGTCCAGGAGAGTGAAGTTGAACTCCTGAGACCCCTGATGAAATACTTCATTTACAAGGGATGGCCCTTTCTGGAGAATTTCACCTGCAGCCTGGAACCCAATCCCAATGAAGGATGCATCTTTGGGCGCTGGTATGGTACCGAGAATCTAGTTCGTCGTATCTTTAGGGAGTATGCTGCATACCCTCAGACAGAATTCTGCAGTATAAAGAACTGGGTGGGAGTGAATCCCATTCATTCACTGATCTGGACAGGAAAACCGTCTCCTCCTTCCTTTAATTTCTGTGAAGCATCCAAAGGGCTGACAGCTCTAAAGAGATGGTGTGAAGTTCCCTGCCCCTACCTGGATTCAGGTAAATTCGAGGCAGAAAATCCATCTGACTGCCAGGTCTGTACTTTTGCTCTCACATGCGGAGGAGGATGCAGGTTGAAGTCAACCCAGAAAGCGGAACGGTGTCCCCCAGTAAAAGAACTGATTGAAGCATCTCTCGAATACTATTTTGACGAGTTCCTGCAGCGAATAACCTTTGGTGAGCAGTATCATGGAGGGATCCAATGAAAATCTCTTTAGTAGTCCCGAATGTGGCAAAACACATCCACGGTGAAACTTTTGAGCCACTTGGTGTCTTGTACATTGCTTCAGGGCTTTGCACCGAACATGAGGTGCAGATTGTGGACAGTTTCAACAGAAAGCTGAATCTAGAAGAAACAGTGAAAGAAGTACTCTCATTTGAACCTGATGTCGTGGGAATCAGTATTACCATGAGTCCCACAGCTCTTTTTGGAAAAAAAGTAGCACAAGAAGTGAAGCAGGCATTACATATTCCTGTAATCGTGGGTGGTACCCATGCTACCTTTGCAGCAGAAGAATTAGCTCTCAATCCGAGTATTGATATTGTGGTTCTGCATGAGGGAGAAGTCACTTTTCAGGAGATTGTGAACTGCCTGCAGGGGGATATTGCTCTGTCCACTATTAGGGGAATAGCATTTCAGCATGATGGGAACACACTAAAGACACAGATACGGGAACCTCTGAAAGATCTGGATAGCATTCCTTTCCCTGCACGGCATTTACTCCCGGATCACCGCATATACAGCAGAAACCACATACTGTCAAGCCGGGGCTGTGTCTTCAAGTGCATTTACTGCGCCTCTTCAGCCATGAATCAGTACCGGTGGAGATCCCGAAGTCCTGAAAATGTTCTGGAGGAAATGGAAATCATGGCTTCAGAGTACTCTTCTACCTTCTACTTTGCGGATGACAATTTCCCTGTGAACCAGGAGAGGACTCTGACACTCTGCAGAGAGATTGTGGAAACGAACTTGTCGGTAACGTGGGCGTGTCTATCCCGGATTGAATTCATGGATGATAAGGACTTATTACAGGCCATGGCCCGCGCTGGATGCAGAGAAATCTTTATTGGAGCAGAATCAGGAAGTGACCCGGTACTCAAGAAATTGAAGAGAACCTATACTGCTGAAGATATAAAGAGAGTGGTGAAGTTGTGTAATGACACAGGTATTTCAACGACAGTCTCTTTTATTGTTGGGAATCCCTTTGAAACTCTGGAAGACGTCAGAAGAACCTTCGAAGTGGCAGCAGAACTTGACACTCCCAATGTGGCTTTCCACATTTTTACACCCTATATTGGAACTC
>JACVGW010000050.1 GCA_018992565.1 Theionarchaea archaeon
AAAAGCTCTTCAATGATGAGAGTGGCTCTTTCAACATTCATATCAATAATCCCCAGATGCTTTTGTGTCATGTCATCGATGTCTTCAAGTCTCATCCTCAAAAAGTACGCTGAATTTCCAATGACTCCCAGAGGATTTCTCAATTCATGGCCAACACTACTTGCAAGCTCTCCCAGGACTGCCAGTCTCTCTTTTCGAATCAGCTCTTCCTGGGCATCACGTAACTCCCTCGTCCTCTCTGCCACTTCCCTCTCAAGCTGTGCTGAGTATTCTTTCAATCGTTCTTCTGCTTTCTTGCGCTGTGTAATGTCTTCTACTGTCCCCTCATAGCATAGTATGACACCTGCCTCATCCTTGACAGCCTTTGCATTTTCCCGCAAAAAGACAGTGCTGCCATCCTTCCTGGTCCACGCTGATTCCAGCCCTGAAATCTGTTCATCTCGCTCCATTAGTTCCTTGAATGTACTGCGCGGATATCCAGGTTCGAACCCTTCTTCCTCAAGGTTTCGCATCGCCAATTCTTCAAATGTCGTATACCCCAGAAGGTTGACCAGCGCGGGGTTTGCCATGAGGATGCGCCCATCAGGAGTCGTTCGGTAAATTCCTATAGGTGCATTTTCAAAGAGATTCCTGTATTGCTTTTCGCTTCTTTGAAGGGCCTCCTCAATCTTTTTTTTCTCTCTCACGTCCCTCACAATGCTTTGGATGTAGGCAACGTTCCCCTTTTCATCTTTGATTGATGAAGCTGAGATTTCCACGGGAATTATAGTCCCATCCTTGGTCCTGAATTCTTTCTCGTAGATAGGTACATCTTCTCCTCGAAGCATTCTTTCCAATTTCTCTTCAGAATCCCGAACAGCTGAAGGAACCACTATGTCCCGAAATGAGAGCGTCTTGAATTCTTCTGCACTATAGCCCAGCAAGTCAACAGCCTTCTTGTTGGCCACCAGATGCACCCCCTTTGTGTTGAGAATGAATGTGGCATCATGTGAACCTTCAAAGAGGATCTTGAACCATATCTCAGATTCAGACAGTCTCTCTTGAAAACTTCTGGATTTCTCTGACATTTCGTCAAGTTTCTTCTTCAGGAAAAGACTATATTCCATCCAAAAGCCCTTTGCTGCCCTTCTAATCTTCTGGTTCTCAGAACCCTCCATGATACTCCTGATCTTCAGAACAATAACATCCGGGTCTTCGTCTCCCAGAATGAAGTCAGCTCCAGAATCAAGAGCAAGTCTTCTCTCCTCAGGACATGGGGATTCTGTCCAGAATATAAAATGAATTCCCCGCAGAGCTCTGTCACACTTGATCCTCCTGCAGACTTCCAGTCCATCCTTTCCCGGCAGAAATGTGTCTGAGATGATACCGTCGATATGTTCTCTCTGGACAATTCCAAGAGCTTCCCCCGGGTTCTTCACCGTCACCATCTCGTAGCCAGTTTCTTCAAGGACATCCGTTGCCCTATCGAGGATTTCTGATCCCTTTTTTATCACCAAGACTTTCATACTCCTCCTCCGAGCGCAGAATCATGATTCTTTCAACTTCCCGTCCAGGAGGTAGTCCCGCGCGAAGAGAGAAATGCAAGTGGATTCCTGATTGGAGCCCTTTCAATCAAAAAGGCACCGAGCCTTATAAAGGTTTTCGAATATCTCTACAATCTGCAGAAATTGACTGATTTGGCTCTTCTCCATGGTTTGACCTTTACAGATGTCTATGTCAGCAGGTACTACAATTATCACCTCCCCACATAGAGCTTTTCCAGAAGAGATAGTAGTCGACTCAGGAATGAGTCCGCCCGTCAGGAGCCCAGTCCAATAGTTGCATATACCTTTTCATTTCCTGAGTCCGCAACGCTGACAACCACTATACCACCAGCTAATTCATCTCGCATGACTGTCAGTGAAAAGTGGAATCCTTTCGATCTTCGCAGGTCTGGAGAAGGCACATCAGCTCTCATTGGCTGAGGGTCCCAGTCGGATCCAATTCCTTCCCATGTGAATCTCTGTAGACTGGCAGGACTCTCCTTGTGCCAGATCACAACAATCACTTTCTTTACATCAGCTATGGTGTTGGAATCTTCCAGCAGGAACGACACAGTGAGAAAGGAACCACTGCAGATTCCTGTCAACCCTGAAAGTGTGGGAGCAGCATTCTGGACTCCCAGCGATACAGTGACTGGCTCTGCATAGACTGCAGACAGCAGGCTGAGCGTCATGATGACAGCCCCCGACCATGAACCAATTCCTGACATGCTATCACGCAAGGGGAGGTAGGTGGCGTGTCGAGGATTATTTTTGCAGGTGATCAGATCAACAATATCATATTGAACAGACACACCACCGATACCTATAGTCACCCCCATATCCAAAAGAATAAGGGGGGAAAATGGCCTGGACATGCGCGAATATGCATGCAGCAGGCCGGTGAGGGACGTTTATTCCACAAGGTCTGTGTCAGCAGAACTGCGAACTCCATACCTGATGCTTCGTGATGTGAAAACGCAAAGGATGACTTTGAGGAACCTCAACGCCGGAGGTTGATGATTGTCTGCACCAGGTATGCTGATCGGAAATATCCACTCGATCTCTGCAAGAAGTGACAAAAAAGGAAGAGTATTTAAGTATTAAGTCTCTATAACAATAGTATGGAAAGGCTGCTAGTAGTTGATGATGATGAAGGGCAGCTGGAAGTCCTCAAAGATATTCTAGAAGCTTGTAAGTATGAAGTGTTCACAGCCAGAAGCAGGGAAGAGGCACTCGCTGACCTTAAGGACCATACCTTTGATCTGGCCTTGGTTGACCTGAAACTCCAGGATGGCTCAGGATTCGACATCATTGAATATGTCGTAAATAATGGACCGCAGACTGTGGTTCTGGTGTTAACGGGTCATGCTTCTCTTGATTCTTCCATCAGAGCTCTAAGAATGGGTGCCTATGACTTCCTGCAAAAACCCATTAACACCGAAATCCTTCTTAAGGCTGTTGAAAGAGGTCTTGAGAAGAAACAACTCAAAGATCTTGCTGAATCTGTAATTAAGAAGATGGAGGAAGGGCTTGCAGTCTTGAATTATGAAGGAATGATAAATTTCACCAATGAGCAGTTCTATACCATGTTGAGGTATTCATACAGAGACCTGGTGGGAAAGTGCTTTCTTTCATTAGTAGCTCCGGAAGATGAGGGTTCTACCCGTGCCTACATGGTGTTGGCCAAGCAGGAAAAGCCACAGAAATTTCAAGCCATGCTTATCTGTGAGGATGGCACCGAACTTGTGGGTATTATCAGTTTCACTGTAATAGGAGATAGAATGCTCTGTGTGGTCAGTGATATCACCCAGGTTGTTGCTCCGGAAATCACTAGAGAAAACCTCACCTTCGAGATCGAACCAGGGATAGTCTACTTGGTAGAAGAGGAGACTCCAGAAAGTGCCATGACCAGTTTCGTTGAGCTGGTGGATGCAGGACTGAAAGGAACTATGATAACGAGGGAATACCCTGACAAGATCAGAAAGAGATGGGGTGATAATTTTCAGGTTGTACGCCTCACCGAAGACGTAACAGGAGAAATAACCCTGTTCCCCAACGTGACGTTTTTCGCCAAAAGGATAGAGTCGTACCTCTCACAGTCAAGAGTAATTCTTATCGACAGGCTGGACTACGTGATTTCTAATAGCACATTCGACCTCGTGTTGAAATCCCTGCAGAAAGTCAGGGATATGGCTTTTGCGAGAAAAAGCATCGTCATCCTATCTATTGATCCCAGGACACTCACTGAGAAGGAACTCTCACTGCTGGAGAAAGAAACTAATCCTCTGGAGGCTGTAGCAAGAACAGAACTCCGTGAGGACCTCATGCAACTCCTCGGGTATGTTTCCAAACGCAACGAGGTGGGAACCACACCTCATCACCGGGACATCCAGAAGAAGTTCAATATATCCAGGTCTACAGTGAGGGAACGACTGAACCTCCTGTCCAGCAAGGGACTGATCGTGGAGAAGAGAGATGGCAGGAGGAAGGTGATTCAAATCACTGAAAGAGGAAGGAAACTGACTCATACGTGACTGAGCATGGCTCTCTTCACGTAACTTAGAGGAGAGAAAGAATGGATTCTTGCGAAGAAAGAGTCATATGAGGCAGAACTGCCTTCATAGACTTTCACGCATGTTTATCATGATCAAGGCTGCTTCAAACTAACATCAAAGAAAAAAGAGAATGAAGGATTTCTCCCATAGACAGCACGTACCAGAACGAGCTGGAATATGTCAGTCTCCCATCTAGGATCCTTCATTCAAAACACTGATATAGGCTGTAGCTCCAGAACTCTTGTGGATTGTTGAGGTCGTGTAGGCAAAGAACACAGTATCGTCAGTGACTGTGGTTGTGTATGTCAGAGTGAACTCTTTCTGTCTCAAAGCTTCGTCTTCGTTCCATGTCCATACTTTCACCAGGTTAAAGTCCTGGTACAGCCAGATACAGGTAAGATGGTTGTCCTTGCTGTTTTCATAGTATCCTGTGACTTCAACTGTTACTTCACTTCCTGCGTTCAGGGAATCAGGGGCACGTATTTGCAGTTTGGGGATAGAAGTATTGGGGAGTTCGTCAGCATACAGGGGCGCCATTGAGAAAGCAAGCGCAGCTGCAAGCACAATAGCCATTTTTTTCATTGTCCTCACCTTTTTGAACTTTTTCTATACAACTATAACCACCATGATAAAGATATGGAGGATTTATGGAGTGAATATGGTTTGATTGTAACAGAAGAGGTCATGCACCTCAGAAAAAGGACTCACTAAACAGGGAGCAATATGGTGAAGGTAGTGCCCTTTCCGACTTTGCTCCGAACGTGCAGTGAACCTCCATGTCCTTCTATGATATTCTTCACTATGACCAGCCCGAGCCCAATGCCCTTGGGCTTGGTGGTAAAAAGAGGTTCAAAAATCTTGTCGAGGTCTTCCTCAGGTATCCCCCTGCCTGTGTCCTGGATTGAAATCCGGATTCCCTCCTTCTCCCGAGCAGTATGAATCTTCAGTGTTCCTCTGCCAGGCATAGACTGAATCGCATTCAGCACGAGGTTCAGGATGGCTCGCTGCATCTGATCAACGTCCACTGAAACTGCTGGGAGTGTTTCATCTAGGACAGTCTCAACGGCAATGGTTTCTGGTATTTCGAGACCGGACAGTACTGTGACTATATCCTCGTTAAGGTCTGTCTTGGTAAGAAGAGGTGTCCCCGTTCTGGAAAATCCAAGAAGTCCTGAAATAATGTTGTTCGTTTTCAAAATATTTTCCTCAATAATGTCCAGGTGTTTTCTTGTCATTCCATCTGCAGGATCAAGCTTCATCTTGAGAAAGTAAGCAGAATTACCAATCACTGATAGAGGATTTCGCAGTTCATGTCCAACGCTGCCTGCAAGCTGCCCCATGACTGCCAGCTTTTCCTTTCTGACAAGCTCTTCTTGCGCCTCTCTTAACTCCCTCGTCCGTTCCTCTACCTCTTTTTCGAGCTGTGTATAGTAAGTTTTCACTCTCTCTTCTGACCTCTTCCGCTCAAGAAAAGAGGCAACCCGATTGGCAACTGAACGGACTACAAGATCCTCCTCTTCAAGGAAGGGGGTTCCGTTGCAGAGAGGTTCTTCCTTCACATACCGCACTTCCACCCATCCTTCCTGTTTGCCATTGATGACCATCGGTTTCTTGAGCACCCACTTGGCTTCCCTAAAACCTGGCGTTTCATACGTGAGATCTTCCAGCACGATTCGAACAACTGCTGCGCTTGGGTATCGAAATGCCTTTGGCATGATCCTCACAACCCTTTCAAGCAGTTCTTCAATTGATGTGTCCTTCTCTCTGGTCATCTCACCAATTGTGTAGAGACATCTCAGTTCCTTTATGCGTTCTCTCAATCCATGCAGAAGTTTTCTTCTGGTTAATTCGGTCTGCTTACGATGGGTTATATCCTCAAAGACTCCCATAATGCACAGGATATTATCATTTTCATCTTCAATTACACGGGTCGAGAATTGAGCTTCAAATTCTGACCCGTCTTTTCGCTTGCCTTTTAATTCCCCCACATACATCCCTTTGTTGATGGTCTCCTCCATTGCCTTCTGGGCCTGTCGCTTATTCTTCCAGAAATCAAGAACAGCCTTCCCAATGACTCCTTCTGTTTTTTCAAATCCCCACATGGTGATAAAAGATGGATTAGCATAGGTGATGACTCCTTTGGCATCAGCCAATACAATCCCATTCATTGAGGATTCAATTGTCTTTTCCTTGATTGTAAGCTCCCGTTCAATTTCCTTTCGCATGAGTGTTTCTGTGAGGATAGCTGCAAATGATTCAACTGCCTCTTGATCCCACAGATCATAGCCATCTTCCTTGTCGGCCAGGACAATCATTCCGTAGACCTCTTCTTCTCCAGTCAGAGGAACAGCCAGGAGCGATGTCACAGGGGGGTGTCCTTGAGGCATCTCCAGATGAAAGTGAAGTACAAACTGGTTGATTATCAGGGGGGTTTTCTCTGTGAGAATTCTTTCCCATATTCCCAGTGACTTCAACCTCTCTTCCATGACATCACGTAGGGGGTGGGGAGTCTCAGCCACTTTCCATTCCTCCCCGCTTGTGGCAACAACAAAGAATCTCCCGTCATCCAATTTGGCAACAAATCCAGACCTGCTGCCTGTCAATTCCTTGGCAGCAGCGAGGGCCGATTGAGCCACATCTTCATCAGTCTTGCTTGTAAAAGTCTCTATGAATAGCCTGTTAACTGCTCTCAGAAGTGCATGTTCCCTCTCTTTCTTCACGTCTTCTCCCCGTCTGTGGATGATGTCGTACATTCTTCCTCTTATCTGCACTGGGTTGCCATCCTGATCTTTTTCCCATGTGATATGATCTTCAACCCAGCGCACTGCTCTATCTCGTGTCAAGATCCGGTATATGAAACACGTATCTTTGATCCTGGTTCTGGCTTCCTCAAATTCCTTGAGAACTCGTATTCTGTCATCAGGGTGGACTATTCTCTCCCACAGCTTTTCCTCCTCACGCCATTCTTCGGGTGTGAACCCGAACATCTTCTCTACTGCAGAACTCACAGAAAGAGGGTGCCCTGTCAAGGGGTGTGCATAGTAGGAAAACTCGCAGGATTCTCCTGTCGCACTTCCTGCAGCGCGACCGTCAGGTGATTTCCCATTATGTCGATCCATTGCAGTACCTCGCTAGCCACGAAGTAGCGCCGAGTCTCATCAACAAATGATGCACCTTTCCTACAGTAACCCGCAATTCAGAATGAGTAAGCTCGCTTCCACGTCCAAAAGACAACTCAATCCAGCTGCGCCTCAACTTATTACATGTTCCCATCTCTTTTCCTCCACTAATTAATGTACAAACCTGCTTTAAAAGTTTTCCCTCGTATTCCCCCTCAGATGAAATCAAAATACTAAACCATCTCACCGTTAACACAAAGCTCAGACACACGACAGCAGAATATTCAGACAGCACCCGAGAGGAGCCCACACGCTATCAAGGAAACTCGTAGGGGATAACTAGTGTAGCAGCTTCTGCATCAATTGATCCTAATTCGCTGCCAGCAGGGTAGCGAAGTGATGTAGTCTCGCAAATCAGGTACTTTGTACCCTGGAATTCAATGACTACATCCCTGTCTGTGCCAAATCCGTCAAAATCAATATCTGATATGCCAATTGCGGCATGACGCTCGTTCCCGAAAATGAGAATTGCACAGTTGATATCTGCTGCCTTCAAAAGCGCACCGCAGGCTATGACGAGATCTATGCATACACCTCCTCGCATGAGAGTGACAGTAGGATGCTTTACCACATAACTGTCATTCTGATCGTATCCCACATTCTGGATGAGTGCGAGAATGGCTAAAGCTCTCTCAGTCTTGTCGGGATATCGCTCCTTGAACTGATTCGCCAAAAACTGGATGTCAGGAGTCAGTGGACGTATATAACTCTTGTCAACTTTCGAAACTGAATTTCTCAAGGTATTGTACTCTGCCTCCGTATACTCTTTGAGTGACAGGAAGTAGAAGAATGGTTCTCCACCAACGTAGAAGACGCGACCCACCACAGCCTCCTCCGAAGATAACCGGTCAAACCCGTTATATTGAGAGAGAGATTTAAGCTCGTCGAGGTTGACCTGGTATAGTGCATAGAGCGAGTTGAGCTGATTGATGTTCTGGCTCATCTGGCCATTTGCTTCTTGAAGTGGACTTGTGTCTACCTGTACGTGGACTGGGACCTCTCTGGTCAGTTGCACAAGGATGGTACACATCACCATCACCAGCACGACGAAGACTTCAAGGTGGAAAACCCATTGATTTCTATTCATTCCTGTCACCTTCTCTTGATACTCCTGCACTACCTTAACCATATGCAAGAATACAGGCGGGAAAAGGGATGAAAAAGAGTGTAAAAGTGGGGAGTACAATACCCCCTCAAAGGATAGTGAATCCTTCCTCCAAGTAATTGTACTCCCTGAAAGTAAGTGTACCCTGGTGAAGAGGCATTATGAGTCGTGATCCGCACGCAATCACGAGGTTTTGTAACTCATACAAGAATTCAAGTACCAGGTTGAAGCCTCTCTCTGTAATGAGATACTCCAGCCCGTCCAGCAGTATGATGCATCCCCCGTCCTGGCTGCAGTAGTTTTCTACCATTTCTGTGAGTTCTGTGAGGTCTTCTGGACTGATAGAATACTCCATCTCCATTCGAGAGAGCCAGTACATGGGTATGCGCGACATCTCATGGTTCCTGATTACTTTTTCAGGATGTTCTCTGGAGATGATAATCCCTTCGATACCCAGCTCCATTGTATCTTTGAGCAAGCTGTAACAACGACTCGGCCTCTTCTCTCTTATAATGTACACCCCTGGAGAGTCCAGAACGCCCACTATCTCTCCAGATGGTGGAGATCCATCTTTTCCATTGCACGAATCGGATAGAATGGTTATCTCAAGTTGATTCAAGATTTCTAAGTTGTTTATTGACATCGTATCTCCTTGATTTTTCCGAACACTGACATGAAGTCAATGTGGTCTATGTCACTGTGACTACCAGCAATCATAAAAGTATACAGGAGAAAATGTGTAGGAACATGCTGGGATATGCCTGAGTCCAGGAGTAATCCAGTATGAGAACGCGAGGCAAGAAGTACTGTAGATACTGAAGTCCTATCTCGCGGTGACGACATCAAGAGCGTGCTCACTCAACCTCACTCTCCAGGGTGTATTCCTGGAGAGAATTTGCTGAATGAGTGCAGAGAAATGCTGGCATATATTCCACTTCTAGCAGACTATCGTTCTGTGAGGCTAGAGGGCCAGGCGACACATGAACGAAAACACGTCATTTCCCGTCTTACTCGAAGGCTGCTTCCAGGTTCTCCATGAGGGTCAGGATTTTCTTAATGTCCAGCGGCTTGTACAAGACTTCTCGAGCCCCTTCTTTCAATGCATTCTGCTCCAGATTTTCCACAGGGAACGCAGTTATCATGAAAAGGTGTATTGAGGAATCGGCCTGTCTGATACGCCGGACAGTTTCCAGTCCATCGATTCCGGGCATCTTGAAATCAATAAGAGCGGCATTACACGAGTGATGCTCAGCCTTTTCAAGAGCAGTACATCCATTTCCTGCAGTTTCGACATGATAGCCCACATGTTCCAGGATATCCTTCAATGTTTCTACCATTCCCTCATCATCGTCAACAATGAGGATACTGAGTCTATTCTTCATTCCGTTCACCTGCTGGAAGTGGGAGCTTCACCATGCAGAGAGTACCCTCCCCCACGTTACTTACCACTGTTATTGTCCCATTGTGCTCTTCTATAATGTTCTTTGCAATAACTAGTCCCAACCCAATACCCCTCGCTCTGGTGGTGAAGAGGGGCTCGAAAATCCGCGTACTATACTCTTCGGGGATTCCCTGGCCCGTATCCTGTATTGCAATGGTGATATCTTCAGTGCAGCCCGTTTTCAAAGTAAGGGTTCCTCCCTCTGCCATAGCCTGGACAGCATTGGTGAGAAGGTTGATGAACACTCGCCTCAGGTGTTCTGGATCTGCCTCAACAAGGGGGACAGTCTCATCCAGATCATACTTCACCTGAATAGTGTCGGGTATTCTGAGACTGGTCAGAGCATCTCTCACGAGCATGTTAATATTCGTGGGAACATTTCGGGGCTTTCTGGTCCTGCTGAATCCCAGCAACTCTTCAATGATCGTGGAAGCTCTCTCAACGTTTTGATCAATAATTCCCAAATGCTTTATTACGATATCATCTGCCCTCTGGAGCTTCATCTTCAAGAAATACGTTGAATTTCCAATGACTCCTAAGGGATTTCTCAATTCATGCCCGACGATGCTTGCAAGCTGTCCCAGGACTGCCAGCTTTCCTTTTCGAATCAGCTCTTCCTGAGCGTCACGCAGCTCCTTCGTCCTCTCTGTTACCTCTCTCTCCAGCCGTGCTGAATACGCCTTCAAAGTCTTTTCTGCTTTCTTACGTTCAGTAATGTCTTCCAAAATACCGTCAATGTACAGTGGATTTCCTTCATCATCGTAGACACATGTTGCAGTGTCAGAAGTGATCATCAGAGTTCCATCCCTTCTTCTTAAAACGAGTTCCTTTTCTTTTACGTAACCCCACGAGAAGACCTCATTCCTGTACTTTTCCCTATCGTGTGGGTTGGCATACATGTCGACCACTTTCAGCTTGAGAACATCCTCCTTTTCGTCAAACCCAAGAATCTTGGCACATGATTCATTCACCTCAATGAAATGGCCGTCTTCATCTGGACTAACCCGGTAGACACCCACATTCAAGTTTTCAACCAATGTTCTATATTTTTCTTCAGATTCGCGCAATTTCTCTTCCATTTTCATTCGTTCAGTAATATCTCTCACAATGCTCTGGATATAGAGTACCTCTTCACTTTCGTCTTTGATGACAGAAAGTGAAACTTCCACAGCGATTGTTGCTCCATCCTTTGTTTTGATGTTCCTTTCATATTCATACATGCTTTTGCCTGCCAGCAGTTGTTTCAATTTCTCTTCAGCATTCTTGATTGATGGTTCAGTGACAATATCTCGAAAGGACCGCCCCTCCAGTTCTTCTCTGGGATATCCCAGAAGCTCTTCAGCTCTCTTGTTGGCAGCAATGTTGATTCCATCAGTGTTGAGAATGAATGTGGCATCATGTGAACCTTCAAACAATACCCTGTATCTTATTTCTGATTCAGATAATCTCTTCTCAGACTTCTCCAACTTTTGCACTAGCCTGTCAAAACTTTCTTTCAATAGAAGGCTGTATTCCTGCCAAAAATCGGTTTTCTGGCTTTTCTCAAGAGAGTTCTCATCGGTCTGCATGAGATCCCGGATTTGAGACACAATCATTCTGCAATCGGAGGTCCTGACCAGAAGGTCTGCCCCGGCACTGTAGGCCAGTCTCTCCTCCTGGGCATTCATGGATTCTGAATAAAACACAACCCGAGTCTTTTTGAGAGTATCATCTTCTTTGATACGCATGCACAATTGAAACCCATCAAGTCCTGGGAGAAACAATGTGGAGACAACACAATCAACAGGTTCCTCTCTAACACATCGCAGAGCCTCCCTTCCGTCTTCAACAACATTGATCCGATGGCCACTTCCTTCCAGAGCTCGTTCCACGGGCTCGAATTCCCTGAGGTTGTGGCGTGCCAACAAAAGATTCATTTTCCCTCACCGAATTCTGGAGTTCTCATGATGTAGGATTATCGCCTTTCCCAATTGCGATGCAAAGGCAATTCGCTCTAAGATAGACGTCTTTTCTGGCTACACCATGTTTCCGCGCTCCACGCTTATAAACTTTCTTGATGTGTCAGGTTGAGATCAATCAAGAATTCACATAGTCTTGATCTAGAGTCTATTCCTCGCTTTGCTCACTATGAAAGCTGATGATACGGCACATTCCACATATGCTCCTCTCATGGAGCACGTGTGCTGTCACTGAACCCTCACGCTACCAGGTATCTCACATGCACATCGTGACCGAAGATGTTGCCCCTCTTCTTCTTGTTCCTAGTCTTGTTCTTGTCCAACTCCTTTGATAAGAGGATATCATGCAGAAGTCTTTTTAAGAAGGGCAGCCATCACACTTCATGCAAAGAAAACGAGCAATCATCCTGGTAATGCTCATGGTCATACCACCATTAGTAGCAGCTGAGGGACCCCGAGGTCCACTCTGTGATCCATTTCGTCCAGAAGTGGAAAACCACATCTGGTTCTGGTGGCCTGAGGGTATTGCAGGGTTTGAATTTGATGATGCAGGCAATTTACTCTATATTGTGGATGGGATTCCTGCTCAATCTGGAGAACTCATTTCCTCCAGTGTGCAGAGAGAATTCCGCAAGTTACCATTATCTGGAGAATTCACCTTCTGGCGCCCCATAAAAGAGGATGGATTGGGTGGATTCTGGCTGAAACATTTTGCTGTAAAGAATCTGAACCAGCCCTGGGGGAAGGTTTCCCCGGGTGTAGATTACGCTTATCATCTTGACCTGGGAAATAGGATAACAGAAGTCAAGAGAGAGGATTTCAAATCATTCAAGGAACAGCCCTTTGCACAGGGCATGGGAGACTACATATGGAAAAAGGAAGGGTCTGAACTGCATGGCATAAAATTCGATACCAAAGGTGTTGCAATGTATCTGGTTCACGGCATCCCTGGAACCTACTCTCTGGATGATGCACCTCCCGATGGGTATATGGTGTGGCAGCCTGTGGATTCCAAGAGCAAGGAAGGGTTCTGGTTGAAACATGTCGCTGTGAGAGAACTGAAAATGCCATGGGGGAACGTCTACCAGGGCGTGGACTACACCTACCAGTCAGAATTTACCTTGAGAGAGCTAACCCGAAGACAGGCTTCTGGATTTACCGATGACCCGTTTACCCCTGAGCTAAAAAACCATATCTGGAAAAAAGAAGGAGACACTCTGCGTGGATTCCAGTTTGATGAGAGGGGGCATCTCCTGTACATGGTGGAGGGAATTAAAGGTACCTATACTCTGGATGATGTGCCCTTTTCAGGAGAGTATACGGTATGGATCCCCACTACTCCCAGCAGTTCCTCCGGATACTGGCTGAAGTATGCTGCAGTCACTGAGTGTGAGATGTCCTGGGGAGACGTGTATCCTGGAATTGACTATGCATATGAAGAAGGAAAATCAATCAAAGACCTGCCAAAGAGCAGCACATTCACCTTTTCACCCTTCTCTACAGGAGGTCTGGAAAATCATATATGGAAACAGGTAACAGACTCTCTCTATGGTGCGCAGGTTGACGACCAGGGGAAGCTTCTCTATCTGATTCACGGTGTACCCGGCACGTATTCTCTGAATGATGTTCCTTTATCAGGCGAGTACGTAGTATGGTACCCTATCAAGGAAGGAGAACAGGCAGGGTTCTGGCTGAAATATGTTGCAGTGAGAGAAGTTGATATGGGATGGGGCCCTGTGACATATGGCGTTGACCTTTCCTACAACCAGCAGAAAGGCCATGGAATATCATTTCTCACCAGAGATGACTACTATGAAAGCTGGGACCTGAGAAAGCTCTTGAAGTACTTCTGGGATGTCATGATGGATGACTGATGTGACGTATCACCTCTACAAATCTGCAGCCACGCTCACAGAAAACCTTGATAAGCACTGGTGAGTAGTAGGAGTATGGGAGTACCTGAAGCAGACATGACAGAAGAGGCAGTGCGCATAGTTGATGCTGCCCGCAACAGCAATGTGACACTGAGACTTCTGGGAGGGCTTGCCACCAGAATGCACTGTGAACATGTAGATTTCTGTGACCGGGAGTATTCTGACATTGATATGGTGGGGCTGAGCAAAGAGAAAAGCAAAATCACCACGTTGTTTTCAGGCCTGGGGTACATGGCTGACGAACGATTCAATGCTCTCCATGGTCATAAACGACTGAAATTTGAAGAGACCACATACAACAGGCATGTGGATGTTTTTCTGGATCACTTTGACATGGATCATGACTGGGACCTCTCCAGCAGGCTGAAGATAGAAAAGTATACGCTCCCACTCAGCGATCTGCTGTTGACAAAACTCCAGATCTGTAGGATAAATGAAAAGGATATCCAGGACATAGTGACCCTCCTGAAAGACTGCGCCATTGGAGAGGAAGACGTCCCTCATACCATAAACGTAGAATATATAGCTGAAAAGTGCTCACAGGATTGGGGACTCTATGAGGCAGTGCTTGACAACCTGAAAAATGTAGGTACACTTCTCGGTGCGTACGAATTGAGTGAAGAGGATAGAACCCTGGTGGACAGGCGACTCAAACTCCTGGCCAGGAACCTCATTTCGCATGAAAAGACTGCCAGATGGAGGATGCGCTCCGCAGTGGGAAGACATCTGGCCTGGTGTGAACAAGTGGAAGAGGAATAGCCTGTCTGCAGAACGCTCCAGGTTCTTCAAGAGTGAGCCCATTACAAAGTCCTTCACAATGTCGCAGAACCTACACCATGATCTAACCCACACCCCATGACCACTGAAGTCGCTTTCTAATCCATCGAATTCTTCAGTGAGAGGCAGTATGTGATTCCTGCTCATCGCGCATTAACCGTACATTTATATTTGCCAGGAGAAGGTAGAGTATGGAATCTCTCAAGGGAAAAACAGCTTTAATCACAGGCAGCTCACGTGGCATTGGAAGAGGATGTGCTCTGGTCCTGGCCAGATGTGGCTGTAACATTGTCGTAAACTATGTTGAATCTCTGGAAAAGGCGCAAACCCTGATAAAAGAGACTAGGGAGCTGGGAGTGGAGTCTCTGTCAGTACGAGCAGATGTTTCCAGGGAACAGGATGTTAAATTGCTGATTGAGAGTACGGTCAATACCTTCGGGGGAATAGACATACTTGTCAATAACGCAGGCATCCACCAGCATCTCAAGACATGGGAGCTCTCACTGGAAGACTGGAATAGAGTCATTGCCACCAATCTGACAGGGGTATTCCTGTGTTCACGAGAGGCTGTCATTCACATGAAGAAGGTACGATCAGGATCGATCATTAACATTTCATCGTGCGTGGCGTTCACAGGGACAGATCACGAAATACACTATGCATCCTCCAAGGCAGGTATTGTGGGATTCACCAAGAGTCTTGCTCTAGAAGCTGCCCCCTACGGTATACGAGTGAATGCTGTGTCTCCTGGATTCTTTGCTACTGACATGGTACTGCCCCTGATCACCGACGAGGAAAGGAAAGCCCTGGAGGCCACAGTACCACTGGGGAGACTGGGAACCCCTGAAGAGATTGGCGATGCAGTTGCCTTTCTTGCATCTGACAGGGCACGTTACATAACAGGAGAGACACTCCATGTGAACGGTGGAGTCATCATGTACTAACCCGTCTTGTGGAGGATTCCAGCACCGATACGACGTGGGTGCCATCCCAAAAAAGGAGTCCATACTCATGAAGCGTTTCCAGGATGCTAAGGAGGGGTTTTTCATCAATGCGAGTGTGTTCCTTAATCTGAGAGATTGACTTGATTGAATTACAGAATATGAGGATATCAGTCTCATCATTATCCAATTCATAGGTTAATACATCTGGTCCATTCTCTTCAATGAATGAACCATCCCGATAGTGGGTCCAGGTGTAAGAACGGTTCTGCGTTGTAAATAATGCCAGAGCAGCATCAAAATCGTCCCACAAGAAAGAGGGTTTCTCATGGTAAAACCCAAAAAACTCCCACCTGTCTTTTTCAGAAACCAAATGAGAAGAGCTGATTTCTTCCCAGAAGCGATTGTGCCTCCACTTTTGCCTGCTCTCTTCTGGCATGTCAGTGTAAAAGGGGGATCCTTTGTACAATTCCAGCGTGGAAGGGTGAAGTGTGTATGTGTTCAGGAGAAAACGCACAAATTTCACGTTGGCTATGCTTTCCATAATATCTTCTCTGGATTCTGTGGGGATACCTCGTATAATGTTCAATCCGTCAAGAGAAAGGTTGAACCGTTTTCCAATCTTTAAGGCCTGTATATTGTGGACAACCCTGTGCCTCTTCTCCATCTTTTTCAGCAGAGAATCAGCCATGCCTTCAAATCCCATCTGTGTGGACATGAAAGAAGCAAGCTGCATTAAATGAGCTGTCTCTTCAGTAAGAAACAGAGGAGATATCTCTGCAAAAAAATGATAAGGCTTTTTCCGCTTACGTGAAGCCTCCACCAAGAGAGTCAAGAGAGTTGTGAATCGACTTTTATTCCCGGCTACATCAGTATCCACAAAAATGAAGTCACCAGTGTCATGAGTTTCAGCTTGGTATTCAATTTCTGCAACAATATTCTGGGGCGTGCGGGTTCGATACTGATACTGCTCATTCAGGACACAGAAGGAACATTTATTCCAGGGACAGGATCGTGAACCCCAAATAGGAATGAGGATTCTCATACCAGCCAATCCAAGACTTTTGACTGCATCAAAGTAGTCTGTATGGTCTGCAAAAGCGAATGAATCCAGGTCCTCAGATGCAGCACAAGGTTCCGTAGACACGAGTGTATTCCCCCGGTAGACAAGACTACTGCACCTATCCTCCATAGTGCCACTCTCCAGTGTCTTGACCAGGTGTAGTAAAGGATACTCGCCCTCACCATATATTGCATAATCAATGTGAGGGATCAACCTCATGAAAGCTTCAGCCTGCTCTTTACAGGTTGCACCCCCCAGGATAATCGTGATGTCTGGATTCACTTTCTTGAGGCGGGAGGTAATATACCAGTTCATGAGCCACTGATAGGTCTTCACAGTAATTCCATGAATCCCTTCTCTGTGCAGGTTATTCTGGAGGATATACCTGTCAATTTTCTCCTTTAATGAGAAGATCACATCATCAATTTCCTCATCAGTCAAGACGGAGGAAAACAAAAGAGAGAGGGAGGTCCTGTCCTTGATCCCCATCAAGCGTTTCCACGCGTAAACAGTGAGCGCTTCCATTGAAAAAGTGTTGTCTCCTGCTGCCTTGAGTGTCTTGTTAAATCTGGAAATTTCAGAAGAAAGCTCCAGATTCCAGTACACATTTTTCACAGCAATACCATGAGACTGTAAGAACCCCTTTAAATAACCCAGTGCAGGATTGGGAATATCCAGAGCGTATGGTAGATTACTGTGGAGTATCATCTCTTACCGTTCTCTCGATCACTTTAAAGGTTTTGCTGAGGGTGTTTCGCATTTCATTTTGTCTTTCTACATTATGAGATCTTTGACACAGTGAGGTTAACTGGTATATAATTCATTGCCAGATCAATTATTGCTCCCATCATATTTTATAACCAAATCGAGAGGTTCCATGTTTTCTGAGTACATTTGAGAGTAAGAGAAACTTTTTCAAGAGTAATTGCGCCTAAAATCTGGTTCATACAGCACGTAATTTCAGCAGAAACATTTATATAGTAGCATGTCATTAAAATCGCAAATGAAAAGGAGGTGCTTCCATGAAATTCAACGTCAAGAAAGTGGAGACTGTTTCCACAACTGCAATGGCCATTGTCGATGATGCAGGTGGCCCGTGGATGGAGTCCAAGAACCAGTGCCTGTAAGGCAAGTGAAGCCTTCTTCATTTTTTCATTTTTTTTTGTGAGGTGATAATGTGCCGTACCTGAAAATTGCCAGGACACCGCTCATAAGGAGAACACCTTTGGGAACATTTGCATGCTTCCCTCATGATTTTCGACTGGAGTCATTTTCTCCCATAATGGAGATTGACGAGTCAGTAGAACAGCTCCTCGCCCTCTGCGATGGAACCCATACCAGAGAAGAGATACTCACCCTCCTCTCTTCTGAGACAGGAGAGCCCATCCAGGAATTTGAAGCTGATTTTGATGCATTTGTGGAGTATATGATGGGGGAGCATGTGCTGGAGTGGTCAGATACGCCAGCATATGTAGAACCAATATACCAGAGAAAAAGGCCCTACAGCATCACCATGGAGGTGACCAGTGCATGTAATCTGTCCTGTGTCATGTGTTCCACTGATTCAGGTAGTGCTGGTCAGGATGATTTGACCCTGGATGATATTATCCCGTTTGTGGAGCAGGTGAAAAAATACAAACCCACACCCTTTGCCATCAGTGGAGGGGAACCGCTCATCAAAAAGGAGATGGTCCTTTACATGGTGCGGGAGCTTTCTCCTGTTAGAGAGATTGCTGTCAGTATTTTTACCAATGGTACGCTCGTAACCAAAGACTATGCTCAGCAGCTTGCTGATGCAGGGCTGAAGATAGCCAGAGTCTCACTAGATGGACACACAGCTGCTGTTCATGATGCAATCAGAGGGAAGGGAGCATTTGATAAGACGGTCCAGGGAATAGAGAATTTGAAAGAAGTGGGCATTCGCGTGAACACCGTCTCTGTGATATCTTCCCTGAATCATAGGTTCCACAATGAAATACGGGCTTTTGTGAGAGACATTGCAGATAGTAATGATTTTGTGGGAGTGTATCCCTGGGGGAGGGCAACTGAAGATTTGAATCTGACAACTGAAGAATCCCTGGAGTTCAGAGTAGGGAGCCTTGCAACAGATAGAATCGTCACCAATGTCAGCCCCCGTAATCGGTGTAATGTGGGTGAGACTATCTATGTGAAAGCCAATGGAGATATTTTCCCCTGTTTCTTGCTGCGATTTCCAGAGTTCAAAGTGGGAAACATCAAAGAAGATGATCTTTCATCAATCTATGAGACTGAAATGTTCCAGGAACTTCTGGGAATAACAGTTGAGGATATTGAGGGGTGTAAAGACTGTTACATTCGTTATTACTGTGGTGGAGGGTGCAGGGCTCATGCCTACCGCTGCAATGGCTCAGTATATACGCCTGATTCTTTTGATTGCGAGAGGACCAGGGTGACAGTTGAAAGGATTCTAGAAAATGGTGAAGAAACAACGCAGAGACTCATGAAAGAATTGATTGAAACCAGCAAGACTGCAGACCAATGATGGAGGTGGTACTACCACAGCATCCTACCCTCGTGTAAGGCACCAGGTTATTATCAGGGAAACGAACCTGGGAGACTATTTGCTATCGGGGTCCAGTGTCCTGGAAATAGATGATGCCAGTAGGACTGTTGTTGCATTGTGTGATGGGTGTCACACTGTCCAGGATATTGCTGCAGTAGTTGCCTGCCAGCAATGTGAGCCTGTTGAGACGGTAGTTGATGAGCTGGTGCCATTTCTGGATATGCTGGTGGAGGAGGGAGTCATCCAGTATTATGATACACCCGAATACATTTCTCCACTCTATGCATATGATAGACCGTTATCGGTGATATGGGAAATCACCTATGCGTGTAATCAGGCATGCCAGTACTGTATTGCTCGAGCAGGAAAAGCTGCACCTGATGAACTCTCCAGGAAAGAAATGGACACCATCCTTCAGGAGCTTATCAGCCTGGATGTGGGATTGATCAATATTACAGGCGGAGAACCGTTATTAAAGAAGGAGACAGCTCTCCATATAGCAAAGAAGGCTTCTGAGAATGGAATTGAACTGGAACTCTTAACCAATGCTATGCTGGTAACAGAGGAGGTGGCACATGAACTGCATGAAGCAGGGATCAGGTATGCCCAGGTGAGTATTGACTGTGTCCACCCTGAAGTCCACGATGCACAGCGTGGGGTTGCTGGAGCCTGGGAACGAGCTGTGAATGGTATCACCAGGTTAAGAGATGCAGGCATTGAAGTCATGGCAGCTGCTGTTATGAACAAGGAAACACTCCCATATTTTATGGAGACAGCAAAATTCCTGGAAAATTGCGCAGACAAGGTAAAAATGGGTCCTGTACAACCCATGGGGAGGGGAGAGAAGAGTGAGCTGCTTCTCACGCCTGAGATGTACTATGACTTGCAGGTTCTGAGGAGTACCACACCTGATAACCAGCTGGTGGATTTCATCTTCTGTAAGGAAAGATGTTCTATTGGGACAACTCCTGTCATCTGTCCCAACGGAGATGTGTATCCCTGCATGTTGACCAAATATAAGGAGTTGAAATTAGGAAATCTCAAGAAAGAGTCTTTCAGGTCAATCTACAAGAACTCCGAGGTGTTGCATGAGCTGTTTCAGGTGACCGTTGACGACATTGAGAAGTGCAACTCCTGCTGGAACAGGTACTATTGCGGGGGAGGGTGCAGGGGATGTGCTTTTGCGTACCATGGGACAATCTACAAGTGGGACCCCTATCAATGTGAGGGGGAGAGAAAATTTGCTCGTGCACTCCTGAAGTGGGGACATCCAGAAACCAAGAGAGCGCTCAAAGAGTTGCTGCGACTTTCAAAGAACCTCCCATGATACCTGTGGGATAAGTACCGTACCGAGTATCGGGTGATTATCAATTTATTCAAGAATTCTGCATGATCTTAACAATTGCGGAAACAAATTTTCTGGCATTACTTTCTTTCTTTGTATAACGTTCTTTTGAAATATTTTAATTATAGTTATTTTTTTAATAATAAATATGTATTCTTAGTGATTGATACTGAATGAAATAGAAATACCCAAAAGTTTATAAATGGACATGGACATGGACATAAAACTACGCAAGGAGGTGAAATCATGAAGTTTAATGTCAAGAAGGTTGAGTCTGTCTCCACAACAGCTGTTGCTCCAGCAGCAAAGAATCCCTGGAAGGAAACCAAAGCACAGTGCCTGTAGGTATCTTGTTTTTTTCTCATTTCATTTTTTCATGAGGTGATATCATTTATCTGAGAGCTACCAAACCGTCAAGAGTGAAGGAGACCCCCCTGGGGAAGTACTTGTATGTTCCCCACGGGTTTCAATTGGAGTCATTTTATCCAATACTGGAGATTGATGAGTCAGTAGAACAGCTCCTCGCCCTCTGCGATGGGACCCATACC
>JACVGW010000130.1 GCA_018992565.1 Theionarchaea archaeon
TATTCTGTTGTGGAGCTCCTTCGCACTCTCAGAGGTGATTCCTGGCTATGAGCTTCGTTGTCCTCACCCCGGCTCTGACATGTCCTGGTCTTGTGAAGAAAGGAAATGGACTGGAAGTCCTTCTCCTGGCTACCAAGTCCTTTCGTCAGGAGGAATTCAATGAGCTCTCCTATTCACACTGGAAAAAAGACAGATCAGAGTCCATTGATGCAAAAGACACTGAGATATTGCATTTTGTTCCAACAGACTGTCACATATCAGAGTTTGTCCTCTCAGCATACAGGAAGAAAGGGTTCACACAGGTTATACGGGCACGGATAACACTGCCTGTGTCAAAAGGGCTCTACCAGCTGACACATTTCTCGGATGAACAGGTTGCCCACCTTCTCAAGCAGGAATCCCCTGAATCCTTCAGGGACGATTCTGTGAGACTGCACCACCCATTCTATGTGGGTGATTCTGATTACCTGAATATTGCTCACATCTCAGACAGCCACCTGGCAGCCAGGTTGTACATGCTGGAGGACAGGTGGAACTCCAATTTTAATGATGTGTGGTCTCAGTCCTGTCTGGGACAGGGAAAACCTGGCGATTTCTCCAACTACAATGCCCAATTTGAGCGTCTCTTGACCATGATTGCCAGGAACAAGGATATAGACATAATCATACACACAGGAGACATTACTGACTACAACAGGGGATACCACAACCCTGAGGGCGAGAATGACCTGTCAAAAGACTACTACCTGGACAGAAACTGGGTTCTCTTCTACCAGCTGCTGTACAGGAATTATGAGAAACCCTTCTTTTCAGTACTGGGCAACCACGATTACCGGTTGAACCCATATCCACCCAACCCTGTGGTACTGTCCAGAAGAATCCGTGAGTTCTTTAACATGGCACCTACTGTTAATCTGACACGCAGTGAGATGAATACCCTGCATGAGAATCCTCATGCGCTCAATATCACCAAGAATCACGTCATGAAGGCCCCCTATGCAGTGAGATGGTATGCTCTTGTCCTCAACCCTCTCCTGGACTACCAGGTCTTTTATGGGAACATGGCTTTCATGATGCTTGACTGGAACCTGGGAGAAGATCATGAGGAGGGCAACCCGTGGGCAGAAAAGGCCTTATCCTCGCGGCAATGGAAGATTCTCACCCTGTGGCACAAGAAAGTCATCAATCACAGGAAGAGAACACCTGTCGTCTCAGTGGTATCCATGCACTGTTCAGTCTTCAACCCCTTCCCGGAGATAGGGGATCGGAAGATTGCAGTCAACCCTGAGACCAATGTCTTCTACACCAGTGGGTTAACAGACCATTACGAGCCCCAGAGAGACCTGGTGGATGGAACCTTCCGGCTGAAACGGGATGAGTTCATCAGGCTGTGTCTTGGTAGCAGTCTCTACGGCAGGACAGGGTTTACAGCACTTCCTGAAAAGGGAGTGGATATAGTACTCACGGGTCATGCTCACAGGACAGGCATATACCAGGTGGAGGGTCCCCATGTGCTTCTGAAAAAAGGCGAATTGGAGCACGGGCCTGTTTTCTGTAATGCTGTATCCTCAGGTCCTATCGGGATAAAAAATGAGAAAGGAGGGATAGATGGTGTTGAATTATGTCCTCCAGCATACCAGGGAGTGTACACCAGGGGTGGGATCAGCGTGGTGGTTCATCAGTCTGAACTGGTATCAATACGAGAACATGCCAGGCGTTCTTTTGGAGAAGTGGGACGGGAAGAGACATTTGAAGTATCAGATCACGTGGCCGATTTCCCCGGCCTCCCCAGCACCTACAGGTGGGAAGTGACAAACCTGAAGAAAGGCAGTACTCTCACCAGGATTCTCATCACTACAGGGTGTACTGCTCCAATAGAGATCATTGAGACTCCTCTGGGCTGGCGGCATTCTGTAGCCAGAAAGGATGGCCGTACCGTGGTCACCTGTGAAGCTCACGACAGGGGACAGGGTATCTACTGGGGGGAAAAAGGAGAAATTCATCTCAAGGCACCCCACTGCGTGGAGAGAATGGGAACCCTGCAGGTTGCCTGGGATATGGATAGCACTCTATCTATACCTGTCTGTGTGAGAGTTCCTGGGGATTAGCAGTTCATATCCACCAGTACAGCATGGGGGCTCGCTCTGCAGCTCCTCTCCCCTCCAGGTCCACATGAGTACCATCAATGACTGCCGTGCCCGTGGTCTCAAAAAAGAAGTTGGTGTATTTTACACGGGCGCTGTAATCATTGTATTCATACTGCCGGAAGTCCGTGATTTCAGCTGTGATATCAAATGAATTGTCTCCATCATGTCCCGTACAGTGGATTTTTTCTCCAAGAATGTTGCGATACTTCTTGTCTCTTATGGCAGCTTCCAGGGTGTCAGGAAATGCAGCAGTGTACTCGCGAAAAGGATGGAATGTCCCATTCATGTACAGCCAGCATTCGTTGAAAGGCCGTACTCTGATACCTCCCGTGGTGGCAATATACAGGTCCAGGACTGCTCCTGTGCTCAGGTGTGACATGAACCACAGCCATTTGGATGGCCAGCAGACAGAAATCTTGGACCACATCCGTTCATACCACCCTCGATTTTTCCTCTTACGAGTAGTCACATCCTCACCTCCTATTGTCCCTTTCAATGAGGCTGTGACATCTCCTGAGTGAAACCAACTGGCAATCCTCTTGTTACAAGGCATCCATTGAAAAACCTCTTTGGAAGCTATGGAGCAGGGGTCAAGTTCGATCTTCATATCGATTTCTATATCCACCAGAGGCGTCTCAATTTCCAGGGCATAGTGAGGATACTCCCCTGTGATCATACCATGGTAGATTCTTCGGGGTTGTGGTTCTGCAACGTACCAGAGCTCATATCCAGACTTCATAGAACGAAATTTCACAGGGATTCTCTGCAGGTCGAAGAACCCATCTTTGTCCTGATCCGGATTTCCTACCAGAGAATACTGTTTTTTCTGAAAAGCAATCCATCCGAAAGCGCCCATCCCCGTATAACTCCTGGGAAATCCCAGCATGAATGATAAAGGTGTCTCATCAACAAAAAAGGTACCCAAAAAGTGGAACCATTCCTTATAGCCCATGAGACTATCGAAGATGCCGTCATCATGGAGCTTCTTGTCCTCATACCTGACGTCCATGCTCACAGTAGGGGGACATGTTTATAACTATTGTGAATTGCGAGGGATTCATGAACTCTCAGCTTTGCGACTGGGATTTCTCTCGTGAGATACCAACCGTTGAATACGTCCTGGGCCAGACCTCTATCCTTAAGCTGTCACTGACGCGGTCAATCACGTGGTGTCACCACTTCATTCTGGAACGAGTCATGATTCCATAGGTTTCCACAGGTACCTTCTTATCCTTGAGCGTCACAGTACCTGCAATTCGTGTGGGGAGCTCCCAGTAGTGGGAATCCACCAGAAGACCCATCAGTATCTTCTTGTGTTCATATCGGTGCCTGATCGGATAGACATCCAGGATCATGTCGTCGGACGTGACCTTGCAGGTCTTCAGGACATGGTTCTCATCTACCACAAAGTCCATGTTGGGATCCAGATCAACCCACTTCCCATCATAGAACATGACTGCATACTTGTAATCGTACCCTGAATAGTCTCCCCGTGAAATCACAATAGAGTAATCGTCATGGAGTGCTATGACCCAGTTCCAGGCGACATTTCGTGGAAAATCGCAGAAGGTATGTTCCCTGCACCCGTAAGTGTTGATCTCGTACGTTCTCCCAAATGCATCCAGCGTCCCTGTGACAGTGACCTTGGGAAACAGTTCACACTTGAACTGCTCATCCCAGAACCGTTCAAGGATCTTCTGGGGACCTTCCGGTGAGTAGAAGAGATCTGCAGAAAATTCTGGATTCTTGATTCTGAGTTCCCAGCCTCCTTCTTCGTATTTTCCCTTTACTGATGCTGTTCCCCATTTCCCTTCAGCGCTCAGATCAGTATAGTCTTCCTGAGAAGCTTCGATTCTTGAATCAAAGCTCAACTCAATCTTCTCGTCCTTTTTGAAATTCCATATACAGCTGCTCAAATGGTCCCTTATCTTGGATTTCAACATGATAAAGGAAAAGACAAGGTTCTCTCTCCTGGAAAAGAAATAGAAATCCCACCACTCTTTATACTTCATGTAACTGCCTATATCATGGTACCCTTCATGTTTCATCGGACACCTCCTTCCCTGGAATAGATGTTGATCTCTACCTCTTCTCTGTCAACGCACTCCAGCAACTGATCCAGAGCATCGCTCCCGCATCTGTCACCAAAGAAAACATCAACAGGTTTTCCAGCATCCAGCAGAACATATCCTTTCCCCAGAGATGTTTTCACTTCCAGCGTGCCATAGAGCTTTCTCTGAACATAGAAATTGAGCAGTTTCTTAAAATCTGCATACATAGTATGGAGAACCTGGGTAGGTCTCTCCCTGAGCGTCATGATGAATATTTGGAGAATTTCCCGGGGCAGTTCATACACGTCAATTATGCCCGGTTCAATCTTAGAACGTTCTATGATATTGTGCCCTTTTCGGTCCTTGACTGGCATTTCTTCCCCGTATATCTCGTATCCGTCAACAATTCTTCCTTCATCAAATATGCTTACTCCCTCACAGGCATCAAAAGTCAACTTCAATACTCCAGTGAGCTTCTTTTTTTTCAGCTCTCTGATGAGAGATTCCAGATCAGTGAACCTCGTTTCAAGATCGCTGTAGAGTTTTTTCTGCTTGGGGAGTTGCATTCCATCATCCTGCCTG
>JACVGW010000131.1 GCA_018992565.1 Theionarchaea archaeon
AAGGTGAATTCTCTGCTCAGTCTCGTTTTCATGATCTGTACCTCACAATATATGATAGGTAAGGTGTGGTTTCTATTTAAGGTTGCTGTCCTCAGGTGTCCATACTCATAAGTCCAACACCTTGAATACTCCCATTGAAGCTCTGGAAATGGTATATCCTTTTCTGGTAACTAAATACTCATTTATCAGCAATTCAGGAGGAAAGGGGTAATTCAAAAGCGGCATGGGCATATGCAGAAGTATTCAAGTATTCACCGATTGCGTTGTGTCTATCCAGAGTGAGAGAAGGAGATTTGCTCCGTACGGACTGTTTGGCGGGGAGGAAAGACAAAGAGGCAGAAATGTCCTGGTAGAAGGAGATCAAGAAATAGAATTACCATCAAAAGCAACTATGCAGGTGAAAAAAGGGAACATCCTTAAAATACAAACTCCAGGGGGTGGAGGATACGATACAGAGTAATCTCAGATGCTAAATCCTCCTAAGAATTCTACGGTATGATCGAAAGTCCTACAAAACCATACGACTGGTGGGGCTCAATTCGTTGGATCACACTTCTGGCTCAATTGACACTCTGGATATGAATGAATTACAGAGAGTAGGCTGGAGTTGCAATCTCTGCAGACAGTTCACAGAATAGCATCACTATCTATATAGGTCAGCAGGTATTTTCAGGTTCTTTTTCTTTGCCACGTCTCCTGCTGTCTTGTACCCTGTGTCATAGTGACGGGCTACTCCAATCCCCGGATCCACCGTTAACACTCGTTGCAGCCTGACATCTCTCTCTTTGGTACCATCAGCCACAATGACCATTCCTGCATGCATTGAAAGCCCGTGGCCCACCCCACCTCCACTGTGAAACGATATCCAGGAGGCACCACAGATAGCATTCAAAGCAAAGTTCAAGAGAGGCCAGTCAGCAACAGCATCACTCTCATCCAGCATTTCTTCAGTCTCCCTGGTGGGAGAAGCAACTGATCCACAATCCAGGTGGTCTCGTCCTATGACAATTGGCCCCTTGATTTCATTGTCTCTGACCATTTCATTGATTCTCAAGCCCAATTGCTCCCGATCTCCATAGGCCACCCAGCATACTCTGGAAGGCAATCCCTGGAAGAAAATAGACCCATACTCCCGGGCCAGTTCAGTCCACCTTTTCAACTCCAGATCAGTGGCGAACTCCTTTTCCACCACCTTGTCAATAGCAAAAATATCTGATTCCTGCCCTGACAGCGTGGCCCACCTGAAGGGCCCCTTTCCCTGGCAGAACAGCTGCCTGACATATTTCCGTACAAACCCAGGGTACGCATACTGCTCTCGTTCCACAACTGCCCCATTCCTGGTTACAGGGGTTCCAAATTCATCCAGAACGGGTTGTACTTCCTTCATAGAGGGGGCGTCTTTTCCAGATGCTCTGGCTTCTTCAATTTTCGCTCTGATACCGTTCCCATATTCAAACACGGTGGAGCCCATCCTTTTCAGTTCCAGAAGCGCCCTCATATGACTGATCATCGTATTTTCCGATTGCTCCTCATACTCTCCCTTATCAAGGTCTGGATTCTCTTTTATGAGTTCCTGATATTCCTTTCCATATTCAACTGGTATGTAATTCTCCAGCTTGTGAGCAGAAGTCTGATCAGTGACAAAGTCAGGCAAATACTCTGGGTTTTTCTTTGCCATTTCCACAATTTTCGGATGGATATCGCCTGCGTTTCCTGCCAGACCAATTGATACAGGTTTTTTCTCCTTCTTGTAGCAGGCTACCCGGTTCATAGCATCTTCCAGGTTATCTGCTTTTTCGTCCAGTTTAGGGAAGGGGTTGTCCTTACCTGGGAGTAAATTCTGAATCTTGTCCTCCTTCACTTCCACAATCAGCCCTACCCCCCCATTCATGGTGATAGACAGAGGTTGAGCCTGCCCCATGGCCCCCAGTCCAGCGGTTAGTACGAACTTCCCCTGCAGCGGGTTGGGATGACTCCCTCCTGCCTGCATTCCTGCATGGTACATCGTGGAGTACGTTCCCTGCAGAATCCCCTGAAATCCAATATAAATCCAGGATCCTGCAGTCATCTGACCATACATCATGAGCCCCAGTTCATCCAGGTGGTCAAAGTGCTGATCAGTGGCCCATCGAGGAACCAGGTTAGAATTGGCAATAACGACTCTGGGAGCTTCACCATACGTTTTAGCTATGTACACTGGTTTTCCTGACTGGACACATAAGGTTTCATCAGGTTCCAGGTTCATGAGACACTCTCGTATCCTCTGGTACTCCTGCCAGTTACGGGCAGCACGTCCCGAGCCACCATACACGATAAGGTTCTTCCAGTCTTTGGCTACTCGATATCTGGCCTCTCCCAGATCTGTTAAGTTGTTTTCCATCATACGCAGCGCTGCTTCTGCATCCCAGGTCTTGCAGCGCAAATCATCTCCTGTATAAGCCTTAATAGGGGTCTTAGGTCTAAATTTTTCATACATGGGTCGTGTCATTATACAACCTCCATTTTGCTCTTAACACAGGTTGATAGCTGTGACATGTGTCCTGTGCCAAACCCTCTTCCCACGTTGTTCCTTCTTAACGCGCTGTTGATTCTGCAGTGTTAAAAAGGTTATCATCTAGATCAAGAGAAGCCTCCACACTTCTCAGACAACCCTCACGTGTGGCACTCCCCACATGATGCCGGTGGGTGGTAACAAGATTCTTAAGGGTTGAAAAGTGGCACATCATATGGATGACCGGCCATTCAGAGAAGTGAAACCCAGGGAGAAGAACCCAGTGAGAAAGAATCCATCAGACGATGGAGGGTTCAGAAACTCATATGAAGATACAGAACGAGCGCGCGCGTATGCTGGCCTTGAGTTTCCAGGTACATACTATCTGGCATATCGGGATTTGCCAGAGATAATCTGGCAGCATGTCAAGGGAAGAGAGGCCATGGACTTTGGATGTGGCGCAGGACGGTCAACACGGTTTTTGAAACGCCTGGGATTTCACACTGTTGGAGTTGATATATCAACTGAAATGCTGAGAAAAGCCAGGGAAATAGATCCTGAAGGTGACTACCGTATCATTGAAGAGAATACTCTCAGCCAAGTTGAAGCAGACTTCTTTGATCTGGTTTTGTGTGCCTTCACCTTTGATAATATCCCAACAATGGAAAAAAAGATCAAGAATTTCAAAGAAATCAGGAGAATATTGAAAGAAGAAGGAAGAATTGTCAACCTGGTGTCCTCTCCCGAGATATATACTCATGAATGGGCCTCGTTTTCCACCAAAGATTTCCCTGAGAATCTCACTGCGAAAAGTGGGGAAAAAGTGAGGATTATTCAAACAGATCTAGAGGATAAGAGGCCAGTTGAAGACGTTATTTGCTCAGAAGGTGATTACAGGAGAATCTATGGCGAGGCTGGATTGGAGATTGCTGCTGTGGCCAGGCCTCTGGCCCGAGAGGATGAACCCTACTCATGGATCAATGAAACACGGATTCCCCCCTGGACTATTTACGTTCTGAAAAAAAGGAAAGCCAGAGAGGCTGAGAGGTGAAGGGACGAAGAACCCATTCGCACCCTGAAGCCTGAAGTTCCGACCAACGTCAATTCTATCATTGTTCTGTGGCACATTTCTCAACCACGTGTAAGGTTCTCCAGTAATCGAAAAAGTACCTCAGCCTTGGAGGCAATTTCAGGACTTTCAAAAGAGTGAATCTCCAGAATATTCACCAGTTCCTGGTACAGGTCCGGCAATCCCAGGATATCAACTACTTGCTCTTTAATCCACTTGTCATAGGCAATCGGATATATCCTGTTGGAAATAAAGAGAAGTTGAAGGAACTCACGGAATGCATCATATAACCTGTTGAAAGCCTGGAAGTACAGTCCTCGATCCACAAACAAGGCGATGTGGTCCAGGTTATTGACACAGTAGCGTCTGACCACAGCAATTCTTTCCTGACGCAAGTCCTCATTGTAGTAAGGTAACCACAGCGCCTTTAGTTCCTGGAAAAAACCACTCTGCTCCAGGAGAGGGAGACTGTACACCAAAGTGTTTCCGATTTCCAGCTCGAACTCATCAGGTCCAGATGTCCAATGCCGCGGCTGGGGGTTGAACTGGCCATCAACAAAATCAAGATCAACGTGTGAGTACTTCCCCACAGTCCGGACATCTCTGAAGACCTTCTCGTGTTCATAATAGGTATTCCATTCACTCTCCAGAGCAGGTCTTCTGGCAGAGAGTACTTCAGGTCTGACCAGTACCATGAAGTCGAGACAGCTGTCAGGTGAACCCTTACCACGAGCACACGACCCGTACAGAATCACAGCCTCAATATCAGGTTGTCCACGAAAAAAATCCACAACAGCCAGTGAAGCACGTTCATGATACGGTGTGGGGTATTTCGCTTCTATATGAACCATAGTCTCACCTTGACTACACATCTTGATGACTCTGCGCAATTAAAAGCTTGCTGGAGAATAGGCGAAAAAGGGGGGCTCATACGACAATCTGAGAATTATCCCCCAGCACCAGTGTGTATCCCCTGGGGACTCTGGTTCTTGAAGAACTGATTTCACACCCTCTCCCAATCAGACTGTCAAAAATACGTTCCCCATCAGAGATTACGGTATCGTCCATGACAATTGAAGACTCCACCTCAGTGTTCTTGATGACAACATTGTTTCCAATTGATGTGAAAGGTCCAATATACGTATTGGGGCCA
>JACVGW010000051.1:0-3769 GCA_018992565.1 Theionarchaea archaeon
GGTGTTGTTTCCATGACACCTGTCTTCATGGTGAAAGGACAGACTGCTATGCAGGTGGCACAATCTCCCCCGTTTTCACACCAGTACGCATAGCATTTCTCAGCATTGACAGGCCACTTAAGAACCCCTGGATTATTAGACCTACACACAGGTTCAAAGGTGGGCTCCTCTTCAACGGAAATAGCTTCCACTTCGCAGGCTTCCGCACATTTCCTGCAGGTCCTGCAAAACTGCTGAACTCCCAGATCAAGAGGTTCATCACATGCCAAATCCATGTCAGTGAATATCTTGCAGATACGTACCCTGGAGCCCAGCTGGGGAGTAATAAGCAATCCATGCCTTCCCAGTTCTCCCAACCCGGAATCCACAGCCAGTGGGATACTGAGGGCTGTATCATTGCCCATTTGAATTGCTTTATATCCCAGGTTTCTCACAAATTCACCCATACAGGCGATCAAGAAGGCCATTCTGGAATAGGTTAACCCAACCACAGCGGACGATGTCAGAGCAGGACTGGTCCCAATACCCAGAGGGTCCATTTCAATAGCCATCACCACAGCATGAGTCATACCATCAGGTATCTGTATGGGAGTCCCTTCTCGATCGTGAGAGTACACCCAGCGGTGGTCGATTCTGGTTACTCCCACGAGAGAGGCGCCATAGAATCGGGCTGCTTTCTTCACCACAGCAGTCAGAGGTTCTGACCCTGGATCATAGTGTCCCATTTCATGAACCTCCGGTTTTGCATCAGGAGGGAGGAGACGTTCCCAGGAGAAAGCTCCCGCATACGTTTCATATACTGTCCATGCTGCCTCATATAATGCGACATCTACCTGCGAATATCCTGGCTTTCCCTCTTTGATAATTTCTGGAATATGTTCCTCCAGGGTGTGTCCGTAACACGAACACTGGGGATCTGATAAGGCACGTGCAAAGATCATATTCCTTCCGTCGAAGCGTGAATACTGGGAGCCTACTGTATACATAGAGATGGTCTTTGATTCTCCGTTAAAAAGGTTCTGCACCAGAGGTCCCTCTGGTTACTCACGGCGCGGAGAAAAGGTTAAAAGCACAGACCTCTTCATGTTACCAGTGATACCATGATTGTAGTGAATACTGAAACAATTCCCGGCAGAGAAATTGCTGAAGTGCTTGGGTTGGTTCGAGGAAACACCATCAGAGCCAAGCACCTAGGAAAAGATATCATGGCAGGGCTCCGAAACATTGTAGGAGGAGAACTCCTGGAATACACTGAGATGATTTCTGAATCTCGGGAAGAAGCACTAAACAGGATGATCACAGAGGCTGAGAAACTGAAGGCTGATGCTATAGTCAATGTCCGATTCACCACCTCACAGGTGGCCTCTTCTGCTGCAGAGATTCTGGCTTACGGTACTGCTGTCAGGTTGAAATAACCGCGGAGAGGTGGGTTAATGAACATTTTCGGAAAGGCAGGATTCGCTTTGGTTGTGCTGGGCGGGTTGATCTTCGCTGGGCTTATTATATATGGGATTGTAGAGGTGCTTTTTCAGTTTTTCGTTCAGGGACCCCTCCCTCTTTCTGCCAAACTTGTACTAGTCGGGATTACTGCATTTGTCCTGGGAATCATTCTCATGCTCCTGTCTGCTGCATATGATCGGTATAGAACTGTGAAAACAGAAGAAGTCCACGAAAAAGTCTGATCATCACCTTTTGGCCTTTGGGCCTCTTTCTTCATTTTATTGTCACTGCTTGATTCTCTATTTCCTTCCTTATAGTGCCTTATCCATGATGGTCAGTTTTCTTCCCTCTTCTGTTTCTATTGCCACCGAAAGCTTTATATGCTATCGATTATCAATAATGTATAGAGATAATGGCATCAAGCCTAACTTCAAGGAGGTTACATTATGAAGAAAAACCAGACGAACCACAAGAGAGTAACCTACTCGCTTTCATTGATAGCACTACTCCTGGTTTCAGGAGTCACGGTGGCATCAGAGTCCGAACTGGATGATCTGCCAGCACTCGTACTGCTGGACGGAGAAGGCCAAGAGATTCACGCTGTCTGTGATATGATCAGGGATCTTGACGGGGAAGTCATGCATGTATTTCCACCGGAGGTCATTATCGGGAAGTTCTCTGTGGAGGCAGAAGAGACATTGATTGAAGATTCCAGTATTTCTGTGTACAGAGGGCCAGTAGATATTGAAGATAAGGAGTGGCCCGAGAGTGTGCTGTATCCAGTGATTGCATGGAACTACAACTACATGGGATTGTCAGTGGACGCAGGGTTAAATGAGCCCCCCTTGTCTCCAGAACCTCCTCCAGATGATTGTGAACTCCTTCCTGACGTTTCATCCTATCTTATGCCCTCTCAGTATGAAGGTGCACTTCCCTATGGAGCAGGATTTCAGGACACCTCAGCGTATATGGTAGGAACAGTGGCTGTCAGTGTCTTGTTCCTGGAGAGCAATGGGACAATTGACGAGGAGACAGAGACGTGGACAGAAGAGGAGAAAGTCAACGTGGTCTCAGAGATCCAGAATGGATTGAACTGGCTGCTCATGCAGGAACCTGCAGCTCATGTGTCTTTTGTGTATGAGTGGCATTTCAATGTACCTGTGGGTTATGAACCAATAACGAGACCCCACACTGATGATGACTTGTGGGAAGAGCAGGCCATGCACCACCTGGGATATGGAAGCCCATACTATCTGGTCAATGAGTACACATACCTCAATGATCTGCGGAACACGTATGAATCAGACTGGGCATTCATCATTTTCGTGGTGGATGATTCAGAAGATGAAGACAATGCGTTTGCAGATGGATACTTTGCCTACTCCTTCCTGGGTGGGCCCCGCATGGTTGTCACGTATTCCAACTCCATCTGGGGTATTGCCAACCTGGACTCGGTAGTAGCACATGAGACCTGTCATCTCTTCTGGGCTTTAGACCAGACATGTGCAAGCGAGGTAGAACAAAGTGAACAATCAGGGTATCTTGCTGGAGAAACTACGAACTCGGAGTGGAATGGTACAGCCTGTACTTCTACTGCATCTTCTCTCATGAAAGGAGAACGGATGCTTGACACGCAGATCGAAGTCAGCGCCAGAAAACAACTGGGCTGGAGTGATAGCGATTCCGATGGAATCCTGGATGTCCTGGATACAGTGCCAACTGTCACACTGATCCAACAGGATGCATCCTGGACAGGGACAGCCAAAGAATCTCCACTGCCTAACCAGAATCCTTTTGCAGCAGAGAACAGTATCAGCCTGAACACCATTACTGATGTCCAGTACAGAGTTGATCAGGGAGAGTGGGTATCAGCTACTCCACAAGACAGCAGCTTTGACGAACCTGAAGAGGCTTTCACTCTTGATTTCATTGTAACTGATCTGGCTGAAGGAGATCACACAGTAGAAATCAAGGCTCAAAACACTGTGGGAAATTGGAGTCACACAGAGTCGGTGACCTTTACCATTGAAGAACCAGACGATGATGAGCAACCAGTGGGTGACAGCCAGACAGACGATGGAATAGGTGATACAGAGTCCTCCGAAGACGATGATCAGCCCCTTCAGTGTGAAATCTCAACGAACCTATCAGAAGCTGAACCTGAGGATACGATAACAGTCACCATGACCGTGACAAACACGGGTGAATCGTGTGCTGAATCAGTGGTACCAACACTTGTAGCTCCCGATGCTGTGACGTTGGTCTCTGGCCCAGAGCCTGAAACTCTAGCTATTCCCGGAGGAGAGTCAGCAACCTTTGTCTGGGAATA
>JACVGW010000051.1:3869-20113 GCA_018992565.1 Theionarchaea archaeon
GCACAGGGCGTGGATTCCAGCACAGGCGATGTTCTGACTGTTCCTGAACAGAAATCCAACACGCTGACTATTACTGAGGCACAACAGAGCTCAGACGACCAGGACCAGAGTGATCAAGATCAAGACCAGGACCAGAGTGATCAAGACCAGGACCAGAGTGATCAAGATCAAGACCAGGACCAGAGTGATCAAGACCAGGATTCTCAGTCAGAGTCACCCATCAGTTCCGAATGCACCAAGGTAGAGAGGACTATCCAGAAGGTCAAGGATCTACTGAAAGAAGCCAGAACAGAGCTTGAAGAGAAGAAGAAGCAGAACTGGGATGTGAGGCTCTGTGAGAAAATCCTCAGAGAAGCAGAGATGTACGCAGACCAAGCAGAACTGTACTTCAAAATGGGGAAGTGCAAGGAAGCATCTACCAAAGCAATACAGGCCCTAATGAAAGTTTATGAGGTTCTCAGCTGCTTAAATGGACTATAAGTAGCTTCTTTTCCTTTTAATTTTCTTTTCATCACTTTTTTTAACTTGAATTTCTTCTCTCTTCTATGAGAACGCCAGTTTCACCTGCCACAATGCAGGCCATCATTCTGAAACTCGGTGGATAATTTAGTCTTTCCTTAGGGTGATTCAGAGAAAGAAAGAGAGGTCCCTCAGGGTTCCTGGCCAAGGTCAAAGGGTTTATAAGGATATGGAAAGAAAAATCCAGGCATGAACAGCAATGTCATTGAGGTGTGCGGTCTCTCAAAATCCTATGGTGCTATCAAGGCTGTCCAGAACCTTACTCTTGCTGTGAAAAAGGGGGAATTTTTTGGATTCTTGGGACCGAACGGAGCAGGAAAGACTACCACCATAAAGATGCTTACAGGACAGGTGCAACCTGATTCGGGAGAGGCTCATGTCCTGGGGATTGATGTTACCCATCATATTGAAGTGAAGAAAGCAGTAGGGATAGTCCCTGAGGTGGTCATGCTTCCCAGTTTCCTCACCGTTACAGAGTACCTGGAATTCGTGTGCAGTGTGAGACAGGTTGATGAGAGCCAGGCCGCTTTCTGGCTGGATTTTGTGGAACTCAATGAGAGCGAGAACGTGTTATGCAAGGACTTGAGTCAGGGAATGAAGCAGAAACTCTCATTTGCGGCAGCATTTATTCACAGCCCGCTGCTGGCATTTTTGGATGAACCCTTTGCTGATGTTGATCCTCTGATGCAGAAGAAGTTGAGGACATTTCTCAATGAATATGTAGGAGGGGGAGGAACAGTCTTCTTGTCCACACATATACTGGAAATGGCAGAAAAACTGTGCTCGAGAATTGCTGTTCTCTCAAAGGGGACAGTACTCACATCTGGAACTCTTCACGAGTTACTGCACGAAGGTTCCACATTGGAAGATGTATTCTTCAACCTGGTGAGGACTCATGGTTGAATCTCTGTTATCTCTCAATTTGAAAGAAGAATGGCGGATGCTTACCAGTTACTTCAGTTCAAGGAACTTGTTTTTCGCTTTTCCTGCAGTTCTGGTGGTTATTGGGGTTCTCATGGGACGGCTGCTCCCCCTGTTCAGAGAAGCTTTTGAGATGTCTGAACTGGTGGTGGCTTTTCATCTCCTCATGGCCGTGTACGGGCTCTTTGTAGGTGCCTTTGGGTTCTTTGCAGATGAAGTGGCTAATACCTGGTTTAAGGATGGTCATTTGTTGATTCACATGCATACGATTTTACCCATATCATTCCGGAAGCTTTTAGCCTGGTTTTACATAAAAGATATTGTTTACTATCTCTTCCTGACTATTATACCTTTGTTCCTGGGGCTATTCCTGTCATTCAGTGTTTCTTTGGGTGTATTCGCCCGCCTCTTTGGTTCATCGCTTCTTTCTTTCCTGGTCGGGGTTTCAGTGAGTTTTCTTGTTTCGTCCTTATATGTGCGCAGCAGACTTTCTCTTGCCGGCATTCTTGTTGCAGGAGCACTGATAGCTGGAACAGGAGCTATAGAGGAGTTTCCTCCACTGGTTTCCTTCGTCTCCAGAGACTGGGGTGCAGCCCTCTTGTCAGCGGGAATTTTTATAGTTCTGTCTGCACTGTCCCTGGTCATTACCAAACCCGTGCAGAGGGCAAGAAGGAAGTCCTTCGCCAAGACTGACTTGTTTCACCAGATGAATCCTGTCCTGGCAAAAGAGATCATTGATGTCAGGAGGAGTGGTACCTGGCAGATTATTGCTACATCCTACTTATTCCCCCTGGTTTTCATGTACGGAATCTTCTATTTCTCAGGGCGATTGTTCCAATTTCATATTGATATTCCCCTGGTATTCTACGCGGGATTCATAGGGTATTTGAGTACTCTGGTGTACAGCTGGCTGAACAACATTGATCCTCCTTCATCCTTCAGTACGTTCCCTATTACGGCTTCTACTGTGATCAAGAAGAAGATTACACTGTTTCTGCTGTTCTCCTTCAGTGTCGCAACAGTATATCTGGTTGTCCTTGGGTACATACTGGATGCATTGTCTCTTGTGCCGCTATCTCTTGTGATCATGAGCTCCACGTCATTCTATGTTGCAGCAGTCACGGCGTGGCTGTGTGGGCTGTATCCCAATACAAGGCTCTTTGATGGGGCTGTTCTCGCCAGGTACCTGGTTTTGATCCTTCCTGTACTCCTGGTGATGAGTATCCTCTCATTAATGGGACGTTCCTTGTGGTTGCTGGCCATTTCAGGTGTCACACTGGTGGCTGCAGTATTACTGTATGAACGGCTGGATATGAAATATGAGAACGATCCATTGGGGTAGTATTGACGTGCTCGGGCTCTGTAGCGTACCTGCCTCTAGAGTGGTGGTATGGTCTCTCATTAGGACTGGACCGGGGCAGGCAAAGATTCTTAAATGGGCGGGTTAACGTTCTGGTGTGAAAAAGAACTACTTCTTATTGCTCAGTGTCATTGGTGCATGTGCAATCTTCTCTTCTACCATGTCCAAGAACCCAGTCCTGCCTTTATTTGCAGATTTTCTGGGAGCATCAAAAGAATACATAGGTATTATTTCGGCAGCTTCCACCATTCCTGGCATCTTGATCAGTATGCCTGCGGGAATCCTTTCTGATATATATGGAAGGAGACGTATGCTCTATGTTGCCCTCTTTGTCTTTGCTTCTGCACCCTTCATGTATCTCCTGGTGAGTGAGCTGTGGCAACTGGCTGTGATACGGTTCTATCATGGAATAGCCACAGCGATTTTCGGTCCTGTAGCCATGGCAGCAGTTGCTGAACGATACAGTGGGGAACGAGCTGCCCGCCTGGGGCTCTTCTCTTCTGCCACCATGGTGGGGAGGATGATGGCTCCTGCTATTGGTGGATTCCTGCTCACTTTTGGGAGCTTCTCCAGCGTTTACATAGCCTGTGCTGCCGGGGGATTGATTGCTCTCATACTGGGCACCTTCCTGGAAGATACCCCCTCCCATGCTCCCCAGACCGTACAGAAGGACTACAGGGCTGTCCTGGCAAATAAACACATTATGATGACTACAACTGTTGAGGCATGCCAGTACTTCACATTCGGAGGGCTTGAAACGTTTCTCCCCCTGTTTGCCCTCTCGGTTGGAGTTGCTCCCTCTTACATCGGAATCATTTTCACCTTTCAGCTGATAGTCACCCTGCTCACCAAACCGGTAATGGGAAAGCTTTCTGACTCTGTGGGCAGAATTCCGTCCATCAGCCTGGGCATACTCCTGGGGGCCATTTCCCTGCTTCTCCTTCCGTATGGCCACCACTGGCTGGTCCTGGGAGCCATAACTTCAGTATATGGTCTCGGCCTGGCTACTGTCACTGCTTCCACCTCAGCATTGGTTTCAGATCTGTCACAGGGTGCATATGGATCTGCTCTCGGCATTCTCAGTATGATTATGGATGTGGGACAGGCTTCAGGTCCGATTATCACCGGGATTCTCATAGCAGTGCTGAGCTATAGGGCAGCTTTCACCAGTCTAGCCTGTTTGCTCATAGGTATCGGGCTCTTCTTCATTATAGTTCTCGGGAGAAAAGGACAGACGCAGGAGCGTTAGCTTTATAAATTCGGCTTCAGTTCTCACATGGATGCATAAAGGAGACTTTGTCACTCTTGACTACACTGCCAGAATAAAAGAGACACATCAGGTAGTGGATACAACATCAAAAGAAGTGGCAGAAACGGAAGGCATTCACACCCCAAATGCGTCATATGGTCCAGTCACTATTATCCTGGGGGAAGGTCATGTCATCCCCGGGCTGGAGGAAGCGCTTCTGAACATGGAAGTTGGGGAAGAGCGAGAAGTGGACATCCCCCCTGAACAGGCTTTTGGCAAGAGAAATCGCTCTTTAATAACCACTGTTCCTCTCAGAGAGTTTAGAAGGCATGGAGTGACACCGCAAGCAGGTATGCGCATAGAAATTAACGAGAAGTGGGCAACTGTGAGAAGTGTCTCCTCAGGAAGAGTATCCCTGGATTTCAACCATCCCTTGTCAGGGAAAATACTCACCTACACTGTCGAACTTCTCAAGAGAGTGGAGGACACAGGAGAACAGATTGAGGCAATCATCAAGCTTCTCGGTATAAGGGGAAGAGTGGTTGCAGATGGAGAAGTCTATTCAATTAAACTTGACAGTGCTTCCAGAGGAAAAGAGTACAACCAAGAGGAGCTGGTGAAGCAGAAAGTTGAAAAGTACGCACCTCAAGCCCACATTGCCTTTTCATAGCGTGAAATAGAGATCTCTCACTTTTTTCACTTCATCCTCCGGTAACTCTCCAGGCCTCCCCAATACAGAAGCGAGTATGTGAATGCGGGCGGCGATTTCCGTGATGGCTGCTGCTTTATAGGCCTTTTCGAGAGTGGTTCCCACAGCCAGAACACCATGGTTCTGCAGCAGACATGCTCTCCTGGTTTTCAGCGCATTCAGAGCTACTTCTCCCAGCTCTTTGGTGCCTGGTGGTCTGTATGGCGCAACATGTATAGATCCTCCCACGTGTGCTGCCACTTCCACCATCTCTACAGGGATTTCCTGGTTAGCCACGGAGAATGCACTGGCTGAGAGCGAATGGGTATGTACAATCCCCATGATGTCAGGTCTCTCCCTGTACACTAGTGTGTGCATGGGAGTCTCTGAAGAAGGAATGCGGCCCTTCTGTGTGGGAGTACCATCAATATCAATAGTCACGATGTCTTTTACAGAGAGCTCTTCATAATCCACACCGCTGGGTGTTATTGCTATCATTCCAGATGCGTCTCTACAGGAGACATTCCCCAGAGATGCGATAACCAACCTGGTTGAGTAGATCCGTTTCGATATGGTCAAGACCTGTGTTCGTGTGTCCATAGTCTTCCTGTTTGAGGGTGTATAAGAAGGTGTGGGTACTCTAAGGAGCTCCTCTTGGGGAGTAGATGACACCCTGTCAGGAACTGTAGGTCATGACTGTACGGGTTATTATTTTTCCTGCGCTCTTGGCAAATTCCTATAATAGGGTAGGAGGAGTACAGAGTGTGATAACATGTATCAATGTTCAGAGTGTAATTTCACCATAGATGCAGCACATCTCTGTCCAGATTGCTATGAGGCCTGCCCTGTATGTGGGGGCGAGATGGAACACAAGTGACTGTTCCAGGAGTGTGCAGGTCTACTGCCCCGTTTACCAGCACAACAGAAGGACTTATAAACGAAGACAGGAAGTAATGACATCTTTCTAGGTTGGTAGAGCTGATCACATGGAAGAAGTCGGAAAAGTAGTCTCTCGTTTCAATCGATTCCTGGTATGCAGGGCTGGGAAGAAAGCCAAATTCCTGCTGGGACAGACAGTATATTCAGAGCAGAAAAAACCAGTGGGGATCGTGGTAGACATTTTTGGACCTGTTGAGAGACCATATCTCAAGGTGTTGAAGAGGAATGGAGAACATGCTACCACTCTCTACAGAAAGGGATAGTCTGCTTTTCTTGATGGAGTAGCACTCTCCGCGATGACCTGCATCCATCAAAAGGTATATTAAGGGGAACTGGTTTGTAGGGTAAGGAGAGGATGGTGACCGTGACGAGCTCTGAGAATTCAAGAAATGAACGGAGAAAGCATGTACTTTCTTCTCTGAATGCTGCACTTGTAGCATTTCAAAGGGCAGTAGATTCTAGAGATATTTGTACTGCAATTTCTCATGAATTGGGAAAGATGGGAGTTCCCAGTGTTGTCTTGGGAATTGATCCTCTCAGAGAGAATTTACAGCTTCACGATATTCAACTGCCGTCATTGCCTGCGGAAACGAATTTGGAAATTGCAGGAGTCCCGGTCAAAGGTACGAAATTCAAGAGAGATACGCTTTTCCAGATAGAATTTTCAGAAGAGGGTGCTGTTACCCAGTGTGATTTTGGATATCTGGCACGTGGGCTGGGAGTGTCTTCCGACCTCTGCGTAACCTCTATTCCTGGAACAGGTATTATGATTCCCCTCGTAAATCAGGGTTTTGTGCTTGTTCTGGGACTTGATGACGTCACAGAAAGAGAGATTGCTTGGTTTTCTGTTTTCAGAGATGTCCTGGAGGCTTCCATTCACATAAGAAATCAACTGAAAGAAGTTGAAGAGCAGAAAGATTTCTCCGAGAGAATCATACGAGAGGTGCAGGAGGGTATACTCCTTGAAAATACTCAAGGCAAAATCATGTTTGTCAATCCCAAGCTCCTGCAAATGCTGGACTATACTGCAGATGAACTGATCGGCAAGCATTATTCCTACATCGCCAGTTCTCAGAGTCTACCTGTAGCAGAAGCGGAAACCAAGAAGAGACCACAGGGAGTAAAAAGTCAATATGAGGCAGGATTGCAGCGGAAAGATAGGTCCATAATCCCAGTCATTGTTAGCGCTACTCCTCTCTTTGAGAACGGAAAGTATACAGGAAATCTTACTGTTTTCACAGATCAGACCACCCAGAAAAAGGCAGAAGAGGAAATACGAAGTCTGAAGGAGTTCAGTGAGAATATCATTCAATCCCTACATGATGCTCTGCTCATTGAAGACGAAAAGGGTGTTATTACCTTTGTCAATCCGACAGTGGAACAGCTGTTGGAAATCCCAGAAAAAGAGATAGTAGGTCATCACTGGAGCGAATTCATAGCTCCTGATTATCTTGAGAAAGTGAGAACAGAAACCTCCAGGGGAAAAAAAGGTGTAAGTGGACAGTACGAAGCTGCTCTTATTACAAGGAGTGGGAAAGTCACGCCTGTCATGGTGGGAGCGACCCCTCTTTTCGACAATAAGACGTTCAAAGGGATCATATCAGTGTACATGGATTTGACAGTGATGAAGGAGAAGGAGAATGAAATAAGGAAGAGGAATGAAGATCTCAGGCTTTTGTCCAGGATAAACCATGCGCTGAATACCGGTCAGGATCTCAGCACTATACTGGATTTGGCAGTCCAGGAGATTCAGAAGATTTTTGATTCTGACGCTGCTTCTATCATGTTTATTGAGGAGGATGGGAAAGCCAGGTTGTCTCAGCATGCTATTTCGCCTGCAGTTCGTCACATGCTCAAGCTGGAAGAAAAACCTCAAGAGATCGTATTCAATCTTGATAGGGGAAGTCTGGTTGAGAAGTCAGCAAAGAAGAAGAGAGGGTTTCTGGTACAGGAAGAATCTCTCAGAGAGATACTCGGAGGTGTACTTACTCCGGATATGACAGCCAGCATTCGGGAGAGGACTCTGATGAAATCAGCAGTCATACTTCCTCTGGCCGTGGAAGATGAGGTTTTCGGTGTGATGATCCTGGGATCCCGGCAGGTTCTGGGGCAGGATGATTTTCACAGGATAGAGTCTCTTTCCAAGCACCTGGCAGTGGCTATTCATCATGCACGTCTTGATGACATCGTCAAGAGAGCCTCTATGGAGTTGCAGTCCCATTTGAAAGAACAGACAACACTGCGAGAGCTCGCAGAGAGGCTGTATACAACTCAAACTGAAAGAGAGGTACTGGAGATTGTGGGGGAGCAGCTGCTCCAGCTCGGTCATGAATATCTTGCTGTACTCACCCGGGAAGACGATACCACGGCTCGACTGGCATATTCTCAACCTGAGAACCTGGTGAAGAGGGTGGAAAAGAGAATGGAGCAGCTCACAGGGAGCAGGTCTCAGCTCGACAGGATTGATTTTACTGACAGGGCTCTTTTCAAAGAAAGTGCTCACAGACGAGCTGCCATTGTCACACAGAATATTCCTCTACATGATGAAAAGGAAGTCTGTACCCTATCCATGGAGGAGCTCATGGAAGTGTGGCTTGGAACTTCACAGTATCATGAGCTGGAAGACCTGGCTGTTTTGCAGTCAGCCATCTGTATTCCTCTGTGCATAGCAGGAGAGTGCAGGGGAGCTTTCGTGGTGGGAAGTCTTCAGATTCTGACCCACCATGATTTCGTCATTCTGGAAACAGTAGGGCGAATGGTGGGAGAGGCTCTTGAAAGACTCACCTACTCAGAGGCTCTTGAGAAGAAATCGCAGGAATTGAAGACTACAAATGAACAGCTCAGTTTGCTGCAGGAGATAAATAATGCTCTGAATTCTACCATGGATCTTGGAGAGATCTTCAGGATACTGGTGAAAGGAATGAGCTCTGTTTTCGGATATACATCTCCTTCTGTCTATCTGCTGAGCGAAGACAGGACCTATCTTCTGGTAAAGGAATTTGATATTAGCTACAAATTGCTGGAAGGGATTACGAGGCTGGTAGGATTCAGCCCGGAGAAGTATAAGATCCCACTGTTTGAGGGGAGCCAGCTAAAGAAAGTAATTGATGAGAATTGTCCCTTGATTACCAGCGATATCACTGGATTTCTTAAGGACTACACTGACAAGGAGTCTCTGCGCAGACTGGCCGGGGCTTTGTATAGAATGGGAAATGTGAACTGGGTTGCAGCCTTCCCCTTGACTGCTGGCGAAGAACCAGTGGGCATGATGGTGATGGGAAGCAAGAAAAAGATAGAACAGAGCGATATCAACGCTATTAGTGGATTCCTGGATCAGGCAGTATTGGCCATTCACAAGGCTCGATTGTATGAGCAGTTGAAAGAAGCGAATCAGATGAAATCAGACTTCATTGATCTTGCCTCACATGAACTGAAGACACCTCTCACGTCTATCAAGCTGTACCTTGAAATGATACGAATGGGGCGTTATGGACAACTCACTCCTGAACTGGAGGAGAAAATTCACCTCATTCAGGCCAGTTCAAACAGGCTTGGAGAAATAATCGATAACACGCTCCTGTCTTCCAGAAAAGGAAAGAAAGACCTGGACATAGAAAGAATCTCTCTCAGCGAGCTGATACAGGATGTTATCAGTCAGCTTCGCCCATCATGGGAGTCAAAGAAACAGAAAATTGAGGTTCGGGGTCCATATAAACTTCCACCAGTCAAAGCAGACAAGACAGCAATGTGGAAAGTCATGGCAGCGTTGTTGGAAAATGCCATAAAATACTCTCCAGAAGAGTCCAGGATTACAGCAAAGATTTACGACCACACAGACAGTGTGGAAGTGGCTATCATGGATGAAGGCATTGGCATCAAGCAGGAGGACCAGGAGAAGATTTTTCAACCATTTGTCATTGTTGCCTCTGAGAGTGAGTACAAACGTGTCGAAGAGAGAACTGGATTGGGACTCTTCATAGCCAAGGATATTATAGAACAACATGGGGGGAAGATCTGGGTTGAGAGCGTGTTTGGACTGGGAAGTACCTTTCACTTTACATTACCCAAGTAGGTCCAGACTGGAGTGATTGTACCGGGCGTCTACAAGAGATGTGTTCAGGATTTCTCTCCACTTACCAACTCAGTTTTCTGATTACCAGTTACTGGTTACTAAAACCTTATAAACCATGAAAGGAAAGTCACTCAGGTGAGTACGTGATATTCTGGGCAGACAAAACTGCAGAAAAGATAATCAGAAGTGAAAAAGAGCTATACAGAACTGAATGTGGACTTGGTGCATCAGGCATTCCTCACGTGGGTTCTGTTGGAGATGGGATTAGATCATATGCTGTTACTCTGGCCCTGAAAGACAGGGGTGTAGACAGTGAATTCGTAGCCTTTTCAGATGACAGGGATGGATTGAGAAAAGTACCCCTGGGATTCCCTGCTTTCCTTGAAGAATATATTGGTCGCCCTGTTTCCATGATTCCAGATCCTTTTGAGTGCCACACGAGCTATGGAGAACACATGTCCTCCCTGTTAGTTGATGCACTGGATAAGGTTGGTGTCAGGTTCACCTTTCAGAGTGGGAATACCGCATACAAGGAAGGAATTATGGATGAGGTAGTCGTGGAAGCCCTGAACCACTGGAAGGAGGCAGGAACCATCATCTTCGAGATGACAGGACAGAAAAAGTATCTCGAGCAGCTGCCTTTCAATGTCATCTGTTCAGAATGTGGGAAGATCTATACAACCCGGGCGTATGAATGGATCCCGGAGAAGAAGAAGATAGCATATGTGTGTGATCAGGAATTCAAAGGAGCAGATTCCAGGACGGGGAAAGAAGTAGCAGTCGCCGGGTGTGGTCACCAGGGTGAAGCCTCTATCAGGGATGGAAAGCTCACCTGGAAAGTAGAATTTGCTGCCCGCTGGAAAGCACTGGATATCAGTTTTGAGGCTTTTGGCAAGGATATTCTGGATTCTGTTCGCGTGAATGATCGTATTGCCAAAGATATCTTTCATATACATCCTCCTGTTCATGCCTTTTATGAGTTATTTGTGGAGCGTGGAGGAGGTCGCATCTCCAAGAGCAGAGGTAATGTGTTCACTCCACAGGTGTGGCTTTCATACGGCTCTCCGGAAAGCCTCCGCCTCCTCATGCTGAAACGGCTGGCGACGACGCGGGTGGTGGATGTGGAAGAAATCCCCAAGTTCATGAATGAAGTTGACTACCTGAAAAAAGTTTTCTTTGGAAGAGAGAAGATCAAGAATGAGAGGGAGAGCCAGCATCTCCGTCGATTATATGAATACGTGACATTCCTCAGTCCCGGGGATCGGACGGGACTTCTCATAGACTACTACACGCTGGTCCAACTGGCACGAATGCTGCCCCGAACGGTAGAAAACAGGGTCACCCTATTCAGGGACATTCTCATACGCTCTGGATTGATTGAGGAGGAATTCTCAGATGAGGAATTGAGGCAGCGGATCGAATATGCCACAGAATGGGTAGAAGAGGTGGAAGAAACTGAAAAGGAGGAACTCTCCTTCAGTGAAACAGAAAAGGTGGCTCTCAGGAATCTGGCTGACAAGCTACCTGGATACACTGATGGGGAGCAGATCCAGGAGCTGATCTTTCTCACTGCTCAGCAACATCAGGTGAAACCAGGAAGATTCTTTCAGATGTTGTACAAGGTTGTCATCGGAACGGATCGAGGACCCCGGGCTGGAACGTTGATAAGTGGGGTTGGTCCAGAACGGGTTGCGGAAATGATAATGAACGTGACATAGTCTATTCAGAGTGGCCATCGTGAAGGCTGAATAGTTCCTTTCTTCTGGCTTCCAGCAGGGTGTTGGGATGTCCCAGGTACTCTGCTGCAGTCTTCACTTTTGGGATTTTCCATACCTCAGGAACCTGTTCCCTGTACGTGAGGTCTCTCACATGGTGGTGATCCAGGATGACTTCTCCCGAATGGTCTGCGATTCCCAGTATGTTGGATTGAGCCTTCTGTATCTGTTCGGGGCTCATGAGATATGCAGGAGGTCCACTCATGATCACCAGATCTGGAGATTCCTCTCTGATAAAGTCTACTCCAGAGATCCCCTGGGTATCTGATGCATGAAGTATCTTTCTCTCTCCTTCTACAACTATCATGATTACAGGTATCTTCTCCGCAGCTCCGTGAGGAACGGGTTGAGAGAATGTTATTTTTAAGTCCCCAAAGGAAAAGGAGAGCCTATCTGCAGGAGTGAAAGAGCAGTGATTCAGGAAGGAAAGAGCTCTTTTTTTCTGCATGTAGTTCAATCCAGACAGACTTTTTCCCAGGATGTCTTTTCCCTGGTGGAATCTGCTGGCCATCTGCTGCGTGACGGACCCATATAACCCTGCAGCAAAAGGAGTATGGTGGTCATTGTGCCAGTGGGATATGGTAATAATATGGGCTTTTGTGCTGTATTCATTTAATAATTTTCTCTTTTCTGTCAATTGCTCCAGTTCTCGTTGGTGAGGAGGTAGTCCAAATCGATGAGGTGCAAGACTCACCCCGGGATCTATGAGTATGTTACAGTCCCCTTGTATGAAGCAGCACATGCTCCGCACACCCATGGAATCAAAAGCCAGAGGAATAACTCTCATATCACTATCAGGCATTTGTCATTGAAAAAGCTCACGCTCAGCAGCATTAATCCTCCAGAGCAAAATCCTCTCACTCATGATACGCGAAAAAGGAGAAAAAGGAAAAGAGAGAGACTACCATTTACAGTTCGATGGGGCAATACAGGTCCAGGATCAGGTTATCATCAGAAGCACCTGGTTCATGCGCCTTTTCCAGGCACTGGTGACTACCATAGTGATACTTGCTGGATTTGACCCATTCTGTGACTTTTTTCCAGGACTCCAGGTACCCCTGTTCCTTGAAGAACTCTGATTCCAGTTCTTCTTTCAGGTTGCAGGTCGTAACAGCGTACAGTCCTCCTTCTATCTGTTTGATCTTTACAGGGCCTTCTGGTTTCACATCAGACCCCACCCGTATCCAGAATTCATATCCATACTCTTTGCTTCCAGGGGAGGGGTTTGGATTGTTGAACCCATATACCGGATGCTCTTCGAGATCTTCCAGAAGCCCCCTGGGCTCTGCCCATGCCCGCATCTTCTCCCATGCATCATGTTCGGGAGTCTCACTGATGACCTGAACACTGGCCACATGCATGGGTTCAAGGGTGACAATCTTAACGTTATATTCCTCCATAGTATGAACCTCCTTGGTGTGTATCTTCTGGATGTAGTCTGCTCGTTTCGCTGCTTCCACTTCTTTTCTCCGTCTGGAGTGAGAATACGTCCTGCCCACAACGTTCAGCAGTTCTCTGCCATCGCTACTCAGATCATAACGGCCTCTTCCAGTTCGAAGAACCAGGCCAGATTCTACGAGGAGCCCGAGATGATGTGCAAGGGCTGTCTTTCCCAGCCCTGTGGTTTGTCTTAACTCCTCAAATGTGCCCTGGCCTTCAATCAGTGCTGCAACCAGACACAGTCGCTTCTCATGAGAGAGAGCACCCAACATGAGAACAATGTCTTCACAGGATTCTGTCAGCATCCTACCCAGACTGGGAGCTGAGCTATTCACATCCATGGTACAATACATCTTCTTTCCTTTATAAACGTTTCGATTATTTTGAACATTAGTTCTGTTTTCACTGAACAGAGCGTGATGTACTGCTCTGCTTCCACTGTGTGAAGGGAACCTTTCTGAACAAGGTTGCGTGCACCAAGGTGTGCTGGACTTCTTCAGAGGAGATTTTCTTACACAAGTGTTTTTAAAGGATCAAATAGAAAAACGAGTATGCCACTTGATAATCTGGGAAAGGCCATCAATGCTGCTCTGAGAAAACTGACTCGTGGAGTTGTGGACGAGGAATTGGTCAAGGAAATATGCAGGGACATTCAGAGAGCTCTCCTCCAGGCAGATGTAAATGTAAAACTGGTATTTGAGCTCACCACACGAATTGAAGAACGAGCCCTCAAGGAAAAACTCCCCCCCGGGATTTCCAGAGCTGAGCACGTAACAAAGATTGTCTATGATGAGATTACCGGTGTTTTGGGAGAGAAAAAAGAGAAGATTCAGGTTTCTGCTCATCCAACAAAGCTGCTCTTGGTGGGTATCCAGGGTTCCGGGAAGACCACAACCTGTGGGAAGCTTGGTAGGTTCTTCCAGAAGAGAGGGTTTAAAGTGGGTATTGTATGTACTGACACCTACAGACCGGGTGCATTTGAGCAATTGAAGCAGTTCTCCACAGTGGATGTCTTTGGAGATCCTGAAGGAAAGGATGCTATCAAGCTGGCAAAAGACGGGGTGAAATACTTCACTGACAGGAAAACAGATTTGATTATTGTAGATACTGCGGGAAGACATAAAGAAGAAGCTGACCTCATTGAGGAAATGAAGCGAATATCCAAAGTTGTTGACCCTCAAGAGGTCATTCTGGTCATTGATGGTACTATTGGCCAGCAGGCCCATCAGCAGGCAGAAGCGTTCATGCAGGCAACAGATATTGGATCAATCATCATCACCAAGCTGGATGGTTCAGCGAAAGGTGGTGGCGCACTCTCTGCTGTCCATGCAACAGGAGCCCCCATTAAGATGATTGGAGAGGGAGAGAAAATAGACGCACTGGAGGAATTCGATCCCAAGCGGTATGTAGCTCGCCTCCTAGGACTGGGTGACATAGAATCTCTGCTCTCTAAAGTAAAAGAAGCCACTGAACACCATGAAATGACTGAAAAGGATGCTATGAAATTCATGACCGGGAAGTTCAACCTCAAAGACATGTACCAGCAACTGGAAATGGTTACGTCCATGGGTCCGCTCCAGCAGATCATGAAGATGATCCCGGGACTTGGAATGAATGTGCCCTCTGATATGATTGAAATGTCGGAGGAACGACTCAAGAAATTCAAGGTTATCATGGATTCAATGACGAGAGATGAATTGGAGACTCCCAAGAAGATTCACTTCTCCAACATAAAAAGAATTGCGAGGGGCTCAGGAACAAGCTCCAAGGAGGTCAAAGGACTCCTGGACCAGTATAACATGATGAAGAAGCTATTCAAGCAGTTCGGGAAGAGAGGAAAGAAACTCAGACTTCCCAAAGGCTTCCAGATGTGATCCAGCGTGCTGTACCCATTCTCTCCACTCTCATTTTCAATCGTTCTTGGACATAGTTATTAATTTACTATGTAATGAATCTATGTTGTTAATCAATAATCCTAATCAACAATGCAAACATTTATAAGGAGTGAATGCAATATAATATTTGACGGTGTTGGAATGAAAAAGCTCAGCGAAGTACTTGGAGACAAACTCTCGAAAGAAAAAGGGCACGCGGAGGAATACTACGAGGATACAGACACCGGTGGCCTTTCCATGTCTCGAGGGTTCAGAGATGTAGATGCTGTCAACTATGAAGAGGACATCCTTTCAGACGAGTTCTTAGAGTACGGTGTCACCTACGTGAAGCCCGTTAAGCTGAGAAGTCTGGCTGATGTGCAGAAAGTGAACCAGGAACTCAATGAAGGGAACATTGTACTGGGCGACATCACTCCTCTGCTCAATAGAGACCCTCAGGAGCTGAAGAGGGCCGTAGATCAGCTGAAAGGAATTTGCAGAGGAATTGGCGGCGACATTATAGGAATCGGGGAGAGTAAGATTCTGGTGACTCCTACCAATATCCGAATATATAGAAGTAAAGAGTAGATTGTATGGAATGTCCCTCATGTGGCGGTGCGCTCACTCTGATTACTGAAACATATGAAATTCCTTATTTTGGTATGGTACTTCAATCTACGTTTATATGTTCCTGTGGATACCGATTTGTGGACATCTTTCCGTTTGAGGAGAAGATTCCCATGCGGTATACCTTACCTGTGGGCAGAGATGCATTGTGCGTCCGGGTAGTGAAGTCGTCTACATGTGTAATAGAGATACCGGAATTGGGCGTTAGAGTGGAGCCTGGTCCTGCGTCTGAGGGTATAGTTACCAATATTGAAGGTATTCTGCGACGGGTAGAAAGTGCTTTGAAGACTGCTATTCAGTGGGGTGATCCAGATCAAAAAAGGAAGGGAAAGAAGATATTGAAGAACCTGTGGGACGTGTTAGAGGGTAATGGCGTCGTAACGGTGATTCTTGAGGATCCAAGAGGATTCAGTTGTATTGTTTCTGAAAAAGCAGTTGCTGATACCCTTTGAATTCTCATTGGAAAGAGTTAGCGACCTGCGAACTTTCCTCTTTTCCCTGCCATCCCCTCAATAATCAGTATCAATAATATTTGCATGTGGACTATTAATGGTGTCCTTTTTCTCATATCATTTCACCTATTCATTATTGCTAATCAACACTATATAAAGTTTTCGGTGAACATAGATAAGCGTGATCTTTATCCGTAACGTTTATATAGGGAGGATGAGAAGAATTGTTAATGGAAACTGATACAGAGAAGTTGATATTGGATTTCCTTAAGAAACAACCCATGGGGGCTACAGTTACAGATATTGCAAACAGACTCAATATGTCAAG
>JACVGW010000052.1:0-11802 GCA_018992565.1 Theionarchaea archaeon
AGAAATATTTAAATATTATGCCGACGTCACGTACAATGGTGATACAAATGAGAAGCCGAAAGATTCTTGCGGCTGTGCTGGTGGGGCTGCTACTGGTAAGTGCACTCGGACCAGTGGTAGCTTTTGGTGAAGATAGCGACTCATTGGACTACTCAACATGTACTTATCAAGACTGGATTGAGTGGCTCTTGCAGTACATGGTATGGATCTTAAATGGTCGACCAAATGGACCGCCAGTTCCCAATTGTGGATAGCATACCATAGCCTATCCAGATGGTGGTTGAAAGACAAATCCGTTTTAGGGACATAGCATGTCCCCTTTTTCTTTTTTACAACTGCATGGCAGCAAATCCAACAGAGGTTTGGCTTTGGCAGGACATTTCTCTGGTCAAGAGCAGATCCTACCACAATGTTTTTAAGACCTGCAGAGACAACCCCATCATGAATATGAGAACGAACAAGGGTTATGCAGCTGTTGCAATAATCATAGTTGTCTCTTTAGCTGGCATTTACTATCTGGAATTCTACAAAAAGGTGGAAATGGGAGACACTGTTTATGTGAATTATACCGGAAGCCTGGATACTGGAGAGATCTTTGACACCACACTTGAAGAGGTAGCAATGGATGATTCCCAGGCCAAGGTGTGGTGGTTCAAACTGAGAACTGGCTATGAACCCCTGAAAATTGCCATAGGAAAAGGAAATGTGCTTCCCGATTTCGAAATGGCCTTGATTGGCATGAGGGAAGGGCAGAAAAAAGAGATTACTATCTCTCCCGAAAGAGCAGCAGGAGCTAAGGATTCTGCAAAAATCAAGGAAATACCTCTGATTCAAACCTTGAACAAAGAAGAAGATATGACTATCGAGAACTTCAAGACAAATTTCCGTCAGGATCCCCAGGTAGATGGGATATACCAGTTCCAAGGGATTCCTGTAATGGTGACAGAAATCACTGAGGAGATGGTGCACTTTGTCCTGCAGTTTCAGGTGGGACAAGAGATCTACATTTCGCTGGGGAACGCTTTAGTAACTGGTGAAACCGAAACGGAGTTTGAGATAACTCTGACTCCCACGTTAGGCGATGTGATTTATACAGTTGTTGGAGAAGGACGGGTCATTGAAGTCGGAGAAGACGCCATGCTGGTGGATTTCAACGCAGTACTGGCAGGCGAAACGCTCCACTACACAATCTGGGTAGTGAGAATAGAAAAAGCTGAATAGCTCATTCGTCCCGGTTTTGTTCAGGGAAAACCTCCAGCATCACTGGACTCTCAAACCCACACTCTTCACATACATAAGAAGACTGAGGAATAATGCCCATGAGGAATGTCGTCCTCTTGAGCCGCGTGCTCCCGCAATTCAAACAGACTAAAACGCCCTTCTTCATGATTTCCTCTTTTTTATCCTTATTATGTCGCCAATAGTCAATTCATCAGAATACCTTCTCGTGTGTACAATCTCTGGTTCGGACATTTTTTCCACAAGTGTAATGTCTAGAGCATTTTCTAATTTTCGGGCAAGTTTACGGGAAGGTCTCATGTGACCTGTTTCCACTCTGTGAATGACTGATTCTTTCTCATTGATTGTTCTGGCCAATTCTTTCTGGGTTAACCCCTTATTTTCTCTTCCTCTTCTCACAACATCAGGATATTCATCTACTACTTCATAATCTTCTTTCCTGGGATGGAAGGCGAGTTTTCGATCAGATTGCATTGGTTTTTTCTGCACTTCAGTACCATAGCGAACACAATTGTGACAAACAGTCAACCGCGCACTTTCCACAAAAATTTCTCTACCTTTCCCTTTTATTGGCCTTCCACATATTTCACACATCATTATTTTAGGCTGGACTCGGACCACTCTTAAAGTTTTCGCTAATCGACGCCACTAACCAAAAGATTTATAAAGGGTTGCAATAATATTAGTAGATAATGCTTTTACATAAAAGGGAGGAAATTCATGTCATACCAGGCCAAGTATGATGAAGGAGGCCGACGCGAAGCAGACCGCGTCGACGCAGAAAGCTATTTGCAAAACCTCCAGAGGCGAATAAAGAGTCTGGAACTGCAGAAACGTAATACGGAAACCGAATTGGTCCGGCTACAGCGAGAGAACAGGGAACTGCGGAAAGAGCTGGATCGTCTCCGGTCTCCTCCATTGATTACTGCAGTAGTAGAGGATGTTCTGGTGGATGGAAGAGCAGTGGTGAAAAGCTCTTCAGGCCCCAATTACGTGGTTAATGTCTCGCATTTTGTCAACACCAACGATATCGTTGTGGGGAGCAGGGTAGCCATGAACCAAAGAACACTTTCCATCCTTGAAGTGCTGCCCTTTTCCAGAGATCAAGCAGTTTCCAGCATGGAAATTGTGAAAAGACCTGCTGTCTCCTACAAGGACATTGGAGGATTGGACTTGCAGATAGCTGAGATCAAAGAGACTGTTGAACTGCCTCTAAAGCACCCCGAGCTTTTCGAACGAGTGGGCATTGAACCTCCCTCAGGTGTTCTGCTGTATGGTCCTCCAGGAAATGGAAAAACCCAGCTTGCCAAAGCAGTGGCCAGTGAAACTGAGTCTACCTTCATCAAGGTAGTGGGGTCTGAATTCGTTCGCAAATTCATTGGAGAAGGTGCTCGAATTGTCAGGGAAGTCTTCCAGCTTGCCAGGGAAAAGGGCCCCAGCATAGTTTTCATTGATGAAATTGACGCTATTGGATCGCGAAGAATCGATTCAGAAGTATCTGGAGACAGGGAAGTACATCGGACTATGATGCAGCTGCTCTCAGAAATGGATGGGTTTGATCCCTCAGGAAACGTCAAGATTCTCGCTGCTACCAACAGGCCAGACATACTGGATCCTGCCCTCTTGCGTCCGGGTCGGTTTGACCGGCTCATCGAGGTCCCCCTTCCTGATAAGAAGGGTCGCGTGAATGTTCTAACGATCCACACTCGTAATATGAACCTCAAGAATGTGGAACTGGAAGATGTTGCAGAACGGTCAGAAAATGCATCTGGAGCTGACCTCAAAGCCATCTGTACAGAAGCAGGAATGTTTGCAATTCGAGAAAGCCGGGATTACATCGAAGAAGCTGACTTCTTCAGTGCGTGCAACAAGGTCTTGGGATCCTACGAAGAAAAAGATTCAGAGTCAGGACTCATCTACGGATGAATTTCACCATAGGCCCTTTCTACAAAGCATATTCTCTTTCTTCAATAATATTAACGAGAGGAAAAAGGGAAGGAGGAAGAATGCGACGTACTTCTATTGATAACAACCATAATATAGAGTCATCCGTAGAGATCGTTGTATACATCATGAACTAATACGATTGCAGAAGTATTAAGGGATTCCTATTACCTGTCAAAGAGAATCTGCTTCACCTCCAAGTCCTTACATATGTACATGGCCAGTTTTCTTCATAAAGTATCCAAAAGTCAGACATTATTGTTTACAAACGTAAACGAACAAGAGAATTGCTGTTTCATGGCTTGATAAAGGAGAGTCTTCCATTCTAAGTACATGAAGAATGCGAAAACCTTATATTAGGAGTGATGCAAGAGATGCCAGATGATGATACCGACAGCGTCTGACCCTACGGGATGATGACAGATGGGCGGTCTGATACAACCAGGTGATCAAAGATGAAATTTGGTATTGAGTTTAGCCCTGAGAAACCTACCTATGAAGTGGCATACTATTCTCGAGATGCCGAAGATGCGGGATTTCATCATGTGTGGATAACTGACCACTACAATAACAGGAACATCTACAGTACCATGACAGATATTGCCTACCGCACCAACAGGATCCTGATTGGATCTGCCGTTACTAACCCTTACGTATCCAGTCCTGTATGGACAGCCAGTGCTATATTCACTATTGATGAAATCTCTGGAGGGAGAGCAGTCTTTGGTATAGGGGCGGGGGACAAGATGACTCTCAATGCTATTGGAATTAAATGGGAGAGACCTCTTGCTGCAGTAAAAGAAGCAGTGGAGATCTTCCGTGAGCTGAACGAAACAAAGAAATGCAAGTACAACGGAACCTTTTTCAACGTTCCCAATGCCAGAGTTAAGAAGAACCCTTCTCACAGAATTCCGGTATATGTTGGAGCCCAAGGTCCCAAGATGCTCCAGATGTCAGCTGCTCTAGCAGACGGGGTCCTGGTCAATGCATCTCATCCCAGAGACTTTGATCCTGCAGTCAAGGCATTGAAAGAAGGGGCTGCACAGGCAGGAAGAACGTTCTCAGAGCTTGATGTTGCAGCCTATACCAGCTTCTCAATAGACGAGAAACAGGACAAGGCTATCAAGAAGGCCAGAATTGTAGCGGGCGCAATTGCCGTGGGTTCTCCTGACTTCGTGCTGGAACGACACGGTATCGAACCCGAGACAAAAGAAGCAATCAGAGAAATGGTGGCTAGCCAGGATTTTAAAACCATGAAAGAGGGCGGCGTGCCTGACCATGTGGTAGAAGCATTCAGCATTGCAGGAACGCCTGAGGACTGTGTCGAGAAAATAGACGCCTTGGGGAAGGCTGGAGTAACTCAGATTGTCACAGGAATGCCTCTGGGTAAATCAAAGACGGATGCCATTAAGCTCATCAAGAAGGAGGTAATTCCCCACTTCTGAACATGGAATGTTTTACTTGTAAGATCACAGCCGCTGTAGACAAGTCGTATCCGCTCCGCGAAGCTGTATTCGGGGAGAGCTCTGGACGATGCCGGTGGCACGCCTGGGATAATGATGCCATATTTGTGTGCAGCGTATGCAAAAAGCCGAAATTCTTTGAGCAGGTTGCCTGGTGCAGGAAAAAAGACCTGCTCATATGTACTGAATGTGCCCCATCCCATACAGTAGAGGATCAATTTTGGTTCTGGAAGACGTACACCTGTATTACCTGTCCTCATTGTGGAGAACGCCATCCTACACTTAACCGCCAGGAATACCTGGGTGAACATCCCTGGCAGGCCAATCCATTTTGTTGCCCCCAGTTCCCTATCTGGTACCCAGACGGACGATTGCTCGAAAAAGAGAATCTGAAGCAAGAAAAGGCAGGTATTCTGTGTCCTCACTGCAAGGCGCGGCTTTCCATAGCAGAACCTGGCACCTACCGGTGTCCTCACTGTCACCAGATTCTCACAGTGCGAAAGAAGTCGCACTGATCCGTTCCTTCCCTCATGATAAGGGTTTTTCTCTGATAATCTACTATGAGGATAGTTGGTAGTACCTCCTTTCTTACCGAAAGATTTATATAGTATTGATTAGCAATAATGATCTATGAGGTTGAAGAGGAACATTGGTGATGCAAAGTACGAAACGACATTTCTCCTCAGACCCGTAGATGGTGTTGGAGAAAGCATGAAAGCAGTGCTCAAGTGCATCTTCTGGAGAAAACCCGAGCTTTCAGAACCTGCTTTGGAATTCCTTGAGTTTATCAAGGAGAAAAAGGGCGTTGATGATAGTCTGTGGGAGACTTTCTGCCAAGATACATCCATCACCCGGGGTCAGTATGACAGCATAATCAAGAAGCTGAGAGGCTCTGGATTGATCTACAAGAGAGACAGTACCTGGATGCTTTCCGATGACTTCATGGAGTTCCTTCAGACTGTGCTTCAGATAGCAGAACACTGGAAGATCGAGGGTGAGTATCAATGAAAAAAGCTATCCCTCTGCTGCTGCTGGTGCTTCTAGCTGCTGCACAGGTGAATTCGCAGCAAGATACCAGTGTTCCCCAGTATCTTGACTTTGATGATCAAATTCTGATAATGAGAGAATCTCTCCGTCAGGACAGGATTGAAATGATTCGTTCAGAACGGTTTGAGCCCAATGAGTGGTTTGCTGACGTCTATGCACCCACCGGTCTTGATTACTTCTTCCAGGCCCCTGCAGGAAATGTCATGCAGAATCCTTCGGCCACCTTCTATGGAAGGCAAATCCTCCTTGGCCCCAATTCCTTGTATATGATAATAATCTACGATTTTGAGCATGATTCAATAATTGAAGCTGGAGAATGGAAAGACATTAATGGAAACTTCATTGCAGAGGACGAAGAATGGTTCGACGAGAATACAGACAATATCAGAGACTTCGGAGAATGGACAGATTTCAATGGAAATGGAATTGTAAACCTCGGGGAACTTGCTGACGTAAATGGAAATGGAGTCTTCGATATTGGTGAATGGCATGAAGGAAAGAACACAGATGGAGACCCCACAAACAACCTGCCGGGGGAATACAATGGAGCTGTTGATCCCAATGAATGGATTGGGATGAACCTTGATCGATCTATCACAAAGAAGCTGGCCCTGAAAATTTATAAGAGAGTTTACACGGCAACCTCCCCCATATGGAAGGAGATGGATTATGAGAAATATATCTATCCCACATATCCTGAAAGAGTGGTCCAGCATCCAGCATTGAGATCCATGACTGCTCTCACTGACAATCAGAAACTGGTATTACTTTTGAGACTTGAAGACTGCGAGCGCTGTGAGATAGTGGGGGATGTCGCTTGGTATGAGGATGAATTCGCACGGATCGTATTCAACTTCCAGGGATTTACCAGAGAAACACTGCACACTACCCTTCCCCGCTGTGAAGGATGCTATCAGGCCATTGTATCTCATTACGCTGAACTCCAGATCTATATCCACGAAAAGTATGAATTGCTGTACGAAGATTTTTATCTGCATTCTGTGGAGCCCAGAGGACTTCCTGACAATCCCGACGGGACAACCGGATACTACTATACCCCAGGGGACGAGATGAATCGAGCGGACAGGTATGAAAGGAGAATTCGTTCTCTTGTGAGTTTCGATCCATATTATCTCATCATTCGAGACAATAACGAAATGGTGCTCTATGAGACGCTCTATGGAAAAGCCCTGATAGTCCCCTACGACAGCAAAGAAGAGGAGTATGGTTCCCATATATACGAACGTAAATATCCGGACGGCACAGAGAAGGACATCCGGATAGAAGTAATCCATGTTTATCAGATCGAGACAATATTCTGTGAACAGGTGCTGGTAGCCCGGCTGCTCATTGATGAAGACATCGAGGCCTACAACACGTCAAGTATTGACCCTGATGAGAAGGTATTCACCGTATTTTATTATGCCTGCGATAACCACTTTGAGAACAATGTCATCTTCCCGGAAGAATACGATAGAGGTCTCTCTGACTTTGGTATCATTGTAGAGAAGATCGAGTTGGAAGAGGAAAAGGTCTGGTTGAAATTCGTGAGAGAAGTGGAATCTGAGAGAATTCCTAACCCAGCAGCATTCCTTTTTGGAACTCAAGATTACCAGATAGTGTTTGATGAACTGGACCGGGATAGGCCCCTGGGAATGTGTGATTACTATGACAAACAGGAAAGGAATATTCCACGTTTTGAAAAGATACTGGTAGATGTGTCTCTGCCGTACCGGTTCCTGCTGAATAATGCAGTCCTGAAATATGAAGATCTGAAGGGAAATCCCAACGAACTTGCTTCTTATGAGGAACAGCCCTGGGAAATGAGTGAATGGAACACAGAAGTGACCATTCTGCAGCTGAAAAAGATAGCTTATAACCCCAATGCTGCGGACTACACGGGGCTGGGTTATGACGATGTTCCTTTGTACAACTTTCCTCTGAATCCAGCTCCAGGGTTGGTGCAGGTAGGCACTGACCTACTGCCCAATTTTCAGATTTCTGATGAGGATTTCTCTGGAACCTGTGTTCCCGGAGACACCATTACGTTCTACATTGAGGTGTACAATGGATCCGGCGGTCCTCTCTCAGTGCAGGTGCAGGATGATGTGCCTGGGGGAGTCTATACAACCCCGGCAATGATTCCAGCGCCAGGCACTATCCCGAATGACACAAATGGAAGTGGGATTTTAGGAGATGCTGGAGACTTGGTTGTGTGGAACATCCCCAACCTCCCTCCAGGGTATACCTTACTGTCATACGATGTTGTAGTTGTTTCTGACGGGACTATTGGCTTTGGAGGAAATATCACAAATGATTGGTGCGTTGCATACTACTTTGAAAGCGGAATTCCCAGGACAGCTTCTGCCCATGCGATTCAAATACTTGTTCAATCTGCCCAAATCGTAAAAGAGCCTTTCGCAGACGTGGCATGCACCATTCCAGCTCCCACTGTTCTCCCAGGAAGTAGGCTGTATTACAGGCTTACTGTCTACGATACAGTCGTGGACCCATTGAGCCTCTATCATCCGCAGATTATCGAGGTTTCCGACGCCATACCTAGTCCCACCGTTAATCCCCAATACCATGTCTCATTTCCTGGACTGACCCCTCAACCAATAGTACAAGACATTGTCTTGTGGCAGGGGCTGAATGCATTGGGATCAGGTGGTTCCATGACAGGAGTTTACAGTGTTTTTGTCCCTGCAGGATCTGCAGGAACTATCACAAATGATGCAACAGTCACCTACATTGTCCCCTTCCCACCTCCTGGAGCAACCACAGTGACAGCAGTGAGTAATCAGACAGAAACATGGATTGTAACACAGTTGTCGCAGATAACGGAACCACTGGAACCCTGCCTCTTCATGAGCATTAGCAAAGAAGGTCCTGCATCACAGGCAGGTGGGACTATACGATATGAGATCAATGTAGCCAACAGAGGATCTGGACCCTATGCAGATGCTTTCAACATCGTAATCATTGATAAGATACCACAATTTGCATCCGGCCCGGTTAATATTCTGTCCACCAATCCACTTGTGACCTGGACTACCCATGATACTGATGGTGATCTCGTAGATGACGTTATTGTGTGGAAGCTCGACCAGCTTTCAGCGGGTGCGGATTTTAAGTTGACATTTGAAATCAATATCCAAACCACCGAAGTCCCTTACAACTGCTACATGATCAAAGTGTTCACCTATGATCTATACAAGCAGGAAGAAGATCGATATCTGGGAATGGGAGGCATTTCCAGGGTCGATGACTATAAGATCTCTCCCACTGACATGACTGAGGTAATCAAAGATTCGGTATTCACCCAGGTCATGAAAGGGGCTGAAAAGCTTGAAAACTATTTGATACGAGTCTTTGAGAGCAGGATCTACAGTAAGGAGTTTTTCTTCCAGTTTGTGGAGTTCAATGAAAAGGAAAGATCTGCACGATTCAAGATGTTTGATCGCGTGAAATCCGATCTGGACATGAATGTCTACTGGGGAGTTCTGGAACAGTCCACCCTGGAGACTGGCTCTGCTCAGATTTATTCTGATGATACCTTCCTGGCTCACGTCTTGCTGAGAAACGATGGAACAGGGACTATTTCTGACATCTCCTATGAGCTGGACGCTCCCGATCTCTCTCCTGTAGATATGACCTGGGAGTATAATATTGAGCAATACCTGGATCTGGATATCGGCCCGGATGAACAAGCAGGGCTCGTCTTTCTTATGAAAGCGCCCCAGGTATCTCACGAGACGACCTTTCCACTGAAGGTAAAGATAACGTATACTGATGAAAGGGGCACCAGAAGTGACACCAAGACTGCATATCTTAATGTCCTTGCCCAGAGACGAGCCAACGTCCAGATAAAGAAGAGCATTCTTGAAGGAAAATCAGTGGTAAAAGAGACAGGAAAAGAAGTGGCTGACCTGCGAGTCGGGGAAGAGCGGACTATTGTGGCATATATCCAGAACCTGTCAGAAGATGAAATCGAACAGGTCCACTTCATAGACCAGATTCCAGAAGGGCTGGAAGTGATTGAAGGAGATGCAGAATGGATGGGAGCGCTCAAAGCAGGAGAAACAGTAAAAGTAACTTATAAGATCAAGGTAAAACAGATTGGAATATATCAGTTCAGAGGAAAGACCTTCTACAAAGATGAAAAAGACCACGTATATGAGGGGATCAGCAACATTACTGAAATCAGGGTAATAACAGCTCCCGGACCCAAATTAAATCGAGAAGTTGACACCATCATCGTATCCAAAGGAGACGTCATGACAGTAGTCATCAGAGTGGAAAATGACACTTCCACTACTCTGGAAAAAATCCAGGTGGTTGACATCGTACCAGAAGGATTTCAAGTGGAATCTCTGGAAACCAAGGGGCTAGAAGAAGACAATGGAGCAATTCGGTTCTATATCGATGATCTAAAGCCGAACAAGTACGTTCTCATAGAATACACGCTGAGAGCAGGCGATAAGGCCGGAAAATTCGTACATAAAGGAGTGAGGCTGGCATATGAAAATGGGGATGGTCTCAAGGAGGAAATATTGACTGAAGACAAGGAATTGCTTATTCCGGAGACCGAAACACCCAACATCTCAATGAGTTATGCCCTACGAAGAAAGATAGATTCAGATGGCGAATATGTCACAGCGGTACTCACCCTGTCGAATTCCGGCGGGATCGCAGCCAAAGATATAAAGGTAGTCACTCCGCTCCTGGAAGGAACAGCGTTCGTGGAAGCATCCACCAACTACCTGGAGGAAAATGGGATAATGCAGTTCACGGTGGACGAAATCGAGGCAGGAGAAGACTTCACTGTCAAGTACACCTTCAAAGTTCCACACTTCAGCGCGGACAGAACCTATGCTCTGGATTATGATGTCCTGTACTCTGACGACTTTGACAGAGAATACGCAGGACAACTGGAAGGGGAGCTTGAAGTACGAGCTCAAAAGCCCCTCTTAAGAGTCACTAAAGTCATAGAAAAGAATGCAGTCAAGCTGAACTTCTCGGTGAGGGTGGCTGTGAATATAATAAATGAAGGGGAAATTGCAGCGGATACCCAGGTCAGCGACCCGCTGCCTGAAGGGATGGTTCTCCTATCAGGTACCAACGCATGGGAAGGCAGGCTGGAACCAGGAGAGTCTGCTCAGATCATGTATGAAATTCTGTGCACCCGGGTGGGAACGTATGCACTCCCCCAAGCTGCTGCCAGTTACCATGATAGGTGGCAGATCGATTATGTTGCAGAATCTGATCCTGCGAATCTGCTCATACGAGGAATACTGATCGAAAAGGGCGCAGATGTTACTTCCCTGAAGATAGGAGAGGTAGCCGTTGTGACAGTGACAGTCACCAATACATATGACGAGCGGGCAACCAACGTGGTGGTAGAGGACATGATCTCTGAGGAACTCACCCTGGTGGAAGGAAACCCTGGTTGGAATATTGGGGTCCTGAACCCTGGTGAATCAGTGACCTTCACCTATTCTCTCAAACCCACAAAAGCGGGCACCTTCAGTCTGGGGCCTGCCAGAGCCACCTTCATCGATGTATATAATGACAAACATGAGTCCACTTCAGGTTCAGTGACTATTCAAGTAGAAGAAATGGTGCCTCCAGAAACGAAACCTCCCACCTCGACTCCTCCTGAAGAAAAAGAAGAAGGAATGGGACGAAAAGTAGTTGAATCCTTCGATATTGCCATGATTCTGTGGATAGTGCTCATACTGTTCATCTCCATGGTTGTTGCATTCCTGCTGATAGAAAGGCGGAGAACGGAAGAAGAGGAGTACTATGAGTCGGAGGAAGTTCCCTCTCCACCCCGTGAAGCTGTGTACAAGAGAGGAGAAGAAGAAAAAAAGGCTCTCCCTACACCAGAGGAGCGTGCAGAAGCGGAAGAAGAAATAACGCCACTGGATGTTCTGAAAAGAAGGCGAGCAACTATAGAAGAAAAGCGAGAAAAAGTGGGCAAGGTTGCTGAAACCAGAGATGTGCATGAACTCCTGGGGAAAGAAGAAAGAGAAGCCAAGATGGCCCCCGAGGAATTCGAGTTTGGTAGAGGAGCTGAAGAATTCGAGTTTGGTAGAGGAGCTGAAGA
>JACVGW010000052.1:11902-20054 GCA_018992565.1 Theionarchaea archaeon
ACTCCTGGGGAAAGAAGAAAGAGAAGCCAAGATGGCCCCCGAGGAATTCGAGTTTGGTAGAGGAGCTGAAGAATTCGAGTTTGGTAGAGGAGCTGAAGAGTCAAAGGGCAAGACACAGCTTGTGGATGAACTGGGTCTCGAAGACCTGTTCGTTGAAGAACAGTCAGGAACCCCCGAAACCCGTCCATCAGAATTTACTGATGTCCGTGACATTCTCAGAATGCCAAAAGAAAGAGAAGAGCCCAGCCCAAAAGAGGAACCTTCAAACTGGAAATCAGAAGAACCAAGCCATGAGTTCCTTGACATTCATGAGATCATAAAGGGACCTAAAAAGGAAAAAGAAGAGAAAAAGCCGGCCACAGTGAACCATGAGGAAGAAGATGATGAGGATTTTGATCCCCGAGATATACTGAAGAAGACAGATTGATGCATATCATGTGGCAGCTTTCGAAAGAAGTCCCTGTGTTTGACCAATTTGGTTCTTGCGATAGTAAATCTTGAAGGCTTCTGGCCAAGTTCTGCGAAGTGCACCAGGATGTATCAAAGCGAAAAAGGAAACCTTTTTATTGCCCTACTGCAGGTTCACTATATGCAGTATTTCAAGACTGGAATCAAGGGGTTTGATATCATCATGGACAAAGGTCTTCCTGATAGGACCACTATTATTCTTCACGGACCCCCTGGTACTGGAATCCGTGTTTTCGGTCAGCAGTTCGTCTATTCTGGACTTCAACTGGGAGCCCATTGTATCTATTTCACTTCAGAAAGATCAAGCGGAGAGATAATAGACGATATGAAGTTCTATGAATGGGATGTTGAAAAGTACGTTGAAAAGAAGCAGCTCACCTTCATTGATGCTTATACTACGAGATATGAAAAGAGCTATTCTCAGGATCTAGATATCTTCAAAGAGCTGGTGTGGGATGTGGGTGCGTCCAATCAGTTGCGCCTGGCGTTGGGTAAACACCTGGAACAAATGGCTGGTCAGAAAGGAACTGAAGTACGCTGCATGATTGATTCTCTGTCATCACTATTTCGTACGGAAAACCCTGAGGACGTCATCGATCTTTTTGAGATTATTCAAATGGATGCTAAAAAATACGGAGGAATATACTTATTCATACTGGATAAGGGAGTCCATGATGAACGACTGGTAAACACCTTGCTGTATCTGGCAGATGGGATCTTTGACTTCAGTACTAGAGAACGAGGCTCAGAACTTGAACATGTGATGCGAGTCCAGAAACTGAAAAACATGATCTTCTCCACTAAATTGATTCCCTACATTATCAGCAAGGAAGGAGTTGTAGTGGAGACCACAGAGCGGATCATCTAGCCTCTTATTGAAAAGGCCAGTGGAGATCAGTTGATGCCGATGAATGTCATTATTGTTGGAGGTGGGGTTGCTGGATGCTATGTCGGACAACTACTCAGGAAAAAAGGATTTACACCTCTCGTGCTGGAAGAACATTCTGAAATTGGCAGGCCAGTGCAGTGTTCTGGATTGATAGGGAGGGAAACAGTCGACAGTGCAAAAGTTCCTTTTCCACGTCATGTCATTTTGAGACGCATTGACGGGGCTACCTTCTATCTAGGTGAGAATCACTTCACCATTGAGCGAGATAATGCAGCGTATGTTGTGGATAGGGGCCTCCTTGATAAGCACTTTTCTCAAGGATTATGCATAAATTGCGGCGAAAAAGTGATTTCACTCGAAAATGGAACTCAAATCACTGTGACGACCACAAAAGACCAGTATACCTGTGATAGGCTCTTGGGGTGTGATGGCCCGTTTTCTGTGGTCCGAAAGGAGGCAGGGTTCTCTCTGAATCCTTCGTTCTATCCTGCAGCTCAGTACATAGTCAGACTGGCTCCTGAGGATGATTTCGTACATCTTCATGTTCACCCTCCCTTCTTCTTCTGGCTCATACCTGAGACAGAAGAGACAATGCGCGTAGGATACATCGGTCCCCAGCCTGTCAGTCACCTTAATAGGTTCATGGAGCGCAAGGAAATCAGGGGGAAGATACTGGAGAGGCAGGCAGGACTCATTCCACTGGGGTATGGTGAAATAGTACGGAAGAGAATCGCTCTCATTGGTGATTCAGCCTGCCAAGTAAAGCCCCTGACAGGAGGCGGAATATATTACAGTATGAAGGCTTCAGAAATGGCTGCCCAGTGCCTTGAGGATCTCAGAGACTACGAGAAAGCATGGAAAAAGAATTTCGGTACCGAAATTAAGATTTGTTTAAGAATTAGAAAAATCTATGAAACTATGAGTAGGAAAAATCTCACAAGGGTCTTCAATGTTTTTAGAGAAAATACTTCAATCATTGAAACTGTAGCAGATTTCGAGAGGCATTCATCAATCATCAAGGAGTTTGCCACAAACCCCATCATGTTCAGGCTCGTAGGATCTGCAGTCCGGGAACTGCTACGGTAGCCAGTCATCCAATAATACAGTATGCGGTGGATAACCTTGACTCTCTGTCGGCGATGCATACATCAGGTGTGCTCAGGTATTGCACTATCCGACTCTTACCCCCTGCATTTGTACCGCCGTTACAAAGCCTCATCTCTGATGGTCAGGGATGAAGCATGGGAAAAAGCTTTTATACAGCAGAAACCAAAAGACGTCATGCGGAAGTTTTCGGATGAAGAGCTTTTGGAGTTTCATCGGAAAGGGCTGACAGACAGGGAGATCAGCGAGAAACTGGGTGTGACTCAGGCGGCTGTCAACTATCGCCGTGAAAAATTGGGCCTGGAAAACAACTACAAGCCCATCACGTTTTCAGACCAGCAGCTGCTCACCCTGTACAATCAAGGCTTGAATGATAGGGAAATCAGTGAAACTCTGGGCGTAACACAGGCTGCTGTAAATTACAGAAGAGGGAGACTAGGACTGGCGTCCAATTATATACCCGAAAGGATTTTCCTGACTTTGTATGAGAAAGGGCTGTCCAGCGAAGAAATCGCTCATGAGCTGGATGCTCCACTTCCAGCAATTCTGCATAGGATGAAGAAACTCGAGATCGTTTCAGAACATGGGGTAGCTGAGGCTGAGGTCTGATTCCAGAACCTATCTGTTCACCATCCACGTATTCTTAGCTGCAACTTGTATTCTTCAAAATCATTAAACATTGACCGAAAGACTTATATAGGATTATTGTTAAAGGTGTCAAAACAAGTAAAGGTGGAAACCTATGAAAAATATCACTTTCAAGAACATACCAGACAATCTCTACTTCAAGGTAGTTGAATGGAAGGGAAAGTTGCGCTGTGCCACATGGCAGGACTTCCTTGAGAAGGTCATTTTCGTTCTGGAAGAATCCGAAAGTACCACGGTGGTAGAACAGGCATCAGAAAGAGCATGACATGCTGGGAGGCACTGCCTGTCACCTTCATAACGTTGCGACGACTTCTCACGTGAGCATGAAGCTTTCTTACGAATCCGATCGTAATTTTGGATTTGACCAGCAAATGTCCCTTTATCTTCACAAAGGAAACCCCACATGAAGATTTTGATTAAAGTAACTACTTTGATAGTAGTAAACAGAAAAACAATGAAAAAGAAATCTTTCTTTTTATCCTCAATAATGACCTTATATGGCTTCCTTAAACGAAAAGTATATAAAGGGATAGATGTATAAGAATTAAAACCTTCAATTAGACGAATGTTCCAAAAGATGGCATGAGAAAAGTTCTCTGACCATCTGGGATCAAGTCTGACAAAGGAGGAAAGGATATGGCAACCACAAAAAGAAAAGTCAACGGTCTTCTCATATGCGTGCTTCTAGCAGGAAGCATGATCATACTGAACTCGAGAGAAGTAGCAGCTCAGAGTATTGGAGGTACTGTATACGAAGACTCCAATATGAATGGTGTCTTTGATGCAGGTGAGAGTCCCCTTACGGGTGGAACAGTTTTTCTCGATCATCCTGCTGGAACCTCCGTCCCCATTGGCGGAGGTGGTGTCTACAATCTAGCCACTTCTATGGGATACCATTGGGTAACAGTACGCATCCCGGGTTACAAGCAAGTAACTAAGAATGTCAATGTGACAGGTGCCATGACGGTGAACTTTGGAATGGTGCCTTTTGAGTCCGTAACAGGAAGAGCAGTGAAGACAGATGGCACTGGTGTCGTAGGTATGCACGTAGAAGTCTATGATCAGACATTCACCTTTGTGATGGAAGCATACACTGATGCTTTTGGGAATTACTGCATCCATGGGTTGCCTCCAGGCATCTACAACTTGCGCATTCAAAAGGCGGAATACTTCGACCAGTGGAAATATAATATCAGAGTGGATGGAATCACCGTCAGTGGTACGCAGTACAACTGGCACACTACATCCAACATCGATTTCACCAACCTGAGTTACGACCACGGAATGGTCTTCGGAACTGTGAACAGCGGAGGAAATCCTTTGCCTGGAGCAGTGGTGGAAGTTCCTGGCCTTGGGTTGAGTACTACCACAGATGCTTTCGGGAACTACAATATCCACAACATTCCCGCGGGCTGGTTCTACATTGTGGCAAAGAAGACGGGGTACCAGACTGGCGTTGAACTGGTCTGCGTCACTAATGGGACTACTGGTCCCACAGGGCCCACTGGCTTTAATCTTGTTACAGCCACTGGATTGCCCATCATTGAAGGATCAGCTACCGATGGGCAGCAGGCTATTGAGAATGCACTGGTGGAAATACCCGGTCTCGGATGGTCATATGGAACTGGACTGGAGATCTACACGGATAAGGCGGGGTTCTACATCTTCGCTGATTATGCTGCCAGTAATTCATACACTACCCATCCTCTAACAGCAGGGAAATTCAACATTGTGGTTCGCAATGAAGCAGGAAGCGTTACTGATGAAAGCGATAATCACCACAAGACCAATGCTCGCATTGTTGTAGCCCAGATGGGGCGAGTAACGGTAGCTGATTTCAGGCTGGAAGAGAACTATGGCATCAAATTCGGGCGCGTGATCAACACAGATGGAATTGGTGTTGAAGGAGCTACTGTTTATGTCCCCTACTCTCCGTACAAGACGGTGACAGATAGTAATGGGGTCTTCGCCATGAAGCTGCCTTCTGAAACCTACTCTGAGAACTGTGACTCAGTAATACTGCCCTACCAGACCAACAGAGGATTCGACGAAATGACCTACTGTGGTATGACAGATACCTTCCAGACAAGCTGTACTGGGACTCCTCCAGACTGCCATCGAATGCATAAGGCCCGTTACCTCATCAAAGCTGAAAAGGCATCGTATGTCGTAACGCTGGAATATTATATACCCGTTCCTGGAGGACCAGGACTTGCCAATCCTCCTGATCCTTGTGAGTTGTGTGAAAACGGCATCATTCTCAACCATAGGGCAGGAATTCTCAAAGGACAGGTATATGATGCGGGTGGAATGCCTGTTACCAATGGATTTGTATTTGTTGCAGGACGTGATGTGCCCCTGCTAGCTAACGGGTACTTCGAGGCCCATGATATACCGCCGGGAATCTACACTGCGGCAGTGATTGATCCTACCAGGACAATTCTCGGCACAGAGACAGGGATTTATGTCTATCCCGACCAGATTACCTATCAGATTATCAACCTCAGTGCTACCCCCACTACGCACTTCATATCAGGATTCATCTACAGCAACAAGGTGATACCTGATGGTGCTGGAAACATGATTCCTGACACCAATGGATACTCAGCAGGTGCATCTTTCGATCCGGGAGAAGGAATTTACGGAGTAAAAGTGGAGACTACTGCAAATTCCAGTTACTATGCAGTGACCGACAGCCATGGATTCTACTGTATCACAGGAATTGATACAACAATAACAGCCACCACGATCGTAGCTGTAAAGACTGGATATATTACTATTGCCAATCCCTCAGTGACTCCCACTTCTGTCCTTGTACTCTTTCCTGGATTTGCTGGAACTTCCGGGGCCACTGTATCTCCTATGAGCAAATTCAGAGGCACTCTATCAGGCAGGGTGACCAATGAATCTGGAAGAGACGTATCCGGCGCCATAGTCAGCATCTGGGAACCTGCAGAGATCATGGATGAAACCGACACAAATGGATTCTACATCTTTGATGATGTGGAATATGGCTCGTACCTGGTCAAGGTGTGCGGCGGAGGAACATGCGGTATTGACTATCAGGTAGCTTTCAGCCAGGGTTCCTACGCGCCTGTGACTGTCAATGGAAATGTGACCAAAGACATTACCATGGAGAAAATGAGAGGCAGAGTGGAGGGAATAGTGGATGACGGTGCCAATCCCCTGGTGGATGTTGCCGTAAGAGTATCTGGAATGTATGCTGCCTCCACAGACAGTGCAGGGTACTACACTGTATTGAATGTTCCTTCAGGTACACACACAGCCTATGCCTATGCCTATGGATACATCCTGCAGAAGCACAACAATACAGACCAGAGCATCGGTATCGTCGGAGGACAGATAGCTACAGCAAACTTCTCATTGGCTGCTGGAATTATGAGCACTGGATGGGCAGATGGGTACATAACCCTTGAGCTCACTGATGGATTCTGCAATATCGTGGCCAGACTTAACCCATCCTATGATTTCTCCACTACAGACAGTGAGGGATACTATCTCATTACCAACATTAACAGTGGTACCCAGTATTACGTACATGGTGAACGTGCCAACTATGAAGTCTCAGCGGCAGGTCCCTTCGCAGTGAGCGCGGGGACGGGAACACGTGTAAGTGTCATTCATCTCAGACGGTGCACAGGTACCATCGATGGATACCTCACAGATTCCCAGAGTGGAGCGCCTATAGTAGGAGCCACAGTCAAGCTTTCTGACATGAACAGGAACAATGAGGTTTCCCTGTGGTCCCCCGGTGTCAATTACTACACTGACTACAACAGAACCCAGATATACCAGACTACAACCGACTCTCTTGGGTACTATCAATTCACCTATGTCCCATGGAACGACGCGAATACCTCCGGATTGAACAAGACATGGGCATGGAGCGTGGTAGTCATCAAGACGGGATATGCCGTGGGCACCAGCAATGCCGCAGTTGTATGTGGATCCACGAGTACCGTGAGCTTTACAGTTGATCCATTGTGTGGAGTTTCGGGCACAGTGGCCTTTGATATCTTGTGTGCCGCCACAGCTACGGTGACTGCTACTCAAATTGCTGGTGGAGAAGAAGGACTCACTGAGTTTGGCTGGTCCACCAATGGTGTAGCCACAGTAACCACCAATGGAGGTACGTACTACATCGGCCATCTGCATCCTGGAGCCTTCGATGTGACAGCAGCCGCAGGTAGCTGTTCCATGAGCAGTCCGTCTACACCTTACACGGGAGCCAACGCGGTGCCTCTGAACTACAGGAAGACGACACCTAATATTGACTTCGGATTTGGTCTTATTAGTTCATCAAGTCCGGTGTCTGGATCATCTGGATCTGGTGCAGGAACTGGCTCTAGTTCGGATTCCAGCGGTAGCTCAGGTTCTGAATCTGGTGATCAAGGATCTGAAGGTGAAGGAAGCCAAGACAGTGGATCAGGGAGCTCTGGTAGTGGAACCACCACGACTCCTTCGCAGGGTCAATCTCAGACTCAAGAGACTGAAAGAGGAACCTACTATAACAGACTGCTCAAAGAGGTTGCAGGAAATGTCATCATACAGGCAAGAGCTCTAAGAAACAAAGTCTACGAAATGCTGGAACCTGTAGATACCATCCCAGAGAACATAAAACAGATGCTAATACTGGCAGATTCCAACCTAGAGAATGCAGAGACGGCCCTTACCCAGGAGAACTACATAGACGTCCTCAAATTCGCACAAATAGCCATCAATTACTACGAGAAGATCCTTCAAGAACTCACTTAACTTCTTCTTTTTTCCTTTTTGAACTACTATCGTAATAGTAATTTTAACATGCTCCCTGCACAGAATAGCAATTTATCTTACTACTCAAATAGTACCTTTTTGAGAAAAAGCAACTATCATAATAGTAGTATTACAGAAATAGACCCTAGAAGAATATTTATTCATATCCAAAATAAAGACCTTATATAGGATGAATGACCGAAAAGTATTTAAAGGGTAATAATCATAAGCATTTAGCAATGAATCAGAACTCAAATCCAAAATAAT
>JACVGW010000005.1:0-15550 GCA_018992565.1 Theionarchaea archaeon
ACAACAGGTACATTGATTCTGCTCTTTCTGAAAACAGAGTAGAATTTAGACTATTGAGATTTTTGGGATCCGAGAGTCATAGTATGCCGGGGGCGGGATCTGAACCCGCGACCTCTCGGTGTCTCAGGTGATGAATCCAATTTCCATGAGCTTATGAGCCGAGCGCTATAACCAGGCTAAGCCACCCCGGCATAGTATGTCCTCCGACCTCATGTATATAAGGTTTTGCTCGGGAGACCAGGACCGTTTAGGGGTTCATTCTCTTATGGTTAAAGCTCTATATTCTCCTCTTTCTTCCAGATTTCACACCAGTATTCTGTTATCAACAATTCTCACGCAAGAATTGGAGTCCCCCGTTCCCCATTCCGTATTTTCAAGGTTTCTAGTGCTGAGAAACACGGGCTTCATCCAGCAACCTCTTCAGGAGAGTCTCATCATCCAGGAGAGCCAAAAAAATACTGGATGCCACCAGGTCTGCTGTAGTCCCGGGATTAATACCTTCTCTGTGCAGGTAGGCGTCCCAATCCTTCAAATCCTCAGCAGAATGTATAGTGGCCGCATCAGAGCTGACTCTTTCTGCTATTTCTCTTCCTTGTTTTCTCTGGATCAGTGAATCAGGGTACTCCCTCAGTATGCTCATGTATACCTCCAGAACAGAATCACCCTCAACTAGTCTTCTTGCACCAGAAAAGGTAAGTGGAAACCCTGTTACCCATTCCAGTGCTATCCTGTCCCATGAAGAAGATAATGAAAACAAATCAGCCAGCGTCAGCCCCTTCCTGTGAATTTCAACCGCAACCTGTTCATTTCTCATGTCAGGGCCCTTCGGGGGAGTTCCCAGGTATGCGCTAGAAATTTTGAGAGCCTCCGCCACTTCCACAGCATCCTCCACGGTAGTGGTGCGGACGAGTGTATCCAGAGCCTGGCCTATGTTTCTATGATTCACAGAAGCTGCAATAGCAAGTGGAATATGGAGAAGGATAATCCCTAAATTCGTGTTAGAAGGGACTACTCTTGCCCTTTCGGCGACCGCGTCTCTTATTGACTTTCCCAGGCGTATATCATTCTGGTTCAGCACGTTCCGGATGCTCTTTCCCAGGAGGAGAGCACTCACCATAAAATCCAGAAACTCCTCCTGTCTCGAATGCACGTTTCCTGGCTTGAAGGTTCCGGCTTCAATGATACACGCATATTCAGAAGCTTCCCAGATCTTCATGAATTCTCATGTGATATCGCTTTTTAAAAGTAGAGGTTCTGATAGAATCTTTACTGAATAGCTGATCAGTGCTCGCATGCATATAAGACTACACATTGTGTTCCATGCCATTATTCACATTATCGCCCATTACACTCCCACAGCGGTCTCACGTGAGCCAATGCAGGAGGCGGTGGCGGACGCCTTACTTTTCCTGGCGGAACACCCCGGTGGCTCTTAAGCCTCTCTTTGAGCATGGATTGACGTCCGAGTCGGCACACGGAGTTGATATTCATTCTTCTCACACGTAATTGATAACCACAAACAACATGTACAATCCTAGGAACACAATTCCCTGCCACCTTCTCAACTGGTACCCTCGACTCATGAACCCCAACAGGAGCAGGGTGACTCCCATCATCATGGGTATATTGAAATAGAGTAGGTTTCTGTCCAATGTCAGAGGCCTCACCAGAGCAGAGACCCCAATAACCCACACGATATTGAGCGTATTAGCGCCGAGGATATTTCCAACAGATATTTCCTCAAAGTCCTCTTTCAGAGCTCTCAGTGCCACTGCAAATTCAGGCAGTGAGGTCCCTAATGCCACAATTGTGGCCCCTATGGCTGATTCATGTACCTGCAATGCAACAGCGATATTCAGAGCGGACTGAACCAGATACCGTGCTCCAATAAAGACAGCAGCTCCTCCTCCAGCAAACTTCACCAGAGTCTTCCACATGGGTTCCTTTGGCACTTCCTTCAACTCAATAGAGACTTCCTTCACTTCTCGTCGAGTATGTTTCTCCCTGCTGAGGGCAATCAGGTACACCAAGAATAACGTCAGAAGGAGCCCACCTTCCGGACGGGACACACCATCGAGACAGAGAACCACGAATAACGTGCACACCAGCAAGAGCATTGAGCCATACCGTTTCAATACTACAGGTTCGACCTTATATCCTTCAATAATCATGCACGTCCCCAGGATTAATGAAATATTTGTTATATTACTTCCTACTGCGTTTCCTACACATATGCCACCGGATCCCAGATGGGAAGCCATGACAGAAGCCATGAATTCCGGCAGGGTGGTACTGACTGACACAAGAGTCAGTCCTATGACCAGGTCGGAGACTCCTATGCGTCTGGCGATTTCTGCTGCAGCTTCAACAAAATACTCGCTGCCTTTCCACAGGAAGAAAAATCCGATAGCGATAATCATGATGTCCAGGATCATGAATCTACCACTGAGGCGAGAATAAAAAGGTTTAGGGTTTCCGTGCCTGGGTGACCAGAAGGTCAGTAATGTCCTCTGAATAGGAAAAACCGCCGAACTGATTCTTGATTTCGAAGCCAGCCTTTTCCAGCAAGAGCTCGATTTCTCGTCTGGTGATGAGACCTACCGTAGAGGATTCCATCACTCTTTCTATCAGGATATTGGCTTCATATACCTCAAAGATCAGAATAGTGTGGAGCACCTGATGTACTGTATCTGAACGATTGGAAATCCACCGTAAAACAGTCCTCTCCCCCATAGGCTGCTTTCCAGCAGGTCTGAGAGCACTATCATATCTTGAGGACGGGAGTATTATGTCAAATGCAAAGATCTCACCCCTTTCCAGGTGGTCATACACACAGCGAAGTGTTTTCATCTGATCTTCAGTTGTGACGCAGTGGCTCAAGGTCGAAGAAGGCATATACACCAGCGGGAATTCCCAGCCGAGATCAAAAGAGGTCATTTCTCCTTGCATGATCCTGATTTTCTCTTGTGTACGAGCTGGTAGTCTCTTGATGTTGGATTCTGCAATGTTCAACATAGCAGGAGAATTGTCAATTCCCCATACCTCAACATCCACCCTTGCCAGCTCAAGAGCTACCCGTCCAGTTCCGACTCCAATTTCCAGAGCAGTCCCAGCTTTTTCTCCCAATTGTCTGTAATATTCGATATCTGGCTTCTCTCCAAAAAGACCATACTACTGTGCAGATGTTTCATAATCCATGAATGTTCTACAGAATGGAGATAAAAACCTTTTTCCTCCATTCACCTGCTCCGTGGCAGTCCTTCTGTAAGCAGCTCGCCCCTCTCCTCACTTTCCCTTTCTGCTAACAACTTGATCTTCTCTCTCAAAAGCTCTCGAATGTCTCTGTACTGTATTATGTCCCGCACTTTCTCTCTGATTCTCTGCCGCAGCGATATGAATCCCTCATAACTGGAGGAATCCAATGGTTTGTAACATCTCCAGCAGAAATCCGCCTTCTCAGAGTTTAAGGCGGCGCAGTGAGGACAGTTCTTCATGGTGGTATCTTCTCCTTTGAGCATAAAAACCTACTGTTCTCTTTTTACAATTACCGCAACGTACGTAAAGAACCCTGCGATAAGTCCAACCATTAACCCCAAGGCTCCGCCAAAATCTCCATCAATCCACTCTCCAATCTTCATCCCGATAATTCCCATTATCAGCGTGGAAGCTGCCAGCTGCAGAGGGACGGAGAGATGGGAAAATTCAGGCAGTTCAATCCTGTTCATTTTCTCGAGCTCTCACCACCAGAACAGGGGCTGGGGCATGTCTCACCACTTTCTCAGCAACACTTCCCAGTAAGAGGTGAGATAATCCTGTCCTGCCCAGTGTGCCCACCACTACCAGGTCGAAGTCTTTTGCATGGTCAATGATCTCCTGGGCAGGGTGCCCCTCTTCAACCATGGGATATACGTCAACCCCCATTTCTTTTCCTTTTTGGACAACTCTGTCCACTATTCTCCTTCCCTCTTCCATGAGTTCGTCTTTTTGCCCTTCCAGGAGCAGCGAAGGAGGGCTCCCAATAGACTTCGCAGGATGCACCACTTCAACCACATACAAGGTAGTGACTGATGCATTTGATCTCTTAGCGAGCATCAACCCATGGGTTTCAGCTCTTTCCGAATGCTCAGACCCATCCGTGGCAATCAAAATCTTCTTGTACATCACTCTCTTCTTTTGAATAGAACATATATATTTTTGCATGATTAGACCCATACAATCGCTTACATTTGTAAATGGTAACGGATTTCCATCCTGATAGACTGCCAGAACCCAAGCACGTAGAACCTGGGAATAAAACCAGTGCCTGAGAGACCGAGATGAGGGGTATGACTCCTGTCCCATTCACTGAAGGGTAACCAGGGTAAAAAAGTTGTCACCTTTCACGAGGTCTGTGTCACCCACACTGATTACCATGAAAATCCCACAGATTGAGGCCCCGCTTTTCTCTGCCAGGTTAATCAGAGCTCTCTGAGTCTCCCCTGATCTCAGAACGTCATCTACAATGAGGACTTTTTCATTCTTCTGGATTGCATCTTTGGGAAGGTACAGGGACATGAGGTTCCCTGAGGAACTGGGCACGTAGGTTTCTTCAATATAGTCAGTGACTCCCACTTCTCTATTCTTCCTGGCATAGACAGCATCAACTCCCAGCCGGACTGCAATACTGCAGGCTACCGGGATTCCATCTGTTTCTGAGGTCAGAATCTTCTCCGCTTCTTGAAATCGTTCTGCCACCTGTTCTGCGATTTCTACAAGCAAGAGAGTGTCATAAAGAATAGAAGAATTGTCAAAATATCCCTCACGATCACAATGGATCCTATTTTTTATTTCCTGCTCTAGATTGTAATATTTCTTAAAATGAGTGACGAATTCTCTTGCTCTCTCTTCATTGGGGAGGACTCTACCCATGATATACCGATTGAGGACAGTGGCAGGCAGCCCAAACAGTTCACCCAGTTGGGCATACGTGTACTTCTGTTTGAGCATCTGGAGATATTCCACCGAACGTATCCTCAACTTCATGCTCTCCACCATGTTCATAACCACAGACATGTCAATTATCTTTATAAGCTTTCTCCTTATTGATGCATATATGCTCGCTGTGATTGACTTTGGCAGCCAGTACACCCATTTGATTGCCAGGCGGATCCGCCAGCTCAATGTGTATTCAGAGATATTCCCGTTCTACCAGGATATTTCAGATGCTGATGTGGACGCAGTCATCCTCTCCGGGGGACCCTCCAGTGTCTACCGGGACAATGCACCACGGAATAATGCTCTCCTGGATTGGTTGTACACTGAGAACATTCCCACTTTGGGGATCTGTTATGGGCTGCATTTGATTGCACATCACTTTGGAGGGAAGGTGGTACAGGGAAAAGAGAAGGAGTACGGGACAGCTGACGCCTTTGTTGAAGATGATCCTCTCTTCAAGGGGCTGGATAGAGTACAGAAGGTGTGGATGAGCCACGGGGACAGAGTGGAAGCGCTGCCTCCTGGATTTTCAAGGATTGCATCCACGGAGAACAGTGAATATGCTGCATTCCGCCGTAATTCCATGTATGCAGTGCAGTGGCATCCTGAAGTTCACCATACAGAGCATGGCATGACAATGCTGTCGAATTTTCTGGACATTGCAGAAGCAAAGAGAGACTGGCATCTGGAAGATTTTACTGAGCACGCAGTGCGAGAGCTCAAAGAGAAGATCCAAGGAAATGCACTCATTGGGTTAAGCGGAGGTGTTGACTCCAGCGTAGCTGCCGCTCTGGTGAGCAGAGCCATAGGTACACGGTTGACAGCAGTTTTCGTGGATCATGGATTGCTACCAGAAGGGGAAGTGGAGCATGTGAAAACCTGGTTTGAAGGGAAAGTCACCTTGAAAGTCATATCTGCCAAAGACAGGTTCTTCTCAAAGCTGAAAGGAGTCCTCGATCCCGAAGAGAAACGGAGAGTGATAGGAGAAGAGTTTATTCGGGTATTTGAAGAAGAAGCTCGAAAAGTGAAAGCCACTACACTGGTGCAGGGGACCATTTATCCTGACAGGATCGAAAGTGGAGTCACGCAACATGCAGATGTCATCAAGTCACACCACAATGTAGGAGCATTACCTGAGGTCATGGAATTCGAACAGGTGGTGGAGCCACTGCAGGACCTGTACAAGGACGAAGTCCGTGAAGTTGGAAAGACACTGGGACTGCCTGATGAGATACTGGGAAAACATCCTTTTCCAGGTCCGGGCCTGGCAGTGAGAGTACTAGGAGAGGTAAATGACCAGTCTATTACCATGTGCAGGAAGGCATGCACAATTGTGGAAGATGAATTGAAAGCTGCAGGACTCTACAATGACGTCTGGCAGGGATTTGCTGTCTTGTTTGAGGATAAGGTTGTGGGCGTAGTGGGAGATGAACGGAACCTGGGAAACGTGGTGGGTATACGGATTGTGCAATCGCTGGATGCTATGACCGCCAATTTTGTGAAAGTTGATTGGGATATACTGGAGAAAATGTCTACCCGGATAACAAATGAGATTCCAGGTGTGGTATCAGTAGCATATTTTATATCGCACAAACCCCCTCAGACTATTGAACCATTATAGTACTACTGGAGAATCAAGAACGTTTGTGAGAGTGGCCTCTTTCAATGCACTTTTTCCCCGTGGTGGTCTGACTATACGTTCCTGCTGGATCATGGAGTGCAATGATTTCATGGCTTTTCTGTTCTTTTCTTCATGATGTGCTCTCTGGTGCATCCCTGTACTGTTAATGTTCCCCAGAAATATTGCCTACCTGGCACAGCACCTTAGGGGACATCAGCCAGTACAAACCTTTAAATAACACAAAACCCTCTCAGACTCAACTGGTGGTGGAATGTTTCGCGCAAAACTGGAAGCCAAAACGTGGAAAAAGATAATCAATGCTCTGGCTAGCATCATAGAGGAAGTATCTATTGAGGCTACGCCAGAGGGCATCAAATTTACTGCTATGGATCCTTCTCATATCAGCATGGTGGATTTCCACATGGGGAAGGAACATTTCGAAGAGTATGAAGTCAGCGAGGAGACCTCCCTGGGACTGGATGTTGATGAGAACAGAAAGATTATCAATCGTTCACGACCGGATGATGTTCTCACAGTGGAAGCGGATGAAACCCGGATGACTCTCACTTTTCAAAGGGCAGATGGGGAAACAGTCCGTCGATTTGAGCTCCCCCTGATTGACGTCATTGGTGGTGAAAAATACAAAGTACCCCACCTGGATACTACAGTCAAGATTAGACTTCCTTCTTTTGTGTTTGATGATTCCATAAAAGATGCGTATATTATTGCCGACAATGTCACCTTCAAGGCTGATCCTGATGTGTTCGTGGTGAAAGCAGAAGGTGATTCAGGCAGCATACAGACAGAGATCAAGGAGTGGTTGGAGTATGAGGTATCAGAACCGGCCCTGTCCACGTACAACCTCAGCTATCTGACTGATGTTGCAAAGTCAGTTGAAGATGAAGTGACTCTGGATCTGGGTAATGATATGCCTCTCAAGATAGCTTTCACTCTGGATGGTGCTGAAATCCTGTTTATCCTGGCCCCCCGGGTAGAACGAGAGTAATATGCTGAAATTATTGGAAGAGAAACTTCGAAAGGAACGGGAAACTGGTGAATTGTCTTCACTGGATGATGATTTTTTTCTCGGGATTCGAGAACATATGGCAGACCTGGAATCCCGCACTGATCTCATTTCTGCTCAGAAGCTTCGCTTGATGCAGCAGGTCCTGGAAGAATTGGTTGATCTGAGGGCTGAAAAAATATTCCATGGACGACGAAAAAACATGCTGCAGGCAGAATCTACCCTGGCTGAATATGCTTCCACATTCAAAAAGTTTAAAAAGGATGTATTGGAATCTTTACTCCAGAAGGAAGGTACTGCCCAGAAGGTAATGGTCCTTCAGGATATTCCTCAATTCTACGGACCAGACCTGAGAGTCCTGGGACCGTACAAGAAAGGTGAAAAAGTACTTCTAGATGAGACAATAGCAACCCTTTTAAAAGAGAAAGGGTTGATCGAACAGGTGATCTGATGAAAATGCCCAAGACACGCAGGACATACTGTAAATGGTGCAAGAAGCATACTGTCCATAAAATCAAAGTAGTGAAGAAAAGGAAACGGGGTGAGCTGAAACAGGGTCAGAGACGATTCCGCCGCATAGAAAAGGGATATGGTGGATACCCCAGAGCCAAGCCCCAGGGTGAAAAACCCACCCGACGACACGATTTGCGGTACACCTGCAAGGAATGCAATAGATCTTCAACGAAGAAAGGATTCCGTACCAAGCGACTGGATTTCGAGTAGGTGATTTAATGTCAAAATTCTTGAGGATAAAATGTGAGGATTGTGGTAATGAACAGGTAATCTTTAATCGGCCTGCTTCCGTTGTGCGCTGCCTGGTGTGTGGCAAGACAGTAGAAGAACCCAAAGGTGGGAAAGGTCTGGTAAAGACTCGCATACTTGAGGTATTGGAATGAGTAAGAAAGAGTACCCAGAAGTTGGAGAACTGGTCATAGGAAACGTCACTGATGTCTTCCCCTATGGCGCATTTGTCAAGCTGGATGAATATGACAAGGTAGGAATGATTCACATTAAGGAGATTTCCTCCGCCTGGGTTAAAAACATCCGTAACCACGTCAGAGAAGGCCAGAAGGTGGTAACCAAGGTACTGAAGGTGGTCCCCACGAAAGGCCACATCGACCTATCACTGAGGAGGACCACGGCCCAGCAGCGTAAATGGAAGATCCAGCAGTACAAACGGGAGAAGAAAGTGGAGAAACTTCTGGAATACTACCAAAAAGAGAGTGGGCTGAATGCAGAAGAGTTGGAAACGAACATTCTTGAACCTATGCGAAAGGAATTTGAATCCGTCCTGGAAGGAATGGAAGCCATTGTGAGGGATAAGACCCTGCTGTCCATTATTCCTGAAGCGTGTAGAGATAGTTTTTTTGAACTGCTGACAGCCAACGTGGAGGTCCCCACAGTGGAGATTACAGGATATCTGGATGTCACCTGTCCTCAGCGCAATGGGGTGGAGATCATCAAAGAAGCATTGATGGCAGCAGAGGACGACGGGGTGACTGTTCAACTTGTGGGTACTCCCCGATATATGATAAAGATAGAAGCAGAAGAATACAAGGTAGCGGAGGATATTCTGAAGAATATATCTGAAAGTGTCACCTCATCTGTGGAAGAACATGGCGGCGAGGTGAAATTCACTCGAAAATGAAACTGAAGAAATGTACTGTCTGCGGCACATATACGTTGAAAGATGTCTGTGCATGTGGAGGGAGAGCCGATACGGTGAAACCTCCCCGATTTTCACCAGAAGACAAGTATGGAGAATACAGACGAAAACTTAAAAGAGGTGAATAGATGAAAAGGAGTATTATTAGGGAACTCAAGAAGATTGAAATGCATAATCCAATTCTCATTGAGGGATTGCCCGGAATTGGATTGATTGGCAAACTGGCAGCAGACCATTTGATCTCAGAACTCCATGCAGAGAAATTTGCTGAGTTGTACTCTCCTCAATTCATGCACCAGGCTGTTGTGGAATCTGATTCTACAGTTCGCCCCATGAGGAACGAGTTCTATTACTGGAAGGGGAAGAACGTCGAATTGGTTATACTGGTGGGAGACACACAGCCACAGCCCACTGATAGCTATGGGCACTATGAAGTGGTAGGAGCGATTCTGGACTATATAGAACAATTCGGAGTGACTACCATGTTTACACTGGGGGGTTCCTCCACAGGAGGACAGGAAGTCAAGACTCCCCGAGTTTTCGGAGCCGCCACTACAGTGGAGATGGTTGAGAAATATTCAGAAGCGAGCATCACCTTCAAGTCAGATCCAGGCTCTGCAATTGTGGGAGCCTCTGGACTGCTCCTGGCACTGGGCTATCTCAGAGGTATGCAGGGAGTGTGTCTTCTGGGAGAATCTCCAGGATATCTGGTCATTGATGCCAGATCTGCCAAGTCAGTCCTGGAAGTGCTGACCAAGATACTGGGCATTGATGTGGACATGTCTGAACTGGAACGAAGAGCGCAGGAAACAGAGCAGTTCATTAAGAAGGTTCAGGACATGGAGAAGAAACAGCGACTTCAGCAGCAGTTGAAGGAACTTGGAGACTTCGGCTACATCAGGTGATGGTCCCTTTCGGCATCAGAAATCAGATAGTCTTTAGATGAACCGCTCCTGGGAAGGTTCCCAGGAGCGCCGAGTACCTCTTCACCACATGATTTTCTCTGCCCACCCCCCTACAGATCTCAACAAACGCTGGGGTTTTTTCATTTTGAACCATATATACTTTGTGCATGCTATTTATTTTTTGGTTACTGGAAAAGCCACTATTGGAGACGAATGGAAGATGGAAAATATAAAATAACAGACTGAAAAGAAGATAAAAAGAAAAACGATGATTAATAGACGAAATTCAACAGTATATTACATTTCTTCATGGATTGGAATATCTGATAGCTCTATCAGCCAGTTCAGGAGGTTGAGATTCCAGAAAAAAGACACCATAAGTCACCCGTACTCACGCCTGGAGATGAAATGTCAAATCATTCTGGAACATGTCCGGCCGCGAGGTCATGGTTTCTTGGAGGCTTCTCCTCTGACAATTCCAGTGGCTATGATATGTGCAACCCGTACTGGCTCGGGAAGGTGAGAGTGCATGCACGTCAAAGTGATCACTTTTTCAGCCTCTTCTCTTTCAAGCCCAGCGACCTGGTAAAAGAGGGTCCCCTGGTGCACCTTAACTGAGAAAACAGGTCCTGCTTTCTGGATGCATTCCCATCTCTTTTCCTTGTCTGGGAAGTTGTCCAGTGCCCTGGAAATCTTCTGGAAATCAGGCATCCTCCTCATGACAGGAATAACTCCCAGTCCTGTCTGCTGAGAAATCTCTGTGATATCGATAGTATTGAACCCTGCAAAAGTAATTCCATCTGTCATGATAACTCTAAGATCTTCGTGCCGTGTCCTGGATACCATTGAGATTATCTTCTCTGTTGCATCTGTGCCATCTCTCTCTATATCACAGCTTAGAAGCCCATCAATCCAGAATCCACCCCGAAATACTACTCCGACCAGTAAGATCTTCTGACCACACAGTGATCCGTCATCCATACCCAAAATGCGAATCTGAGGCTTAATTCTCATGTGATCAGTCCAAGGAATCTCCTCAAAGGGTTCTCCGTTGCCGTATGATTCTCCTGTACGTGATCAAGGAGCCTGCGGAAAGCATCCACCATTGCTTTCTGTTCATCTTCTTCCAGGTTATACAGTTTCAGGACTCCCACAAGCACATCAGCAGCCTCCTCAAGAGTCACTACATGATCAATCCATGCATGTGCAATAAAGCTTTCAACAAAGTCCCCCTTCTCGTGCTTGTCCAGTCCTCCTGGACTATCAATGTCTGAAGCGATCAAGGCTTGTGAGAGTACATAGTTAGATACCTTCTCTCCTGTCCACGTGCCTGTTGCTCTCGACTTGGCAAGTGAATACAGGAAATTGATGAGAGCATCACCAAATCCCTTAAAGTCTTGCTCCAAATTCATTCATCTGCTCCTTTATTTTCCGAGCAGCCCTGGACAGAGCCTCCTTTGGACTTTCCTTGCCATCAGTTTCCAGAAAGAGGACAGGACGCTCCTTGTCAAGCAGAGGATGCCCCACCTTGTAGGCTGCAGAGACAACATGAGTATCTTCTTTCAGCGTCTCTCGAAGCAGGTTGGCAAACGTATGGTCCTCACCCTTCAGAGCAGCTTCCAGCTTGGTTTTCTCATGGGCAATGATCTCAAGTTCCACACTATCACACTCGACCTTTTCCATAATCCGACGCCAGTTTTCTCATCTCAATGTTTCCACATTCGGGGCATTCAAGTACATTCCCTTTGCGCCTTAGTACGGTTCGGCACTTTGAACAGAGAGCTCTGACTACTCCCAAATCACTACCAGCTGTGGAGAGTTCATAGGGCTCTCTCTGTGCCTTCCTCACTTTTGCCCGTACAGTATCATTAACGTGGAACTGACTCGCCAGGTCTTTCACATACTTCTGGGCGGTCTGGGAAATATAGATCCGCGCCTTTGTTGAGCCCGTCACCTCTCTATCTTCATATCCTTCCAGTGCCAGAATCTCCACCAATGCCATCTTTTCTCTCATGAGTTCCACCTGACAGATGACAATATCTCCTGAAGACGGGGTAGGAGGTTGTTTTACCATGGGGTTGACTTCTGCTTTTCTTCCCTTCATATCATATCGAGCAATGCCGATGGTGGATGCATATATTTTTCCGTCTTCTTCGAATGCACCTCTACCCGGCAGGAATTCTTCCGCAACTCCCAAAAAGGAGCCAGGCATGACTAATTCTCCGTCCTTCATATTTTCACCTTCTCAAATCGTAATAGTTCTGCTTCTACATATACTACCCGCCTTGTGTGAAAAGGATACCTCCTGTACAAAGGCAGCGTTATATCCTTCACATGTGTGAGCATGTGGTGCGTATGCTGTGAAAGGAAGTTGGCATTCCCTTTCTTATGCAGTGAATATACTACTGGGGCGATTTCCGTTGCTTTTTTCAGAAATTGCACGTCTACACCCTTCCTTCTCGTCCCGAAGGGAGGATTCTGCACCACTGTATCTGCAGTGAGTGTAATATTTTCAATATTACTACATTCAAAAATTGTTTTATCCGCTTTTAAATCTTTTGCTGCTCTTTCCAGGTTTGTCCTGGCTACCTCAATTGCCTGGGGGTCGCAGTCCACAAAGGTAACAGAGGAAGCCCCCAGGAGGAGAGCTCCAACCCCCAGAATTCCAGACCCACATCCCAGATCAGCTACTACCCTTGAATCAATATCACCGAAATCGTAGGCATAAATCAGAATGTCTGCAGCCACATTTCCAGTGAGAGTGTACTGCTCCAGAGTGGAGGAAGAATGGACAGTCTCCAGGGCAGAGAGCATTATTGCCAAGTTCTTCTTCTTCATACGATCATGTCCATAGTATATTCTCCTTCTTCAAACATCAGAGGCACTTCCTTACAGGTCAAGACAGGGGATTCAAACAAGGCTGCATCATCCAGTGCAATCCTGGGACAGGCGCAGATAACGTATGCATCACATCCATAGAGGTACTCTGGCCTGATTTCATTGCACACAAAGAGGAAAGTGTTCTTCCCTTTTTCTTTCAAATACGCTCTGGCAGCCAGGGCATCACTCATTCTGTACTGCCCTTTTTTTGTGCTGATAACAATACCAAAGGTAGACGCTCGAGAAGCCTCAAAGATGAGTGCATGTCTCTTTCGCAGCATTTTCTCAGAATCAACGGGCTCAAACGTATCATACACACGGAATACCGGCTTTCTCGTGGCGATGGCTGCTCCCAGAGGATGAAAAGTTCCCGTTCCTAGATAGAGAAAAGCATCTACTTCATGTGAAATCTTGGTTGCTGCCGTGAGGTCACACCCCAGTATCTGACCTTCAAATTCAGTTCGTGATCCGGTAGCAGTATGTACCTGTACCTGATTGTCTCTCAGAAAAGAACCAACGCTCTCTAGCTGTAGCCTGTGTTGGGCAGTGGTAAGAAGTCCAACTCGGGCTGGAATCCGTTCTACATTTTTCTCAAGTGTGGGGACAAAATTGAAATCATCTGTGACCTCAACAAACACCACGGGCCTCTTAGTTGAATAGATTCTCGTATGTCCTACGTGAACCAGAAGGTCTCCATATTCTTCCAGATCACAGGCCCCATAGCAGGGAGATGCTGATATAACAACTGTGTACCCTGCGGTTTCTAAGAAGGTGCTCAGTTCCAGTGCTTTCTTCCTCAGTCCTTCTGGAGCCTGTACAGTGATATTCTTTATACCAGGATAGCCCCTAACACGGTCCAGAACATATCCTTCATCGATCATGAGCATGTACATTCCATGCAGTCACACCATAAATAGGTTAATCTTTGTATGATGACTTCATCAGGGATACCCTGAAGGGGTGGATTTCGCCAGTCATCAATCCCTTTCTTATGGCAGGATCATTGTTCATAAACTGCTGGGCTTCTTCAGGAGACACCGCTTCAAATATCACGATGCCAAAAAACCCATCTAGGCAGGGGCCAGCAAGGATTAGACTTCCTTCATCCAGTTTCCTCTTGAGGTATGAGAAGTGTTCTTCGACAACTTCCTCCTCTAGTGGTGACATGGAATCAACTATCTCGGGGCGAATGAGCCTTACCACATACACAAAAGCCTGTTTACTCATCTGGATTCCCCTGAACCTCTGCATCTGCATGTGCTGTACTGGGGAAACTCTCCTTCCGTGGAATTGTACATCTGTGATCACACGTGATTTCACAGAGCAATACCACCGACTGGGATCCTTCCCCAGGCTGTTGTCCACTTGCTATTCTGGCATTGGTTCAAATAGATACTCAGGAAAGCAGGAGGCTCTCATCTAACATCGAATCAGTTTTGGAAATTCAGGAATTCTCCTGTAAGGAGACTGGTCGAAATATATGAGCAGCTCCTAGGGTCTTGGTCTTTCCTAACCTCCGGCCCGTGCAACCTCCAGCGAAGTCTCTATCAACAACTGGAGCACACTGGGTTCAATGACCTTCCATCCGTCGTCAGTTTCTCCCAGTTCAACAAACAGGAAGATCTCCTCGTATGAAGCGTCCGGAGTGATAATGGTAACTATGACCTCATAAGACCTTCCTCTCTTTCCTATTTGTTCAGCAAAGTCTGCATCAGATAGTCCCTTGGTCATTTCTCTGAACTCTTCTTCTTTCATCAGAAGAGATATTTCAACTATCTCAAAGGTTAGGTTCTGGTTCTTAACGTAATCCAGGAGTAGTTCTGCATCTTCTGCGAAGTAAGAGTGAGTCAAATCTTCCAATTCGGGCAAATTCCTCTGATTAAGACCCTCAAAGTACGAATCAATGATCTCTTCAGGAGCAGGCTGGACTTCCTGTGGCTGCTCGGATTCTTGACCCATACACGCTGCAGTCAGCAAGACAAGGAATATCACTGCATATCTCATAAAAAATGGAAGCTCGCTATCAGTTATAAACATTGCGCTGGATTGCCCCCTTCTGAGAATTCTGATGTGCCATGACCTCTATTTTCATCATTTTTCGCGAATTCTGCAACAGTGACTGATGATATTCTAATAATATTAAAAATATTTCAACCACTTGACGAAAAGCTTATAAAGGATCAGTGGTAAGAGAGTCAGGTGAACTACATGAAAAAGCTGGTTACACTTCTGATGCTCATGATGCTCATCGGGAATCTTTGTCCGATTCTTGCAGAGGACTCAGAGGATCCACCAGAAGAGGACGAAGAGACTGATCCGTGGGCTGACTCCGACGGGGATGGAATTCCTGATCAGTTCGATCCTTTCCCTGATGATGCCGAAAACGAAGGTATGTCAGAGGCGCTCGTGCAACAGTTTATTGATGCTGCCAATAACATAAAAGAACTTGAAGACCTGCTTAATGGCGAAGATGACGGAGA
>JACVGW010000005.1:15650-23783 GCA_018992565.1 Theionarchaea archaeon
AGGCGAAGATGACGGAGAAGGCGAAGATGACGGAGAAGGCGAAGATGACGGAGAAGGCGAAGATGACGGAGAAGGCGAAGATGACGGAGAAGGCGAAGATGACGGAGAAGGCGAAGAAGGCGAGGGAGAGATTTCTCAGGCAGTACAGACTCTCTATAATGTAGCTACTAAACTGCTGCAGAAGGCAGCGGAAAAGGCAGCAGAAGGAAAACTTGGTGCTGCAAAAGGTCTGTCGAATGCTGCACTCCACACCTCTGGAAATGCTCTCAGCAAGTATGCGAGGGACAATGGAGAGGATGGAGAAGAGAACGAAGAGGAAAACGAGGAAGAGAACGAAGAGGAAAACGAGGAACAGAACACAGAGAAGAATTCTCTTGGAAATCAAGGGAAGGGAAACAACAAAGACAGCGAAGACAGTGAGAACGACAACAATGGCAAGGGTAACGGCAAAGCAAAAGGGAAAGGCAAGAGCAAAGGTAAGAGCAAAGGAAAAGGCAAAAAGCCATAGCTCAATTTAATTTTCCTTTTTTTTACTTATTCTATCTTGATAAGCTATTCTATATGCATTCTCTCTTCAAAAAATGTCTTTCATGATTTCCTGTATCTGATTTTCTTTTAATCCCATCAGTGGATAGAAACTTGGAATATCTCTTTTTTCGGGACAGAATTCAGAGAAAACCACGGCAAGGACATCTCTTGCTTTCTCTGGGTCAGAAACCCAGGTGATGGGATGTCCGTATGAAAATTGCTCAAGATGAGAACGTATCTCCTCGTTTCCATATCCTACCAGTTCACATCCCCGCTTTAGCATCATCCATGCGGCCACTGCTGATCTCCTGTCTATGAGATGAACGAGCACCTTCCCCTGTATTCCTACTGGAATTCCTCCGTATGCCGAAATACGGTCCACAAAGAAATACGTAGCATCACACAGAATCTCAATACCAATATCAATGTCAGGGTTCGTGAGATCAACAGAGACATCATCAGCTGCAATGTAAGCTCCTACTTCTGCATTTACCTCTGGGGATGTCAGAAGGAATTGCTTGTCCAGTCTCTGCGTGGAAATACGAAAGGTACCCCCTTTCCCGTAAGTCCTGTATAATGCACGTGCTTTTTCTTTCATGTCCTTCAAGTCAAGGCTGCCTCTGATGGCAGGAGAAATGGACGAAATCCCAAATACGTTTTTTAACACTCCAGCTGCATGTGGATTTCTTGTGGCAACAATAATCCTGCCTCTGGGATTTTCGATTGAACTGAATTCAATGCTATTTGCTTCCAGTGCGGCTCTGATATTCTTCATGAATGAGGTTTCCCACCGTCTGCGAGTTCGCCTCGATTTGGTGCCTATTTCTCCATATCTGATTACAACATACTCCATTGCTATCTCCTCGAGCTGGATAATCATACTGAGATGACCTCTGCTCCACGTTCAGATCCAAACATTGTGTCCACGTATGTTGAAATCTTACAGGCCAGTCCCTCTTTCCTCAGGTAATCGCTCAGATCTTATATCCTATCAGAGAGATGGTTTCTCACATACCTCAGTGTTGCATCCTCAAATGTCTCCATGAGACTGCGCATTACTCTGTCCACCACTGCATGGGAGAATTCTTCCCGCGAAACTCTGACAGTGTAAACATACCGTTCTCCCCCTTTTCCTGTTTCTGGCTGCCTCTCTAGAAGCCCCCTTTCACGCAGCCGGTTCATCATGATGCTGATTGTAGATCTGCGGGTTTTCTTTTCCTTCTTTTTCATGATTTCATAGATATCCCGGGCCACAGATGTTTTCTCATCCCACATAATCTGCATGATCTCAGATTCCAAAGGACTCAACACCATTTCAATTCCCTTCTCATCTGGTCTGAATTCATGCCATCGAAACATCGCTCTGCAGTGTTTTTATACCATATAAACTTTACCACATTGTCAGACGTGCGGGACCTCCCTCATTTATCACAGGTATTCCAGAATGAGCGATGTACCTTTAGAAGTCAATAAGAAAACAGAAGAAAAAAAGGGATTAGAGATTTCTCTCAAGAGTGTGAACTGCTCCGTCGGTGTTGTGAATTCTCACTTGGAGTGGCATTTCCCCAGGTAAGAAGTGGGAAGCGCAGCCAAAGCATGGGTCATATGATCTGAAGGCCATTTCCACCATGTTCAGCAATCCATCAGATATTTTCCCTTCTTTAATGACTCCTCGCGCTGCATCTCTTACAGACATATTTAGGGCGGGGCCATTGTTTACAGTGGCCACAATGAGATTGACGGTCTTGGCAAGCCCATCCTCATCCAGTTTGTAATGATGGAATAAGGTACCACGGGCAGCTTCTACAACTCCTACTCCTTCTCCAGGTTCTCCGGGCTCAGCTCGTATGTCTTTTGAAGTGATGTCTTCATCCTGTGCCAGCTCTAGCAGACGTTCTGCTGCGTACTGAAGCTCGATGAGGCGGGCCCAGTGTGTAGCCAGCGTATGGTGCACAGGATTGCCCAGCGTTTCCATCATCTTCTCGTATGCCTCTTGGGCCAGTGGAGTGGCCATACCCTGTGCGGCATTGAGCCTTGCTAGTGGTGCAACCCGGTACACGCCAGAGTCTACACCGTCCACAAACCCTTTCCATCCTACCCCTTTCAAGTAGGGGAATTTAATGTATGACCAGGGTTCCACATGTTCTGCAATATGTGTCAGGTAGTCTGAGGCATCGAACTTGACATACTCCTTCCCGTTGGGATCTACTACTCGTATCTTGCCGTCATAAAAGTTCGCTTTGTTGTTGTCATCAACTAACCCCATGTAGTAGGTCCTCATGGTATATGCATCTGAGGTGATTAGATCAACATACTCTTTATTCTGGAGAACAAGCTTATCGAAGGTTTCCAGAGAAAATGCTGCAAATTTGACTGAAGATTTGGCCATCTCTTCGATGGTGGCTCTTTCTTCTTCTGTCAACCCCTTGGCAATTCCTCCAGGGAGTGCAGATACAGGATGAGTGGCTTTTCCTCCCAGAATTTCAATGACTTTTTGTCCGTAGCTTCTATGCTTGATCACTTCCTTGGCGATGTCCAGTCCCACCTTATTTATAACACCGAGAATATTCCGTTCTGCGGCCGGCGCTTGAGGTCCCACAATGAAATCAGGCCCTCCTAGGTAGTAGAAGTGAAGCGTGTGGTCATATACAAAGTATCCTGAATACATGAGTTCTCTCAGTTTCTTGGCAGCAGGTGTTGGTTCTACATTAAAGGCTGCATCAAGCGCCTTGGCAGATGCAATGTGATGAGCAGTAGGACACACACCACAGATTCGAGGAGTAATTCTGGGCAGTTCCTCCCCGGGTCTCCCCTGGCAAAACCGTTCAAATCCACGCAGCTCTGGGATCTGCAAATAGGCATTCTCCACGTTTCCCTGACTGTCAAGGAATATCTCAATCCTGCCGTGCCCTTCCAGGCGCGTGATAGGATCAATGGTAACTCGATTCATTTTTTCATCACCTTTCTTCTCAACAGGGATATTGGTAAGGTGTACCGATAGAATGTTCCCAGGGGATCCTTTATCTGGTCTATCAGGGCTTCGACTTCCTTTTCTGTCATGCGTTCTTCTCCTTCCACGCCCAGAATAGATGCTATTGCAGACACCAGCTTTGCTCCCTGATCAGTCACCTCGGGAGTGGGGCCCATGCATCCTCTACAGGGCATGTTGGCTTTAATGCAGCGCGCTCCACATCCTGCACGGGTATTGATCCCCATGCACACAATACCCTGTTCCAGCAAGCATCTCTTGCCATCAGGAATGACCTGGTAGGGTCGCTTTATGAAGGGGATTTTCTTCTCTTGGATTTCCAGGGGACACTCCTCGCACAAAGCTTTCTCGGGGGCCAGTGTGCTCCCTTTGGGAGGCAGGGTTCCCTCGAAAATGGCAGTGAGTGCCTGTTCGATCAGCTCTGGGGTAGGGGGACATCCAGGCAGGAAGTAGTCTACGTCACAAACCTGGTGCAGTGCCTTGACTGTATCAAAGAATTGTGGGAGAGTCAGCTCTCCTTCGGGGGCACTGTAAGTCTCTTGAGGTGTCGTCTCATCAGGGTTGGATACAGACGGCAGTTCTTTGTACACCAAATTGAAGATCTCGTCTCTATCAGAAACATTTGCCAGTCCGGGTATTCCTCCAAAACAGGCGCAGGCTCCAAATGCAACCAATGTCTTGGACTTTGCACGGAGCAGGTGTGCCATTTCTTCATGTTCACTGGTTCTGATTGCACCATTGAAGAAACACACATCAATATACTTGTCTTGGAATGCTTCCACATCTTTGTACTTGATGTCAAGTGCTACTGGCCAGAAGACAATGTCTGCCTTTTCCACCACATCCAGTATCTTCTCGTCAATATCCAGAACTGCAATTTCACAGCCGCCGCAGGAGGCAGCCCAGTAGAAAGCAAACTTCAGTTTGTCCATCTAATCACCAGCTCCCAGCTGTATGGGTCCAAGGGTTCTCAGTTCTTCAGTCATCTCCGTCACTACCTGTGCGAATTTTCCACCTTCAGCTGAAGAACACCACTCCAGCCTCAGCCTGCGTGGGTCAATGCCGAACTGCTCCAGCATTTTGCGCATTAGTACGTACTTCCTCTCTGTTTTGTAGTTGCCTGAAATGTAATGGCAGTCTCCGGGATGGCATCCTGCAATGAGAACCCCGTCTGCACCGTTGACAAATGCCCGCAGCACATGTTCAGGGTCTATTCTGCTGGAACACATGACCCGGATCGCCCTCATGTTAGAGGGATACTGTATCCTTGAAGTCCCTGCCAGATCTGCAGCTGCATATGAACACCAGTTGCACAAGAATCCAATAATTTTTGGTTCATACATGGTTATCGCCTCACAAAGGCCTCAATCATGGAACTTAATTGGTTATCACGGAAGTGTCTCTGCTGAGCTGCTCCAGAAGGACACGCAGCAACACAGGAACCACACCCTTTGCAGAGCACTTCATTGACCTTGACTATGTTCTCTTCCTCATCCAATTCACGTGCATTATACGGGCACATTGGTATGCATACCTGGCACCCGCAGCAGAGTTCTTCATCAACTTCTGCAATGATTGGTTCTGTTTCTATTCTCTCCTTTGAGATGATAGTACAGGCCCGGGCAACTGCTCCGTATGCCTGAGAGATCGTCTCATCAATAAACTTGGGAGAGTGCGCCAGCCCTGCCATGAATACTCCGTCTGTGGCAAAGTCCACAGGGCGCAGTTTCATGTGGGCCTCCAAGAAGAATCCGTCTCTATCAAGTGGGACTTTGAGCATCTGAGAGAGGGCTGAGTTATCGTAGGGGGATACTCCCGTGGAAAGTACAACCAGGTCAGGATGCAGTTCAAAGTCAAGATCCAGAGCAGCGTCATGTGCATATAATACCAATGATTCACCCTTCTTTTCCAGTCTGGGTTTCGTCTCAGGATCATACCTCATGAATACAATGCCATTTTCCCGTGCCCTGTCGTAGTACTGCTCTCTGAAGGCATAGGTTCGCATGTCCCTGTACAATATGTACACATTAGTATCTGGATTCTTCTCTTTCAGCTTCAAAGCGTTTTTTACAGCTTCTGAACAGCATACTCTGGAGCAGTACTCCTTGGTGTCGTCTCTGGATTCCACACAGTTTATCATCACCACTGTCTTCGCTTTCACTCCTTTTGAGAGCATGTCCTCAAATTCCAGCTGAGTGACCACCCTCTCATCCTTTCCATAGAGATAACTGGCGGGCTTGTGCTCCTGTCCTCCCACAGCCACCACACAGATTCCATGGCGGATTTCCTCTCCTGAGGACAGTGCTGTGGTGAAATTCCCCACATACCCATCTATCCTCTCCACAGTTGTTCCGGTGTGGATATGGACATTGGGGTGATCCCGGAGGCTCTGTTCCAGTGTGGCAAGATACTCCTGGGGGTCTTCTCCACTCATAGTGAACCGTATGCTGCGCAGCAGTCCTCCCAGATGATCCTCCTTTTCCACCAGGTGCACGGTGAATCCCTGCTGAGCCAGACCTAATGCTGCTGTCATTCCTGCAATACCGCCTCCAATAACCAGACCTGATTGTGTGACCTCCACGGATGAGCTCTTCAAGGGCTCCAGCAAGTTGGATTTGGCCACTGCCATTCTCACCAGGTCTTTGGCCTTTTCTGTGGCTTCTTCTGGGGTATGCATGTGAACCCAGGAACACTGGTCTCTGATATTCGTCATCTCAAAGAGGTATGGATTCAGCCCAGCTTCCCGAATGGTACTCTGGAACAGCGGTTCGTGCGTCCGGGGTGTACAGGAAGCAACCACCACACGGTTCAGGTTGTGTTCTTCTACTGCCTGTTTGATCTTCTCCTGGGTATCCTGTGAACACGTATAGAGGTTCTGGTCAACAAACACTACGTTGGGAAGCGTGGAGGCATACTCCATCACCTCAGGCACATTGACAATGCCGCCGATGTTGATGCCGCACCAGCACACAAAGACACCTATACGGGGCTGCTGTTCTGCAACATCGATCTCCTGAGGATAGACTTTTTCTTCCACGAGGGTGCCTCGTTCTCCAGAAATTACACCTGATGCCATGGCTGCAGCACCTGATGCCTGAGCTACAGTATCGGGAATGTCCTTTGGACCAGAGAAGGCTCCACAGGCATATATGCCTTCCTTTGCCTTGAGGGGCTCGAATATTTTCCAATCCAGGAATCCATAGTCATTCAGAGGAACACCAAAAACCGTGCTCAGCTCCTGGCTGGACTTTGGCGGCTCCAGCCCCACGGAGAGAACTACCATATCGAATTCCGCTTTCGTTATAGTGCCATCTTCTGTTTCATAGGTAAGAAGGAGATTCTGAGTCTCTGGGTTTTCTTCAATACAGGGTACGCGGCTTCGTATGTATGAAAGACCATATTCAGACTGGGCTCTCTGGTAGAACTGCTCGAACCCTTTTCCGTAAGTACGCATATCCATGAAAAAGATGGTGGCTTCAAGGTCTGGGTTATGTTCTTTGGCGATGATGGCTTCTTTTGTGGCGTACATGCAGCAGACAGCAGAGCAGTACTTGTTGCTTTTTTCATCTCTGGAGCCCACACATTGTAGAAATGCTATCCTTTTCGGGATTTCACCATCAGATGGTCTCACCACATGACCCGCAAAGGGACCTGAGGCACTGAGGATGCGCTCGAATTCCGTAGCAGTAACCACGTTCTTGAACCTACCATACCCGTATTCCTTCTTGGTATCAGGTTCGAATTCATCAAACCCAGCTGCCAGGATAATGGCACCCACATTTACTTTCTCTTCTGAAGGCGTCTGGTCATATTCAATGGCTTCTGCCTGGCAGATATTCTCGCACAGTCCACATCCAATGCACTTTTCCCTGTCTATAGCGTACACGAGGGGAACTGCCTGAGGATAATCCACATAGATACCTCTGCGCAGAGTGAGCCGTTCATCATATTCATTGACTGCTTCTACAGGGCAGTACTGAGCACACAATCCACATCCCGTGCATTTTTCCGCGTTAACAAAGCGGGGGTTCATCTTGACAGTCACTGTGAAGTTGCCTGGGTTACCTTCTACGTTGATGATGTCTGCATTGGTGAGCAGGTGGATATTATGGTGCCTTCCCGTGGCCACCAGCTTGGGAGCCATGATACACATAGAGCAGTCCAGTGTGGGGAATGTCTTGTCCAGTTGGGCCATGACTCCACCAATGGTGGGTGCTTTGTCTACCAGATAAACACGAAATCCAGAATCTGCAAGATCCAGAGATGCCTGCATTCCTGCAATTCCTCCTCCAACTACCATCACAGAGCCTACCATGCGCTCACCTCGTATCGGATGGGATGGCCTTCAACCATCTGCACTTTCTGCCCTCTTCGCAGGTGAATCAAATTCTCCACAACCACGTGAGAAGGAAGTTCAAGCATCTCTGCCAGTTCTTTAGCTGACATGGAGTGATCCATCAGTGCTGTGAGAATGGAAGTTCTCACGTACTGAGCAGTAACGACATCATCCAAAAGGATCTCAAAAGTCGATTCTTCAACAGGTTCGCCAAATACATTCCCTTCTTCCAGCAGGTCTTTCTCTCTCCCCACCAGCCATCGTATCCTGAAGTCTGCAG
>JACVGW010000005.1:23883-52744 GCA_018992565.1 Theionarchaea archaeon
TCTCAAAAGTCGATTCTTCAACAGGTTCGCCAAATACATTCCCTTCTTCCAGCAGGTCTTTCTCTCTCCCCACCAGCCATCGTATCCTGAAGTCTGCAGTTTCCTCCTTGGCTGTGGCAATCTTGCGAGGATCAGCGCGCAGCGGGCCCAGCTCTGTAATCATCTGAGTGAATGCATTGACAACATCAGCAAACCGCTGTCCTTCTGCTGCAGAGATCCATTCCAGCCCCAGCCTCTTCTGGTCTATTCCTGCTTTGCTCAGTATTTTCCAGGTAGCTTTGATTTTCTTTTCTGCCTGATAGTTGCCTGAGATGTAGTGGCAGTCTCCCGGATGACACCCAGCAACCAAGACACCATCTGCACCTTTCTCAAATGCTGTCAGGACCACGTAAGGGTCAACCCGACCGGAACACAGGACTCTGATGATCCTCAGATTGGGAGCATATTTTATCCTGGAAATTCCAGCCAGATCTGCTCCTGCATATGAACACCAGTTGCACATGAACCCTACAATCTTAGGAGAGAAGGTCACAAGATCACCTCAGGTTCCAGAGCAGCAGTAACCTGGGCCAGCAATTGTCCATCTGTGAAGTGACGGATTGTCACTGCTTTCTGAGGACAGCTTGCTGCACAGACACCACATCCCTGGCAGGCTACTTCAATGACCTGGGCTTTCATTCCTTCTTCTGTTCTCTTTACTTCAATAGCTCCATAGTCACAGTTGTCCTCGCATAGTCCGCACCCAATACACAGTTCTTCATCCACTGTAGCCCTCACTGGCTCAAGTTCAATCTCATCTTTGGTCAGTAAGGCCGCTGCCATGGCTGCTGCACCTCCTGATTGTGCTACTGTATCAGGAATATCCTTGGGGAATTGAACACATCCAGTAAGAAACACTCCTGGGATACTCGTTTCTGCAGGACGCAGTTTTGGATGCGCCTCCATGATGAATCCATCAGGACTTCGCGACAGATGCAGCATCTGTGTGAGCTCCTCCAGTGCTTCAGGTGGACGCAGCCCGCATGCTAACACTACAAGGTCAAGGGTATTGCGCAGGATAAGCCCGGAATCTGTGTCTTCTGACACAATGATGAGGTTCTGATTGTTATCTTCTTCAATTTCCCCTGGTTTTCCCCTGATGAATACGATTCCCTGTTCACGCCCTCTCTGATAGAACTCCTCGAATCCTTTCCCAGGGGTCCGCATGTCAGTGTAGTACACATAAATCTCAGCTTCAGGGTATTTCTCCCTGAGCATGGTGGCCTGCTTTACCGTGGCCATGCAGCAGATGCGGGAGCAGTATCCTGCCCCTTCCTGTTCATCTCGAGAGCCCACGCACTGGATGAACCCTATCTTCTGAGGGGGGTTTCCATCTGAAGGTCTCACCACCTTTCCATGGGTGGGACCATCTGCACTGACCCACCTTTCGAAGTCCATGTTGGTGATGACATTGGGATACCTCCCGTATCCGTACTCCTTTTTCTGAGTGGCATCATACAGCTCAAATCCTGTGGCTACAATAATGGCCCCAACATTGAGCTCTCTCACTGACTCTGTCTGATCAAAGTCAATAGCATCGTTGGGGCAATTCTTCTGGCACAGCATGCATCCTCCCTTGGTGAGATGCAAACAGTGGTCAGCATCTATGAGGTAGTAATTGGGGACTGCCTGCGGGAACGGTATATACACGGCCTTCCTTTTTTTCAACCCAACGTTAAACTCATCGGGCAGCGAGACAGGGCATTTTTCAGCACATACTCCACACAGCCGACAGTTCTCCTTTATAACATACCGGGGATTGCTCTTTACAGTAACATGGAAATTGCCTGCGTATCCTGAAACATCTTGGATGTCTGCATATGTAATGAGTTCGATATTTTCATGTTTTCCCACATCCGCCATTCTTGGAGAAAGAATGCACAGACTGCAGTCCAGAGTGGGAAACGTTTTGTCCAGCTGGGCCATGTGTCCTCCAATGGACGGCTTTTTCTCGACCACGTACGTCTTGATTCCTGCATTTGCCAGGTACAGGGCAGAGAAAATACCAGCCACACCCCCTCCAACTACCAGTGCAGCCTTATTAACAGCCGATTTCTGCTTTTCCAGTGGTTCCAGCAGCTGAACTTTTGCCACTGCCATTCTCACCAGGTCTTTGGCCTTTTCTGTGGCCTGTTCCTTGTCAGTGTGGACCCAGGAACACTGTTCTCTGATATTGACCATCTCAAACAGGTATGGGTTCAGTCCTGCAGTCTCGCAGGTTTTCATGAAGGTGTCACCGTGCATGCGCGGACTACAGGAGGCAACCACCACCCGGTTCAGGTTATGAGTTTCTATATCTTCCTGTATGGATCGCTGACCGTTGTCACTGCACGTGTAGGTTGATTCTCTGGAAACCACAACGCCCGGCAGGGTCTGGGCATACGTAGCTACTGCAGCAACGTCCACCACTGCACCAATATTCAGGCCGCAATGGCACACATATACTCCTATTCGAGGTTCATTCTTGCTCATTGCCGTCACCCAGGGTCTTCAATAATTTGCGCACCGATACTCTGTTCAATTTCAGTCCCAGCTCGTCAGGTGTCAGTCCCAGAGCCAGCCCGATCAATTGGGGGAGGAACAATACAGGAATGCCAAACTGCTCTCCAGCCTGGTTCTCAATCCGCTTCTGATTTATATCGTACATGACATCACAGAAGGGACACACCAAGACCATAGCATCTGCTCCAGCTTTCTTGATGTGAGACAACTTCTCTCGTACCATCTCCAGAGAAACGCTCTCATCAATTCCCATGACAGACCCTCCACAGCACTGCTTCTTATTCTCATAGGGAACAGGTGAAGCTCCCACTGCTGAGATGAGTTCCTCCAGACTGTAAGGAACTTCAGGATCTTCGAAGTCTTCATATATCTCTGAAGGCTTGGTGTAGTGGCATCCATAGTGGGCAGCAACCTTCAGATTCAACGGCGTTGCCATTTCCTTTATGGTGTCCATTGTTTCATACAGTACCCTGGCTGCGTGTTTTACCACTGTCGTCCCATTGTACTGCCGGTTAATGGGCTTCAGGTTGGCATTGATTTTGTCCCTCGTGGTTTTATCCTGCATTGCCAGGTTGGCTTTGAGGAGAGAACCATTGCAGGCACTGCACATGGTCATCACAGGCACGTTGGCAGCTTCTGCAACAGCCAGGTTTCTTGCTGCCACTGACAGGTACGTATCATGATCAATAGATTCCAGAGGAAATCCACAGCACCCGAAATCTTCCAGGTCCACAAGAGAAATCCCCAGTTTCTTCATGACGTTTCTGGTGGATATCTCGTACGCCATGGTTCTTACTGGAACAGTACACCCCAAAAATAGTGCATATTTCACAGCACCACCTTCCCTACGCCAGTACAGCCGTAGATTTCAGCTATCTCCCTGTTCTTCTCTTTCACCTTGGGAAGCCCGAGCTTCTCCCTTCTCTCATTCTCAAATTCAGTAACTTCATACAATCGTCCCAGTTCCCCTATCAATCGCCCCTGTTCTCTGTAGGCAGGATGTATTGATCCTTCTTTGACTGCGATGTTCCTGATAGCAGCCATGAGATCAGGAATTCTCACATCCTGGGGACAGCGTTCAGAGCATGTATAACAGGCAGCACAGTACCATACAAAATCCTCTTTCAGGACTACATCCTTCAGTCCTAGAACAGCCATTCTGATAATTCTCCGTGGGTTGAATTTATCGCTCACAGAAGCCACAGGACAACCAGAGGAACAAGTAGCGCACTGCACACACTTCAGTATGTGTTCTCCTCCCGGTTGGGAAGCGATCTCATACTTGAATTGGGGATCCAGTTCGTCCATATTAATAATTTCCTTCTTTTTCATTCTCTCGCTCCTTCAAGTACATTTTTCTATTTCTTTGGCTTTGAGGTCAAAGGTTTAGTCTTCCTTTACATTTATAAATCTTAGCCTTTTAATTTATATAGTTTTCTCTGTAGAAAATGTGAAAATTGATTTCCAATAAGGGGCGAGAAAGAGGAGGAAGGCAGATGATATGCCTGTTTTTAGAGGCAGTTAGAAAAGTGCCCTAGAAAACGTCGTTGAACAGATTTCACAAAATATTGTTAGAGTGGGAAGAATGTGTTAAGTAGATTAGAAAAAGGAAAGGAAAACGTGTTTAAAAAAGCGTGTTTGTCGTGTTTGGGAGACCGGTTGCAGAACAACCGGTCTCGAAGGGGGTGAAAGATCCGTGCCGAAAGGTATTTATAGCTTAGGGACATAGCCTATACATCGGTCCATATACGATATGGACATACATAGCTACGGAGAAGTAGTATATTAATGTTGGGATGAGTTATATGAGCAAACTTACAAGGAAGGAAAAATTGAGAAGATACCACGCAATATATAATCAAATTTATACAAATCCCAGAGTGCACGTTCATGAGATTTCTAAGAATGTTAAAATGGCACGAAATACAGTTTCCAGTTATTTAGATCATATGTATGATTCTCAGATGCTTTTTGGACCGGAATTGAGACTTGAATATTATCTTGGGCTGGATAAGTACTTCCATCTTGTCAAGTTTGACGATCCTACCAGTGCATTTGAAGAGCTGCGGGAGATTCCCCAGATCGACTATTGCAGTTTGTTTCTGGGAGACTGGAACATCATGTACATTTCAGATGGAAAGTATGACCCTTCCCACATTGAAGGCTTCGAGTATTTGTTGTTCCAGGGAGTGAGAGGAGACATCACTACTCCCCGCGTTCCCCTTACTGACTGGATACCTGCCTTCAAGAGGATGAAGATTCAAGCACACGAGTTTGAACCCAATGGCCTTGAAAGAATAGGCCTGCCTGTTCATGAACCTCCACCGTGGGATGAGGAAGAGTGGAAGTTGTTCTATGAGTATGAGTATGACTTCAGAAAAAAAGTCACTCCCGCTTTGAGAAAGCACTTGATTTCGTCTGACAAGTTCTATCAATGGTTGGAAAGCGTCTGTGATCATACCACTGTCTTGATGAGGTTTTACCCTGATGGTTATCTCAACTACACCCACTTTGTATTCCTTCTCAGGACAGGCTACACTGATGCAGTGGTTGCACTCCTCTCAAACCTTCCTACCAGTATAGTGTGCACCCGTACTGAAGGTGGGTTGCTGGTATGGCTCAGCATCAAGTCAGATCTCACCTTTACTGATCTTTCAGCAACCCTGCAGTTCATGAGATCCAGCGGCATGATAGAGAAATTCAATCAGGCGATTGGAGTTCTTCACTACATTGAAGGTGAGGAAGAGCAGGGTCTTGTGGATGATGCTCTGTGAATTCTAGATATATCTATGACAAAAGATGAGCATGGGGCAAAAAAGAAAAAAGACCCATTACCCAATATGGAAAAAGCAACCCGGGTCCTCTAAGGACCACTGGAGTTATCTTGAACGTATGTGATTTAGTTGGATGTCGGGACACCAGGTCCTCCACCCAGTTTTGTGGGGACACCAGGTCCTCCACCGAGCTTCCTTATGCAGTCCATTTTCTCACCTCTGTATCATTTATGAGTTCTACCTTTAGAAGTTTTCTGTTACTCCTCAATTTTTCGCAGATTTCGCGAGGGTTGTGCAGCCAGGTGGCCGGTTTCACAATCATCACTCATTTATCAGTTCATCTTTTCTAACCTTTTTAAGCTTAATGGAAATATATAAAGATACTCATGACTGATATTCGTTATCTTTGTACCATGAAGAAATCAAGAATAGCAGAAACCCTTCTATCTGTTTCCTGTTACTATACTACACTGGTAAGTTACTTTCGGAAAAGCTTTAAAATCCCATCTGTTAGTAGCTTCTATGAAGAAAGTCATTGTTCATGGAGGAGCTGGAGACTTCTCAAAATCAGACCATGATATTACCGAATACAAAGAGGGCGTTGAGAATGCAGTTCAGGCGGGGTATGATGCACTGGTCACAGGAAATGCTCTGGACGCAGTAGTCCATGCAGTGTCTTCGCTTGAAGACAACCCTTTATTCAATGCAGGCACAGGGGCAGTCCTCAATGTTGAAGGAGAGGTGGAAGCTGATGCCATGGTCATGTTCCAGGGACGTATGGGCGCTGTGGGTGCGCTCAGAAACATGAGAAACCCTGTTCAGGTGGCCCGCTTGGTTATGGATGAAACCGACCATGTCTTTCTCGTGGGAGAAGGTGCATATTCTTTTGGAAGACGTTGGTTTGACCACTACGACCCTGTAACAGAGGAACGTAGAGAGAAATTTGAAGAATTGAAATCCCACTTCCTGAGAGGTGATACCAGATGGAAAAAGAATGCCCACCTCTATAGTGAGCATGGAACGGTGGGAGCTGTGGCTTTTGATGGTGATCTGGCTGCTGCCACTTCCACAGGCGGAATCTGGCTGAAGCTGAAGGGTCGAATTGGAGATTCCCCACTTGCAGGATGTGGAACGTATGCAGGGGAGAAAGCGGCTCTCTCTGCTACAGGCATTGGTGAGAATATTGTCAGGTCAGTATTTTCAAAATCTGTTCATGATCTCCTGCCAGAATTCTCTCTCGAGAAAGCTCTGAAAATGATGCTTGCCCATTCACCGGAAACGGGAGCAATTGCCATTGACTCTGGTGGAACTGTTGAATATGCTTTTAATACCAACAATATGGCCTGGGCCATCTGTGACCGGGGAAATGTGTCAAGCTTTGAGGTAAACATATGAATCTGAAAAGGCTGGATACCGACATTGAGTCCTTCTTATCTGCAGAAGGTCGGAAATTCTACAGGAAGCTGCTTGAGTTTTCTCCCTACCTTAATGCATCAAACCAGATGGTTATAATCCGGATGGGATATAATGATCACGGGTTGATTCATTCCAAGATTGTTACCTTATACGCCCTGCGTATTCTGGAGATTCTCAAACCCAGGGTACCCCTCAATATTGTCAAGGAAAACCTGGGGGACTACACCGATGTCCAGCTGGTGGTCGTGGCAGGAGCCTTTCTCCATGATGTGGGAAACATGGTGCACAGACAAGGGCACGTCATGCACAGTTGTTACTTGACCTCCCAGCTTCTCCATCCAGTCCTCCCTGAGTACACAGCTCACCCTGCCCAGATGCTCTCTGAGATTCTTCATTGCATCTACTCACACCACGAGGATACTCACTGCCTCACTACTGAAGCAGGCATTGTCAAAGTGGCAGATGGGTGTGACATGGCAGAAGGTAGAGCCAGAATACCCTACAGGCGGGGCAAAGTTGATATTCATTCTGTATCTGCTCTCTCTATCAAGAAAGTCATCCTTTCTCCAGGCGAAGAGAAACCACTCAAAATTGAAGTGTATATGGACAGCCAGGCGGGCATTTTCCAGATTCAGGAAGTCCTGGGAGCAAAGGTCAGAACCTCTGGGCTCATGGACTACCTGGAAATCGTAGGCATTCATAGAAACAAGAACCTCCCTATTACACTGTGACAGGAACTCAACCTACATAAAAAAAGGGAGTGAAAAGGATCACTCAAACATTCGTTTCTTGGCCAGTGCGATATCTTCGGCCTTGACCGTCTTTCTCCCTGCATGGTCTGCCAGCGTTATGGCTTCGCGGGCAACTTCAATAGCTGTCTCTTGCAGGTGAGCCGCGAGTTCTTTGGCCGCATCTTCTGACACACGGTGAGCACCAGCTTTTCGAATCAACTTGTCCACAGATGCTAGTGGTAATGCCATCGTGATACCTCCTTTTGGGTCAGTGAATTTTGCTTTTTTTCTATGCCACTTTTAATGGCTCGAAAAGCCACCTTTTATAATAAAAGTCTTCCTTTATAAGTTTTTCGGTAAAGCCACTGCTTGTAACCTGCAATTAGAAAACTCATCCTTTGTGAGGGGGCAAAATTTCGCAAACTCCGAGCAGCTTACATTTCAGATGTTGTAGAAGAGAGATATGTGATCAGTGTTTCCATGTCCTCGCAGGAGAGTCTAACGGTAATGGGGCCAAGGGGGCTGTCTTCTGAGAAGTTGACCTTCCCCATGTATGCTGCCTGTTTGTTCAGGTGGACTTCCAGTTCACCACCAAACAGGGAATTTTTCAATATCGTATTGGCAGTGTCACGGATTTTCTGAGACTTCAGGAGTTCCCTGAACCGTTCAAGCGACTTAATTTCTTCAGATTTCCCTTTGAAGACATTCCCATCTGGAAAAAACTGCACAGAAGGAAAAATGCATTCTAGAGCCTTCTTTACCTTTGATTCTGATTCTGTGGCATGAACAGGAGTTGATATCTCAACAGCAACCCTCATTGAAATCTCCTCTCAAGAAATGTCTGGCATACCTTCATGAAATCCTCTATAGTGGATTCATTAACCAGCATGTAGTCAGCCAGTGCGAACACATTTCCTATGCCAAACTTCAATTCTCGAGCATCTCGTTCTGTGAACTCATCCCAGGAGAAAGGATCTCCTGGTCTCTTCCTCTTTTGTACCCTGCAGAACCGGGTGCTAGGTGAAGCGTGAATGGCCACAATCTCAACTGGATACTTCTGAAGAAACACTTCGATTTCGGGCATTCCTCTGATGCCGTCAATAATACAGTCTGGAGTGATTCTCTCCACGACCAGATAGGCGACTGCAGCCAGTCCCTGTTCTTCTCTCAGAATTCGCGCTATCTCTCCATGCCTATCAGGAGGAAGTCCTCTCTTTTCAGTTTCTTCTCGGACTGCGTCTCCCATAGAGACAATGCAGTAGCCGAGCTCAGAAGCGGCGGTGAGGAAGATGCTCTTGCCGCAACCTGGCATACCCACAACGCAGAGCATGTAAAAACGTGCCCTCTGTCCTTTATATGTCTTGTCTTGCTGCTCCATTGATGAGGGTACCCAGCTCTCTCCTTCTGATGTGGTGTAAAGACCACAGTCCTCTCTTTCCTTTCTGACACCGCAACAGCCGGAAAAATGGAAAAACCTTTTTAAACACCATTCAGAACAGTGACACAATGAATCGAACTGCAGTACTCCTCCTCGTTATGTTGGGCTTTACCATGATTCCCACCCCTTCGGCATCCATTTCAACGAGCCTGCCTCTGGCAATCTTTGTGCGTCCCCAGGACGTCATTCAGACAAAAGCAGACATTGATTCTATTGTGAGCCTCTGCACAGAATACGGGATTTCCTATATTTTTCTCATGATAAAACAGGACACAGGACCAGATTCAGGATATGTGTACTACAACAGTCCCAGGTCCCCGGTCAAGTCTGAGTTTGATGTGCTTGATGAAATGCTGAAAAAAGCACAAAAGGAGAATATCAAGGTGTATGCATGGATTCCTCTCCTGTATGATAGATGGCTTGCAGAGCAGAAGATGGCTATCAAAGACTACTGGATTTCTCCTCTGACATCACGACCTTACTACACTGTTATGATGAATGAAGTGACAGCCTATCCTGTGGATGGAATCCTTTTTGACTACCTGTGGTTTCCTGATGATTTTGCAGCCAGTGATGAATTGAAAGCAAATTTTGGACAGCGATATGGGTATAACATGGGTTCTATTGATCTGTCGCTGGAAAAAGAACGGAATACTCCTCTCTGGTACGACTGGCTGTCTTACCGGAATGAAGTCCTTTCTGATTTTCTGCGAGACATCATGCCTCAGGACATACCAGTGGGGGTGACCGTGATACCTGAAGAACTCCAGGATCAGGATGCAGAGTACGTTCCACCTGGAGTGGCTACCTTTGTGGCAGTACAGACCGAAGCCGATCCCACCCCTCTTATTAACCGGCTGACGCTGCTGACCAAGGCAGGTGTCTACGTTATCGTACCTGATGATTACGTCAGCAAAGCCAGAGCGCAGGTAGCTGAGAGTACGTATGCAGATATGCTCATCTTTGATTCAGATACCTGGCAAAGGCAGGACTTTGAACGCATAAAGAAGGCGCAACTTCCCTTTGAAGACATCCGGATGACTCGAATGACATTTATCGAGTTTTTCAACACTCAATACAACATGGAAGAGTGGAGAAGCTACGAGGCAAATACAGCTGTCCTCCCAGCAGGTCACGTATACTCAACGTACTTCAAGTTTGGAACCCTCACAGAAAAGTGGAGTCCTTACACACTGAAGTACGATCGGGATTATGTTGATGAGATGATTTCCAAGGCACGGGAAGCGGGTCTGTATGCTGTCCTGGAGGTCAATGCCCAGTCTGAAGAATATGTTACCAGATATAAAGATTCAGCTTCAGTTACATACGAATGGGGTGTTTTGAGAAAGAGAGTCTGTCTCACGGCGCTCACCAATGATCCTTATAAAACAGAATTCTTTGAGATGGTGAAGTACCTGGCAGATAACTATGACGCAGAAGCAATCCTCATCACTCAGTTGTATTATCTGGAAGACTGCTTCTGTATCGACTGCCTGCAGTCCTATATTGACTACATGGCTCAGAAAGGTGTACCTATGGAAGATTGGCCACGAACTAATGGCAGTATAGACATCTACGATCCAACAGTGAGAGAGTGGAAAACCAGCATACTCACCCAGTTTCTGCAGCAACTGCGAGAGTACATTCGCGATTCCAACAAGGAGCTGTGGGTGGAAGTACCTGTTTCTGCCAACCTTGAACTCTCTTCTTCCGAATATGGGCTATACCTCCCGGAAGTGGAAGGGATCGCAGACCGAGTTGTCTTGATCGACATCGGTCTTCAAAACCCACCTCGCGTGGAGTACATAGTGAAGAGCCTTTCTGATCCCCTGAAGTATATCTTGAGTTTTCGCGTTGAATCTGCAGCACCTCCAGCCCGGGAGAACCTGGTTAATTCCCTGATTGTCGCCTATAATAATGGAATAATCAGTGTAGGTGTGTATCCTCAATCAGTGCTGGACAACTCTCTATGGGGAGGATTCTATATTGGCTACGCGTACCGACTGGCTCTTACTGACGAACTGCTTACAGAGATTTACAATATGGGAGACAACGCTGCGGTCATTTCCACCTATCTGTTGTTGGAACAAGAAAGAGAGGAAAAGGAAATGCAGAATAGGGAAACAGCAAGGCAGAGCATCGCTGAGGCCAAGAGAAGCTATTCAAAGATCCCTTTGGCCATGGAAGAGGCCCAGCAATTGAATGTTAACACAACAGCTCTTGAAGAGGACCTGGATCGAAGCTTGGAGTCTCTGGCTGAAGCCCGAAACCTCTTTGTTGAAGGTCAATACCTTGAAGCTGATGACAAAGCCAGGACTGCTATCATAGAGTTTGAAACCCTCAGTGTGCGAATACAGAATGTGGTGGAACATGAAAGAGTGAGGAGAGTTACATCAGGTGTTCTCATTCTGGTGGTGTTTTTGCTGATCATCATGTATGTACGGTTCAAAATGAGGCGTAAATAGCTTCTACTGGGCTGGATTTCCGTTCTTTTCAAGCTTTTTGAACTCCATATGTTGTTCTACAAATTTCTTGATATCTTCAGGAGAATCGGATTTCAGTCCATAGAATTCTGCGAACTTGGGAGTGGTTTTCAACAGGTAGGTCCTTTCTTTGGGCCTCCTCTCGATCAATCCATTTTCTTCCAGCTGTTTGATATGCTGGTATGCCCCCGTCCCTCTGTACTTGACCACATCTGACTGGAGAACAGGCTGCATATAAGCAATGAGGGATAACGTTTTGAGCAGCGCTTTGGATTCACCAGACTCGGGAGCATAATCCATGACAGTCTCAGAGAGTTCAGGCTTTAGCTGCATCACAAATTTCTTATCCACAGTCTCTACGATTTCTACTGCAGAGTCTCTCTCCTGGTAAGCTTTCTGGAGCTCTGCGATAAGTTGCTTGATTTCGCCCCCCGGCGTATTGAGAGATTGGGCTAGGCTTCCCAGGCTTACTGGCTTACCGCTGACGAAGAGAACAGCTTCTACCAGTTGCTTGATTGAATCCATGCTATGAGGAGAACCCGAGGTTTTATAAACATAGCCATCAGGTCGTGAGCAACATGAGACAGGGTACCAACACGTGTGGATGACGCCAGTGTAGCAGGTGGGAAGACACAGCCATCCCTCTCTTCCATTCACCTCTTTCTTTCCAAAACCTTTTTAACTCCTAGGCTAACTGAGCTCACAAAGTAAAGCGGTGAAGATGCCATGTTAAGAAAACTGTACGTATTTGTCAAAAGGGACTTCCTGATGATGTTCACCTATAAGTTTGCCATGGTTTTCAACTATGCACAGATGGTCATGAACTTGTTTTTATTTGTGCTGTTTGCAGAAATGTTTGGAGACCGAATGCTGACTATCCTGGCTCCCTTTGGAGGAGACTACATCCAGTACATACTGGTGGGCTCCATAGGGTGGGGGTATCTGTGGAGTGCAATGGGAGCTGCATCAGGATCTATACAGCAGGAAATGATGAGAGGAACATTTGAACCCATTTTTCTGACTCCCACCTCCCCCTTTGTTATTGTGATAGCCTATACTATATGGGGATTGTTCATGGGAACAATATCAATGGTTATCTTCTTGTTCTTTGGCATCTTCGTGTTTAATGTATCATTGACAGGAAATGCTGTCATGGCCATCACCTTGATGGCTCTGTCTGTTCTGATGATGGTTGGGTTTGGGCTAATGGTAGCAGGGCTCAATGTGTTTTTGAAACAGGTGGGATCTTTTGTTTCTGTGGTACAGGGGATAGCAGTCTTTTTGTGCGGCGTGTATTTTCCCCTTGATGTCTTGCCAGAGATTCTCCAGCCAGTAGGGAAGATTCTGCCCATGTACTATTCTATAATCGGGCTGCGGCTGGCCCTTTCTGATCAGGCCACCATGGATCAGATTATGGGATACTTCTGGATGCTCCTGGTTCTGGCGGCAGTGGCCCTGGTGGTGGGAGTGTATCTATTCAGGGCGGGATTGAATAGAGCCCGAAAAGAAGGAACCCTGGCATACTATTAGGAGGAAGAGATCTTGCGCATTCATATGAAGTACTTTGGAGTGCTCAAACAGAAGACAGGAAAGCAAGAGGAGTACGTAGAAGGAGATATCACGACTGTTGATGACGTGAAGCGATTTCTTGAGGATACGTATGGGTTGAATGTGGGGGTTCTGGTGGCAATTAATAGAAGGATGGTATTTGCCACTGAAACCCTTTCAGAACATGATGAAGTAGCTGTTTTTCCCCCAGTGGTGGGTGGATAATCATTGAATTGAACCAACAGTTCAATTGATTCATTGAATTGACTTACACACTCAAAAGGATGCACATCATCAGATCATCTTCATGCATTGCTGTTCTCAATCTCCATTTTCAGCAATATATTCCTCAGCCGACATGGCAGCTGAAGCCCCATCTCCCACTGCTGTAGCCACCTGCCTGTGTTCCTTTGATCTGCAGTCACCGGCAGCAAACACACCTTTTGCTGATGTACGCATGTCTGAATCCGTTACAATATACCCTGCCTTGTCTTTTTCAACGTTGATCATGGCAGTATTTGGCATTCTGCCAATATAAACGAAGATTCCGTCCACATCAACATCTTTTTCTCCCCCTGTTTTCACATTATGTATGTGGATTTCTTCTACCCTCTGGTCACCTTTGATTGCGGTGACTATTGAGTCCCATACGAAGGTAATCTTCTCATTTTTGAAAGCTTTTTCCTGGATTATTCTTTCTGCACGTAGCTTGTCTCTCCTGTGAATAACAAAGACATGAGAAGCGAATTTTGTCAAGTATATAGCTTCTTTTACAGCAGAATCTCCTCCTCCTACAACAGCCACCTTCCTATCTGAAAAGAGGGCACCATCACAGGTGGCACAGAAGCTTATTCCTCTCCCTTTAAAGTCTGCGCATCCAGGAACATCCAGTGTTCTGGGATCTGCTCCAGTTGCCACTATCAATGCTTTCCAATTGTAATTCTCCGATCTCGTGGCCGCTGTCTTCTTCTCTATAGTGACTGCCTCAACCTCGTTTGAAAGTATCTGGCATCCGAATTTCTCTGCCTGTTCCTGCATTTTCGCAACTAATTCATGTCCAGGTACACCCTCAGGATATCCAGGGTAATTCTCGATATAATCTGTAACTGCAGCCTGACCTCCAGGCATCAGCCTCTCCAGAATAACTGTTTTAAGGCGAGCTCTTGCAGCATAAATACCAGCAGACAATCCTGCAGGGCCTCCTCCTATTATAACAACGTCATACATTCAATCACCAAACAGTCTCTTGTGCTCTATCATCATACACTTGTTCATGACCACAAAAATCCCATGGGCTTCAGCCTCTTTCCGCACCCGTTCATCTTCAATTCCCAGCTGCATCCACAAAACTTTGGGGGACACTGCCAGGATGTCAGGCACAAAATCCACTATATCTTCAGATGGCCTGAACATTTGAACGATATCTATCTCTCCCGGAATGTCTCTCAGACTGCTGTAGCACTTCTCACCGAATATGTGGTCAGCATTGGGATTAACCGGGATGATTGTATACCCCTTTTCTTTCAGATATTGAGGCACAGTGTGAGCAGGTTTTCTCATGTCTGCAGAAGCTCCCACTACAGCAATTGTCCTCAGGGAGAATACCCACGGGAGATCTTTCTTCATACACTGGTTACTCTGGGCATTTTAAAAAGGTTTCATTCTGGCGTCATGGCATCACTGATTGAAATGTGTACGAATAGCAGGGGTTCTGCTTCCTACAATCCCTCCGCAGAGATTTCATCCAGGCTTCGCAAAAGTGCGAAAACACAAAAACGCTAAATAGAACATATTTTTTCAATTTAAAACATATATTAGCATTTATCATAAAAAAAGTTTAAATATCACCTTTTTTATTGTTGATCGAGGTGATTACAATGTTTATGGAATACACCATAGCACGAACACGGATGGAAGACATCCAGAGAACCTACCAGAAAAAATTCTAAGAAGATCTTTGGATCTTCATTTCTCTTCTTGAATTTCTGCTGCAGGCATGAAGTGGTTCCAGAATGCCGAATACAACCCCATGATTCTGTTTCAATACTGTCCCTGGCTATTTTCTTATTTATCCACCGAGTTTCGAATACTGGTCTCACATACATGACAGTCAAGGGGTAACTGAACTGGGAGTTGTCTTGCATTAAAAGAAAATCTTAAAAACAGTCCTGATCATAGTCTTATGCATGCGCGCGTGTGTTACTGCAGATATTGAGCAGTTCTCAGATGCTATAACCAAGTATGGGTGTTTTCGTGAGTGTTCTCAGTCACCAGATGACTACCATGCTCTGAGAATACTCCTCGATATATTCTGTGAGGAGGACATACCTTCAACACTATTTGTTCTGGGTGCATATGCAGAAAGTAACCCGTCAATCCTGGATTTATCGGGCGAGAATGGCCATGAAATAGCATCTCATGGGTACACACACCTGGACTTGCGTTCACTGTCATCTGCGGCTTTGCGAGAAGAGCTTTCCCGTTGTCATCACCTTTTTACTGCCAGGGGATTTCGTGCTCCCTACTATGGGTTTAACACTTTGATGGTGGAGTACCTGGAGCCCTATTTCGTGTATGACAGTTCCCAGATACCTGTGAGAAGCGCATCAAGAATGGATAGATTCCTCAATGTGTACATGCTCTCCAAATCACTCATGGAAATACCCATATCAACGGTGGGCATAATCCCCCTTACCAGCATGATCCTTCGTATGTGCCCCTTATCCCTGGCAAAGATGATTGCCCTTTATGTTCTAAAGAGAGATGGGTACATGGTAATCAACTTCCATCCCTGGGAGTTTTCATGCGTACTCCCGGATGTCCCAATTCCTTCTTACGTCACGAAGAATACTGGACCTGCATTCACGAAGAAGGTGAAAGCATACTTGAGATTCCTCAGAGGGCTGGAGGTCGATTTTGTTACTATGGAGCAGATCTATGAACTCTACAGATAGGAAACGGCTGGCCAGATATGCCTGGAACCACAAGCACTTGTTGTACAGCTATGTGCTGCTGAGGATGGCCATGATTTCTCCATTTGTTGGGTTGAATGCATTCCTTCACAGACTGCGAGGAGTGGTCATGGGGAAAGAAGTGAAAATTGCTCATGATGTTATAATAGACCCGGTGGAGCCGGCACGTGTTGTACTTGAAGATTTCGTCACCATAAGCCCACGAGTTACCATCTTCGCCCACAGCAACCCGACCTTACCGCTCTACGAGTATATGGGACCTCGGATGGTCAGCCACGTGAGAGTGAAGAAAGGCAGCTGGATTGGAACAGGAGCTATCCTTCTACCAGGAGTGACTGTAGGAGAATATACAGTGGTGGGAGCAGGAGCAGTGGTTACGAAAGATATCCCAGCTCATGTACTGGCTGCAGGGGTTCCTGCAAAAGTCATCAAGTCCCTGACCTGTCAGTATGAGATCCCTTCAGGTGCCACAAGAGACAGAGTCCTGGTTCTCGATGATGTGGCAGAGAAAAAATGAGGGCAGTAACACCCTTCCACATATACTGACTCATCTTCCAAGATGTATAGCTCAATTATTCTGTTGATCGAGTAATGTGGACGTTTCTGGCCAAAACGTGAGATGAAATACAGGGAAATCCCACTTCAGCCCACCAGTGAACCACCTTCTGTTCTTTCGCCACAGCCTCAATGTTCAGATAGAGCTGCAACATATTATCCGACACCCTGATATTCTTTGTAGAACCCACAATCTCGCCATTCTTGATCACCAGGATGGCATCACGAGGAATGGTGGAGAAGTCTCCTGTCTGCACATTCTGAAACCTGGTATACCAGGTGTTGGTGAGATAGAGCCCGTTTTTGACGTTCTGAAAGAGTTCTTCCGTGCTGTAGTCTCCTGGTAACATCCAGATATTCAGCGGTTCTGGCTTTACCAGTCCTGCATTGGCAGTGGTTTCTGTGTTCATTGCTCTGGCTGTTGAGGTATTGTGAAGATAGGTTTTCATTACACCTTTCTCTATCACATGGGTGTCTGTGGTGGGTACTCCCTCATCATCTGTTCTCATTGTGGCCAATCCCCTGGGTGTATCAATAACAGTCACTGCGTCTGAGGCCACCTTCTCTCCGATTTTCCCGCCGTACATGGAACGTCCCGCCAGGACGTTGAATGCGGAAGTCATATCCACAGAATAATTCAAAATAGAACCCACAAAGAGAGGTGAGAGTATAACATCATACGTGCCTTCTTCCCCCTGTACAGGATCTCTCGCCAGCCGGGCAAATTCCCCTGCTTCTTTCCCTGCCTTTTCAGGATCAAATCCCTTGAGAGTGGAAGAACAGGTCACACTATGCCCAGAGGCCTCTTTCTGAGAGAAAGCCCGGATGGAAAGCTCAATAGAAGTCTTCTCATCCTGAACCTCCACGTTTTGCGATGTGGAAAGCGCCACACGTTCATTGACTACCTGCAGGGCACCGAAAGTAGTATCAGCATGCTCTGTGGCCGTGTTTATCGCGGCCATGATATAATCTGCATGATCAGTAATCCCTCTTAATCCCGGATCACTTTCAATATCTGGATATTTGAAAGGGCCTTCAGCAATCCCACCATATTCTGGATTTTCCTTGCTGATTCTGGCCAGCTTCACTGCCTGTTTCAGTGTCTCATCGATTATTTCAACATTCCTGATCTCTGTGAGTACGACTCTCCTCTCATACACCAGAAAAATATTCAGCACAGTCTCAAACCAAGTCTTGGCGATATCGATCTCATTGTTGGAGAACCGCACCTGCTGGTTACACGAGTCAACTCCTTTGACGATAACCTCTGTTGCTCCCAGTTCAAGCGCCTTCTTCACTGCGTACCTCGTATTCTCTATCATCATATCACCTCATGAAAACCTCTCGCAGGCGGGTTGTAGGCCCACCGTACAGCACATCCATCTCTTGAATGGGGTCTCCTTTCCCGCAGTTGCCTGCTCTGAACATGAGGTCTTTTCCTCGAGCATCCACAGCCATCCAGAATCCGGGAGTAGTGATCTCCAGGATAGGCCTCTTCACCATACAGGTTATTTCGCCATGTTCAATGAGGTATGCCTCCCTTCCTATGTATTTCTGGTTATACCGCTTGTCATCTATGTTCCACTCAGTATACGACTTCATGTATATCCCGCGGTTTACACCCTCAATCAGCTCTTCTTCTGCATACTCTCCAGGCAGCAGGAACGTATTGGCCATCCTCACTATTGCTTCTCTATTATATCCTGAACTCCTTGCTGCCCCATTGCTGGTAGTCCCCATCCGTGCTGCAGATTCTCTATTATGGAGGAATTGATTGATCATTCCTTCTTTGTAAAGGAGTCGTCTCCTGGATTTCACACCTTCATCATCATATCCATAGTAGCCGAAGCTGTGTTCTATGGTTGGATCTTCTGCAACTGTCACTTCATCTGATCCAACACGAGTTCCCAGAAGCTCCTCATTCATAAAGGATGCTCCTGCCTGGGAGGCTTCCCTGCCCAGGATGCGATCTGCTTCCATCGGGTGACCACAACTCTCATGACAGATAATACCAATGACGTCAGGTCCCACTATCAGGTCCATGGTGCCCTGGGGGGATTTTTCTCCCTCTTTCATGAGCCTCTGTAGCATCTCCACTTCATGCTGCCCATCTTTTGCCACATGAAACTGCTCAAACCCTTCCCATCCTCCTGCGCGACCAAAGCGTCTCATACTCTGTTCCACCTGGCTACCACACTTTACTGCGAGAAAATATGAACAGATCAACACAGGAAGAATTCCAGTAACCTTGGTACCTTCGGAGGTCACAACAAGCTTCTTGGTTTGCTTATCAGTAAGATTCAGCATCCTGCCAGGGATATCTCCTGATGAAGAGATGGCTTCATCCACCTCCAGGAGGTTGTCCACCTTCTGCTGGGCATCAATGTCTGAGAGGTTCTCCTTTTGGGGGACTTCCCATACAGCAGTAGCTCTTTTTTCTTCAGAGAGGCGGGGAGGAGCCTTTCTCCTACAGGATTCTGCTTGTTTAAATGCTTCTTTCACCGCCTTGCGCACACTCTCTTTGCTCAGGTTACAGGTTGAAGAGAATCCTATACCCTTCAGAGTGATGACTCTGATCCCAATACCCTCATTAACGTAGGTAGACGCAGCATCGAGTACGCCGTTCTTGAGCATAATATCATTTCTTTCCTGGCGTTCCAGCCTGGCATCAGCATACAAGGCCCCCAGTGTGGAGGCTGCATCTACAGCAAACTCTGCACGATCTTCATCCATGGAATCACAGACTTCACCAGGGTAGTCCCTTATATAAGCCTTTTCATGGATGTCACAACGAACCTTCAATGTCTATACCAAGATAGACTCTGGGAGTCACTTAATAGAAACAACGACTGTGAATGGTCCTTCTGATTCAAGGTACAGGGTATACTTTCCAGAATATGCAGTGAATCTCATGGGTTCACCCTCTGCCCAGTAGAGTGTCTCTCCAAGGAGCACGGGGGAAGCTGCATGACCTCCATGGAGAGATGCCTTTACATTCTCAGAGAAGGAGAGAACAATAGTCTTTCCCTGATAATCTCCCGGGATATCGAAGTACACCATTCCTCCCTGACTGAACTTGAATTCATAACCAGAGACAGGGTATAACACGTGTTCAGTGGACAAGAGCTCCTGGTAGTCTATTGGTTTACTTCCTATGTTGTAGACAGCAGACTGACCGGAAATGAATACCAGGGGAAGAATGTCACTACCCAGATACGGAGTCAGTGGGTTATCATAGTACGCAGGAGGACATGTCTCATCTGCAGGGGAGGTCCATCGCGAACTGAACCAGTATGCCACCTCATGTTCTCTGAGAAAGGTGAGAGCCTCCTGATAGTCCATCTCATACAGAGGCAGGGATTCCAGCCCATCCAGTGAGAAGATTTTCTGATCAATGTAGTAATATCTAATATCGTACGTTGCCACGTACGTGCCTGGAGGTGTGTTCTCATTGAGAAATCGCCAGCAGGGAGTGTCATGGGGGTAGAACTGCCTCACATATGCCCAGTCATCCAGTGGCTGGTCAGGAAATTGTTTCATATGAGATGCAACCATCAAAGGGCCGGTAATGACTATTCCCAGAATCACAATACTGAGAGAAACGGCTAGCCCAGCCTGAAGAGAATGCTTCAGCGTCTTAAACGAAAGAATTTCACATTTGTAGATAAGCCAGGCAAAAAAAGTTGAATATACGGGGATGTACACCAGGAGATACCGATCAAAGGTGGGTCTCACCAGAAATATCACAATACAGGTTAAGAACCATACTGCGAGCCATTTCCTCTCCCGTGCCCTTGGCCGGAAAACCACAAGGAATAGCAGGCCCACCACCATAGTCAAAGGGAGCAGGGGGCGGACTGAACTGATTCTGTTGAAAAGAAAATCAAGAATAGAAAAGGGCGACAGTACATTCAATCCCGCATATAAGGTCTGGGTCTGAAAATGTGTGGTATTGCTGTCCCAGAGGGGGTTCTGCAGTTGATACCCCAGCCCAAAGAGAGGGAACAAGGGATTCCCTGTGTAGAACAGGTTCCTCAGGAGAGGAGGCGAGCTGATCACAGCGGGTAGTAGAAAGGTTCTCAATGGAAATTTCTGTCTTGCATATGTAATGACGAGAAATAAAAATGATGCCAGTGCCAGATAGCTGGTGAGACAGGCCACTCCCAGACAGATGACACTTATGTATAATGAAGTCGTGTTTCCGGTCAAAATGTAACTGGTTATATGCAGCAGGAAGAGCCCGTTGAAGAAAATCAACAAAGTCATATAGTGAGGCGAGGCAGAAAACCCCAGAAAGAAGGGCACTGCCACAGCAACTATGACCGCATACATCCTGTGTGAAGGGAGAACTAGCCCGGCGAACAAGAATGTTACCACCAGACTCAGGACTCCCGCCATATAACTGAGAACACTCATCAGTTGGGCGTTGGAGTCTCCTGAGAGAACATAGGTGTAGCACCCCAGCATCTGGTACGCGGGTGGGTAAGCAGCACTCATCTCAATACCGATAGAAGGGCCAAAGATCACGGGAAGACCTTTTTCTTCGTATACAAGTTTTGAGTAGTATGCCTGGTAGGCCAGGGAGTCCCATTCCAAAGGAGGAAACAACACTGCATAGACCATCCCGACCACCAGAATGATCCCGATGAGTCTCCACCACTTCTTTTCCCGGGTTGATAGTGATATGTCTATATCGGGAACTCTGAATTTATGAGGTGGAATCAAGACTACTGCGCAGAAGAAAGCTGCATCAGTCAATAAAACATTTCTCAATGTTAGAAGCTGAAGAGCTGCCAGCAAAAACGTTAAAAAGGCTGTCACTCCAAACCCGAAAGCAAAACTGAGGATAGCCTGTTGGACAGGGGAGGTTTCAATCCATTTCCTGGTTATGATGAATCCTTTTATCACCATGATCCCAATGGCTCCTAATCCCAGGAGTGCAGAGAGAGTGATATCAACCTGTAATATCAGAAGAGGGAAAGCGGCAGAGTGCACCAGTATGTTGATCAACCCCGTAAAGACATCCTGGTTAATACCAAATTTGAGAATTTCCTGGTAACTGGCAAACGCATTGAACACCACACAGAATATGACGAACCCTGATAGTACCATGGGCAAGATTTTCAGTGATTTGAAGGAAAGAGCTGTACCTGTCCCCAGCAGTATCGCCAGGACTACCAGAACCTCCAGAGGGGTTTCATAGACCTGCATCCTCAACCAGGATAGTCCTGCATTCACAGGAGCATTCAACCACACAAGTATTCCTGCTGCTAATGCTACTGCTACGAATACAATCACAGAGTGAAGGGAAATCGGCTGGGCTCGATTCAGAAATGTCACCTTACTACACGGTAGTAATGTCTTTTAAAAACCTTAGTTCTCTAGTGAGCTATTCCACTCCGAAACATCGTTTCAAACCTGCTTCTAGTATAACCCAGAAGAGTCCGCAATGATCAGGCTCTTACATCCTGAGCGCTGTGATTTGTACCTCAGGGCACGTGTGCCTCAAAGGTGCGTTGAATCCTCTTGAATTTGATCTTCTTGTCTCGGTTAATATGATCCACTCTCTTGATATCAATGGTAACAGAACTGCCCAGGACATTCTGCATCTTATCATGCAGCGTGTTCTCTACATCCTCTGTAAATTCATCCCGGGGGACAATTCTTATAACGACATGGGAAGGATTGTCCTGGATTATTCCAAATTCAGCTATTCCGGGCGTATTATGAAGCAGGGGACACATCCTGGTGCAGGGGATCAATCCACCAGAAGGCAGTACAACAACATCATCAAGCCGCCCCTCAAGTTCTTTGATAACAGGGAGGCCCCGACCACAACAGCAGGGTTCATCTGAGGGGGCAGCAAGATCGCCTAGCCGGTATCTGATGAAAGGCATGGCCACATTCCACAGATTCGTCACCACTATTTCACCCCTTTCACCGGGGGCGACCTGTTCGCCTTCCTTCACAAATTCTACAATGACAGAATCTGCATCTATATGCATGCTGCCATGATCACATTCCCAGGCTACGGAGTTCATTTCTGCAGCACCATACTTGTTTATAGTATGGGTTTTGAGTATCTTCTCAATATAGTCTCTCCAGCCAGGGTACGCTACTTCTCCGCCAATAAGGACAATACGAGGTGTAATCCCTGTGATGTCATTCCTTTCAATGGCTCTGCACACCCCAAAGAAAGTCGAGGGATGTCCGCCCAGTACATAAGGGTTTACTCGTCGGATGTCTTCTGCCAGCGGTTCAGAGTTCTTTTCAAGAACTCCAACAGTCCTGGAGAATGGTGACGAAGAAACACTCTCATATTCACCAGGTGAACTGCATACAATACAGAACTTGTGCCATGGTCTGATCCCATGAGCGAAGTAGTTTCTGAGGGCAATGGCTTTGAGGCGGTTCCACGCTTCATCGTTGAACAGGATCTTGAGGATACTCCCGGAAGTACCAGATGTTGTTTCCACTTTGCAGTTACTCTCTGAAAATCCAGGGGCAATAATGCCATCCGGGAAGACGGCCTTTATTTCTTCTTTTGTGACAAGAGGGATCTTGGTAATATCCTCGAGTGTTGCAATATCCGAGGGTGTTATACCTGCAGCTTCGAATTTTGACCTGTACAAGGAGGTATTCCTGTAAGCATGGTTAACCATGTATCTCAGACGTTTTTCCTGAAGGGTTTTCAGGGACTTCGGGCTTAGAAATTGGTTCTTGTATGCTGAGGGTAAATAGTAGAAAGCTTTCCACATGGAGTCACCTTCTTCATCAGTCTTCAACTCACCTTTTTTTGCAGCTTAAAAAGATTTGTGAGAAATGAGAAATGAAAGTGATACGCGATAATGGGAGCAGAACTACGGGCTGGCACTCAAAAGGTTGACAATCATTTAGGTTATGAAATCATCTAATCTGAAGGTGGGCAACTATGCAGAACAGAAGGTCAGCCCCAACCTTTTCTTTGTCTTTTCTGTGGGTATTCCGTTTTCATCCCAACCCCGCGCCTTGAAATAGTCGCTTTTCATTCGGGTTACGTCCTCCTCAGATATGAAGGCGCCGCTTGAGGGTCCCTCTGCAATGGGGGTTGTAAATTTGGCTGGTAGATTATCCATAAATACACCATTTTGAACATTGAACAACCATTCCAGGTTAAATGTTCTCTCTCCACTAGCAATAAGCTTCTCTGGCGTTAGCCCAATTCCCGTGTAGGCTTCCACCATTTCACACATAATATCCGGTAAGTAGAAGTCTCTGGTGAATTTGCAGGTTCCCAGAATATCATGGACGGTCATGAGATTTTCCATCCAGGCCACATATCCCTTATCTTCAGATGAAAATCGATCAGCGGTGAACTGCTGCCATGTACCAGATAATTCCACCGTGTACGCACTGGACCGCAGGTGACAGGCGCCCCTGGGCGAGGTCATAAAAGACAAAGCCATCCCCTTCATGCCCCTCACATCATAGGCGGGAGGTTCCAACCCTAGTACATGGATTGCATGATAGTGGTTATTGTAGATACGACTTAAGGTACGCACTCCTTCAGCAAGGTTATCTCCTAGCCCTTCTCTGGTGGCAGTCTTTTTGATTAGTGAAAGGATAGTATCACCATCGCCGAAGGGGATATCTTCTGTGATGACTCCCTCCTTTGAGAGGCTCATCATGTACCCCAGGATACCTCCCATGGATATGGTATCCATCCCATATTCGTCACAGAGCCTGTTGGCTTCAGCTATCACATTTATGTCATCACAGAGCAGATTCGATCCCAGAGCAAACAATGTTTCAAATTCAGGATCAGATATTCCCTTGTATACTTTTCCGCAGGCAATCATACACCCGTGGCATCCTGTATTTCGGGTCACGTCTTTGATCCACCCGGTGGTATCAATCTGGGAGGCTCTGTCATACTGGCTGTGCTCAAAGTTCTCTGTAGGCAAGACACCCCACAGGTCTGAAAAGGGTATGATGGACTTACCAGTACCCATAGAATGATATCCCTGGTAGGCAGGATATCCTTCCCCGTCTAGAAATCCCTTGAAACATCTTTTTCTCATTTCTTTCACGTTCTGGTGATCATACTCAATCTTCCTTGGAGTAACAACTATAGCTTTGAGATTCTTCCTGCCTAGCACAGCTCCTAGCCCTGTTCTTCCTGCCTGCCTGTTGTCTCCGACGATGGCAGCGAATTTTACCAGGTTTTCACCTGCAGGACCAATACATGCGCAGGACCCGTGGTGTCTCTCTTTGAGGATCTGTTCACATTCTGAGGTTACTACGTTCTTGAGGGTTTGATCTTCTATGATGGAAATGTCTTCATCAATGAGTATGTACGAGAGGGTTTCTGATTTCCCGGTAATGGCTATATAGTCTAGCCCGTGGGATTTTACGGAGACTCCTAGAGATGCTCCGAAATAGCTTTCTGCAAGAGCATGTGTTAAGGGGGATAGCCCAAAGAATCCGCATTTTGAAGTCATGGGGAAGGTGCTTCCATTTAGAACACCAGGCGCGAATATTACCCAGCTTTGTGGAGAGAATGATTGGGTAGGTTTCATTTTTTGATGAAGAATGTATGCTCCTATGCCATTTCCTCCTAGGAATTGATGTGAAATTGTGTTTTCTATGGACTCATATGAAATTTTCTTTTTTGAAAGGTCTATAGTGACTCCTTTTCCGTGAATCATGCGTTGAAGTATTTTTTGTGATTAAATAGTTTTCGTAATACGGGTAGGTTCGGATGGCTTCCTAAGGATTGCTTGAAAGGGTTGGACCCTGGGGAACATATAGCGGACTAAATTGGCCCTACTCTGAAAACAGCAGAGCTTTCATGAGCTTATACGCTCCTCTTTTGAGTGGGTCGTCTCCTTTTTGGAAGAGCCGTGAGACCTTTCTTGAGGATTCGTCTCTTGCATATTGAAGGTAGTCAACGGTAATTTGCTGGCCTGTTTTTCAGAGGAATGGACTGAATGATTCTTCTTTCAGCAATTCAAAGAATCTCGATGTAACCTGTATATCTCCTGCACCTGACCATGATTACAAACAGGAGACTCCATCGGCAGAGTCTTGTATCATTCACGAGAGAAAATGGACATGTCCTTGCTTTCTTACTGGTAAGCAGCAGCCCGGAGTCCCTGGCCTGGAATCTTCTGATGAAGCTTAGTTCATAGATAACCTGTTACTGCAATGCAATCAAGGCTCATACAAGAACACTTGATAAACAAAAGACACACAAAAGCCTGTTGTGTCATTAATCGAACACTGTAATGACTTTCCTCTCCAGTGTATAAGCTCTTGCCTTTTTGCCTTGCATTGATTGCCCTTTGGAAGGCATCTCCAACCACATCACCTCACATTAAATTTCACTACCGCTTCAATGGCGGCACCTGTATTTATGGCGTGGCTCTGCTCCGTCTTGTGTATAACAGCCCACTCTATAAGTAAGCTTTAATAGTGACAAGAAATACCGGTGCCATGATTCACCAGCTCATGAGTTATACCATGGCTTCAAATGTTTTTATTGTTGAAGATGATAGTACTGTCATGGTGGATGCAGGAATGGGATTATCAAGAAGAGTCACAGATTATGTGAAAGAGAAAGGGCTGACCATAGATATTCTTGTCAATACCCACTGCCATGTTGACCATATTGGTGGGGATAGACTCTTTCCTGATGCCAGAATTTATGCACATGAACTGGACGCTCCCGATATTGAAACAGGTTCTCAGAAGACACTGTGGCATTTCGGGTTTGACAAGCCCTTTAAATTCCCCGTATTCAAGAGAGTGAGAGAAGGGGATGTCATCAGCACAGGTGATTACAATTTGAAGGTGATTCACACTCCCGGCCACACGGAAGGGAGCATGTCACTGTACGAAAAAGACAAGAAGATCTTGTTCTCAGGGGATTGTGTTTTTGATATGGGTATTGGGAGAATGGATTTTCCCACTGGGAATCCAGAAGACATGAAAAGATCTCTGGAGAGACTTCTCACTCTGGATATTGAAACAATTTATGCAGGTCATGGAGGCACTGGCACCAAGGATAGTATTCGCATGGGGCTGGAATTCTTCTTCTAGATGTAGGTTTCTACTGTAATCTCCCCGGACTGTACGAGACCGTCACTATTCCCATCAATCCATCTGACAAACATTAGATGATTGTTCTGATACGTGGTCCAGAAATCTGGGTCCCCCACCAAAACAGAACCCGCATAGGTGCCTTCCCAGCCGTAGCCCCATACAACCATGACATTTCTCCCATTATCTACTCCTAAATAAATCACGCAGGCATCCTGTGCTGGATACTGGGTCAGATCCAGATGAATGGATTCTCCTTCACAGAAGATATCAAATTCGACTCCTGGATTGTTATTATAGGTAATGCCCAGTATAGCATCAAATTCATCAGCCACGGGGCTTACAGCAGGTCCTCCCACAATGATGAGGTTTCCTGTATCATGCTCTGTCTGGGTCATGATCAAATCAGTTCGTCCCTCTGGATTCTCTGTTAGCCCACCAACGGCCAGCCCATAGGAAATCTTACCAGTACCCAGAACATCGGTGCAGTAGGCCGTATCTCCCACCACAAAGAAAGAATTCGTGCTGAACAGCCCAGGGTAGTCAGCAAAGGTCACAGCAGGAGGATCACCGATGACTCCCCTGATGCCGATATCCCAATTGTATCCCTCCTGGACTAAATTGTACCAGGTTACCCCATCTGAACTATCAAAGGATCTCTGGGTAATGGGGGTATGGTCATCAATGGGTACAGGATAATTGTATCCCGGGGTGTTAAATCGAATTGCCACAAAAATGTCATCACCGGAATTAACCTGAGGAGGAGAGGCTAGCCGCACGGAGCAGTATCCTGCTTTAGTAGTCGTACCTGATTGGGAGGCTAGCAGCGTATTGAACCCATACGGTCCACCTCCGGAGATATTGTCATAGACATACAACTGGTAATTTACCGTGCTGTTAGTTGACCAGAACTCCACACGCTTTAGAATCCCGTTTTTTGGCGGCGTCAGCTGGACAGCACCCCACCAGGTGTTGGTACCACTCCCAAATGAATCTTCGTATCCATATTCATCATAGTACACTGTGATTTCACTGGTGTCGTATGCTCTGCTCAAGGTCACTGCGGAGACTGTCTGGCAGATCATGGCAGCACCATAGGCAATTGCAAAGTACCCATCTTCTCCCCAGGATGTTCCCCAGGAGTTCTTCACAATCCATGCTCCTGTCCCGTGGGAGTGAGTTAGAGTATCATTCCATCCTATTAAAAGAACACCGTGATTTTCCGTTGAAGGGGTCCACCATTCATACACCCCTCCCGTATAGGCAGAAAATCCGGGTCCTGATGCATCCATGGTAACGATAAGGGGCCCATAGTCCAGAAGAGCCTGCTTCACCAGGTTGACCTTTGTTGTATCTGCGCTGTCCAGGTTTGTCCCAATGAACTTGAAGCCACTCAGTTTCCTTACATACGCACAGGATTTACACAGTGTCCCATCTGCAGCATCATAAGGGGCACAGGTCTCTAAAGAAGCACCAAATTTGGTGAGATAGTTGACCGCGATCAACTCGTTTCCCCCTGAGCAGCCAGCATTATACACGTTACAGGATAACACATTTTCCTCTGAGAGGTTGTATTCAGGCCCTCCCTCTACTAGTATCTTGGATTCCAGTGCTCCAACACCAGAGAAGGCCCAGCAACTTCCACAGCCCCCCTGATTCCTGGGCGGAGTGACCTTTCCCAGTGTGCGATAATCAAAGATGGAAGGCAGAGCTCGAGGAACATACCCTTGTGGCAGACTCCCATCAGTGATTTCCAGGTGGCTCAAATCTTGGGAGGGAGGACGGTATCCCATCAGGGTGGCTCTCTCTTCAAGTGGCAAATCATAAACCCAGGTCTCACCCACGGTATACCCATACTTATTGGCGCGTATCATTTCCCTGATTTCTTCCAGCGTCATGGAAACCATGGGGGCAGCAGGTTGCAGTGGTCTGTCAGGTGCTTTCTGCAATGGCTGACCAGGAGCCCCAACAGGGATTACAGTAAGAGAAAGGATAACTATAACCAACAGGGTCAAAGCCCTCATTCGTGTGACTATATTTGTTCTCATATGTTTTCACTTCCTCTTCTCTTTTTCAAATACCCCTCTTAACGGGGGAATAATGTATCATGTCTATTGAACTGCCAGTATATAAACTTGCGTATCATTATTGCGAAATACGTGAAGATTAAGGCACAGGAGAAGGTTAACTCCTATTCTGCCCGTCTCCTTAACTGTGTATTGGTGGAGGCCAGCATTCTCAACACCATCTCGAAACTCTCATCAGGGGAGAGTGCCTTATTCAGGAAAACTCCTGTTCGTCCCACTTTATCTCGTCTCTGCAG